>NZ_JBCNLP010000006.1:5000-341576 GCF_039595395.1 Novosphingobium sp. | reverse complement strand
ACTTCAAGATGAAGCGCAATCTGAAGGGCTTTCTGGTCGATTACCAGTTTTCCGCCGATCAGCATGACAACAACAACGCCGCCGCCCAGCAGAAATTGCGCGATTTCGGCGTGAAGGTTCCGGGCAACAAGTTCGACGGCTTCACCCATAACGCCACCATCGCCTTTGGCGCCAACACGGCGGATGGGCGCGGCAACATCACCGCCTATGTCGGCTATCGCCACACCGACCCGGTTGGGGATGCCGACCGCGATTTTGCCGCCTGCAACTATGGCACCACCACCGTCTCGCAGCCGTTCGACACCCATGCCTGCTCGGGCTCCAGCACCAGCGCCTATGGCCGGTTCCGCACCGGCGGCACGGGCAGTGGTCTGGCCGCCAATCCCAACGGCACGGCCAGCTTCGTGCCCTACACCGGATCGCTGGCCTACAATTCGGCCGAGACTGTCTATCTCCAGCGCGCCGACGAGCGTTACACCGCAGGCGCTTTCGCCCATTACGCCTTCAGCCCGGCCTTCGAAGCCTATGCCGATGTGATGTTCATGGATGACACCAACCGCGCGCAACTGGCGCCCGGCGGCATCGTCTCCAGCAGCACCTACACCATCAATTGCGACAATCCGCTGCTGACCGCCGCCCAGGCCGGGCAATTGTGCGGCGCCAATGCCGGGCGCGCCGGTTCCTCGTGGAGCGGCACCATCGGCAAGCGCGTCGTGGTGCCGGGGCGCGAGCGTTACTACAGCATCCGCCACACCGACTATCGCCTGCTCGGCGGCGCCAAGGGACAGCTTGGCGGCGGCTGGAGCTACGATGCCTATGTGCAATATGGCATCGTCGATTATCACAACACCGCAACCAACGACATTTCGGTCTCGCGCGTGCAGGATGCGCTGCAGGTCCGCAACGTGAATGGCACGGCGAGCTGCATTTCCGGGAATGCCGGATGCGCGCCGCTCAACATTTTCCAGCTTGGCCAGATCAGCACCGCAGCGGCGGATTACATCTTCGCCAGCGGCAGCCAGAACGGCACGGTGACGCAGACCGTGCTCAGCGGCACGATCAACGGCGATCTGGGCCGCATGGGCCTGCAGAGCCCGCTGGCCCAGCATCCGATCTCACTGGCGATCGGCGGGGAATACCGGCGCGACAGCGTCTCGCTGCAGGTCAGCCCCAATTTCCTGAGCGGCGATCTGGCGGGTTTCGGCATCGTCTCGCCCACTTCGGGCAGCACCCATGTTGCCGAGGCCTTTGTCGAGACGCTGATCCCGCTCGCCAGCGACAGGCCGCTGCTGCATGATCTCTCGCTCGATCTCGCCTATCGCTATTCGCATTACAATTTCGCGGGCGGGGCCAGCACCTATAAGGCGACGCTCTCCTACGCGCCCTCGCGCGATGTGATGTTCCGGGGCGGCTACAACCGCGCGGTGCGCGCGCCCAATGTGCAGGAGCTGTTCGCCGCGACCAGCCGCTCGACGGTCTCGGTCACCGATAGCTGCGCAGGGAACGCCCCCACCGCCTCGCTGGCGCAATGCGCCAACACCGGGGTGACGGCGGCGCAATATGGGCGGATCGCCGATTGCACCTCCAACTTCTGCAGCGCGCTGGTCGGCGGCAATCTGGCACTCAAGCCCGAGACCGCCGACACCTTCACCGCCGGCATGGTGCTGACCCCGCGCAGCATTCCGGGCCTGTCGCTCTCGCTCGACTATTACGACATCAAGGTCAACAATCTGATCGGCACGGTTCCCGCCGCGCTGGCCTTCTCGCAGTGCCTGACGAATGGCTCGCCCTTCTATTGCAGCTTCATCAAGCGCGATGCCACGGGCAGTCTGGCCACGACGGGCGGCTATATCGTCAACACCAATGTCAACACCGGCTTCCTGCATACGGCGGGGCTGGATGTTGCGGCGGCCTATCGCCTCGATCTCGACCGGCTCGGCGCCCGCCATCTGGGCGCGCTGGCCCTGAGCATGAACGGCACCTGGAACCGCAAGCAGCAGGTCTCTCCCCTGCCCGGCCAGCCCTCCTATGATTGCGCGGGCCTCTATGGCCCGACCTGCGGCGTGCCCACCCCGACATGGCGCCACAATGCCCGCCTGAGCTGGGAAACGCCATGGCAGGCCACGCTGTCGCTGAGCTGGCGCTACATCGGCTCCAGCACGGTGGACATCAATGCTGGCAATCCGGCCTTCAGCGGGGTGACGGCGGGCGCGAAGGATCTGGCCGATGCGCGCATCGCGGCCTACAGCTATTTCGATCTGGCGGCCTCCGTGCCGGTGATGCGGCGCTTCACCCTGCGCATGGGCGTGACCAATCTGTTCGACAAGGACTCGCCGCTGCTCGATTCCAACAACCTTGGCGTCGCCTCGCAATATGGCAATGCCAACACCTTCCCCGGCCTGTATGATGTGCTGGGCCGCACGCTGTTCGCGGGGCTGACGGCGAAATTCTGATCGGGAGCAAACTGACCTGCCCGCATGCACCTATCATTGTCCCGGATCCTGCATCTCCCTATGCGGCATCTTTCGGCTTAGCCTGATCGGGGCAGGCCGGTTGCCAAGGGAGAGGATCGCATGCGGGAAGAGCGGCTGGGCATGAGGGCGGCATCATGAGCCTCCTCTCATGGCATCGCGGGCTGGACGGTGAGGGGCGCGCGGCCTTCCGCAGCTCCTACACCGGCTTTGTCATCGATGCGATGAATGTGCAGCTCTATGCCTTTGTGCTGCCCACCTTGCTGGCGCTGTGGCACCTCACCCCGTCGAGCGCCGGGCTGCTGGCCTCGACGGTGCTGCTGGCGGGGTCGGCCGGGGGCTGGCTGGCCGGGGCATTGTCCGACCGGATCGGGCGCATCCGCATCCTGCGCGTCTCGATCCTGTGGCTGGCGATCTCCACGCTGCTGTGCGGTCTGGCGCAAAACTATGACCAGTTGCTGTGGGCAAGGCTGGTGCAGGGCTTCGGCTTCGGGGCGGAATGGGCCGTGGGCGTCGTCTTCATGAGCGAGATCGCCCCCTCCGCCGTGCGGGGCCGCCTGCTGGGCACGCTGCAAAGCGCATGGAGCGTGGGCTGGGCGCTGGCCGCCGGATCGACCGCTCTGGCCCTCACATGGCTGCCGCCCGAGCCGGGCTGGCGCGTCAGCTTCGCCCTGACGCTGATCCCGGCGCTGATGATCTTCCCCTTGCGCCTGCGCCTGTCCGATGCGCCGATCTTCCAGCAGAGCGCCACGCGGCACCGCTGGCACGGCATTTTCGCGCGGGGCCTGCGCCTCGACACGCTCAAGGGCAGCCTGCTGGCGACCGGCGCGCATGGCGGCTATTGGGCGATCGCCACCTGGTGGCCCACGATGCTGCGGCTGGAGCGGGGCCTCTCCCCCGCGCAGACCGGGCTGCATATGGCCGCGCTGGTCGGCGGCTCGCTGGGCGGCTATGGGCTGGGGGCATGGCTCAATGACCGTGCCGGACGGCGGGCCACGCTGGGCACCTTCACATGCGGGGGTCTGGTCACGGTGCTGGCGATCACCCGCCTGCCGCTTTCGGACCTGCAACTGCTGGCGCTCACCCCCATGCTGGGCCTGTTCACGCTAGGGATCTTCAGCACCGTGGGGCCGGTGCTGACCGAGATCTATCCCACACCCTTGCGCGGTTCGGGGCTGGGCTTCTGCTACAATGTGGGGCGCGCTCTGGCCGGGATCACCCCGCTGGCGATCGGCAGCAGCATGGCCACGCTGGGCTTTCGCCATGCCATCGGGCTCTATGTCGCGGGCGCCTATCTGATCGTGCTGCTGGCGGTCGTGCTGCTCCGGGAAACCAGAGGCGTGGATTTCTCCGCCCGCCAGCCTGCCTGAACCGCTTATGCTCACGTTCACGCTCACGTTCATGCTCACAGTGCATCACACAGTCTAACACCCCTGCTTCGACAAAAGGTCTATCAGAACAACCACTCGCACACGCTGAAGGAAGACCGCCATGCCGCGCCCATCATCCGGCTCTGCCTCTGTCCTGGCGATCGCTATCACGGGCCTGACCCCGCCATGACGGATACGGAGACGCCACTCCTTCATGACCGGCCCCGCGACCGGATCTCTTTCGGCCCCTTCGCCCTGTCCCCGCGCGAGCGCCTGCTGACGATGCATGGCGCGCCGGTGGAGATCGGCGGGCGCTCGCTCGACCTGCTGATCGTGCTAACCGAGCAGCCCGGTCGGGTCTGGTCCAAGCGCGAGCTGCTCAACCGCGTGTGGAGCGATGTGGTGGTCGAGGATGGCAGCCTGCGCTTCCATATGGCCGGGCTGCGCAAGCTGCTGGGCGAAGGCAAGGGCGGCGCCCGCTACATCGCGACGCAGGTGGGCGTGGGCTATGCCTTTGTCGCCAAGGTCGAGCGGCAGGCGATGGTGCGCGCCGGCCTGCCCATGCCGCTGCTGACCGAAACGCCGGCAACGAACACACGCCATCTGCCGCCGCGCATGCCCTTGCTGATCGGGCGCGAGCATGACGTGCGGCTTTTGAGCGAGCGGGTGATCGACACGCAGCTTTTCACCATCGTGGGGCCGGGCGGCGTGGGCAAGACCTCGCTGGGCGTCGAGATGGGGCATGTGCTGGCCCCGGCCTTTCAGGGCCATGTCGCCTTTGTCGATTTCAGCCTGCTGGAAAATGCCGCGCTGGTGCCCGGCATGATCGCCAGCGCGATGGGCATCGTCGTGCAGAGCGACGATCCGCTCGCCGTGATCCTGGGCCATATGCGCGAGCATCCGATCCTGCTGCTGCTCGACAATTGTGAGCATCTGATCGAGGAGGTCGCCCATCTGGTCGAACGGCTGATCGAGGCCGCGCCGCATGTCCGCATTCTGGCCACCTCGCGCGAGCCGCTGCGGGTGCGCGGCGAACATATCCATCGCCTCAACGCGCTGGCCTGCCCGGAGGAGACAGACGCGCTCTCCGCTCGGGAGATCCTGGCCTATCCCGCCGTGCAACTGTTCCACGACCGCGCCTGCGCCGCCGACACCGCCCTGACCATCGACGAGGAGGCCGTCCAGCTTATCGCGGGCATCTGCCGCCGTCTGGACGGCATGGCGCTGCCGATCGAGCTGGCGGCGGTGCGCGTCGCCACCCATGGCATTCACGCCACCGCCCGCGAGCTGGGGGAACGTTTCAGCCTTGGCTGGGCCGGCCGCCGCACCGCCTTGCCGCGCCAGCAGACGCTTCAGGCCATGCTCGACTGGAGCTACGGCCTGCTCGGCGCGGTGGAACGCATCGTGCTAGAAAGGCTCTCGGTCTTCGTCGGCCCCTTCTCCATCGATGCCGCGCTGGCCGTGGCCGCCGATGACATGCTGGACAGCGAGGCCGTGGTCTCCGCCTTGTTCTCGCTGACCGCCAAATCGCTGATCGCGCCCAAGCTTTCGCCCGACGGCAGCATTTACCGCCTGCTGGAAATGACCCGCGCCTATGCGCGCGAAAAGCTGCGGCTGCGCGGGGCGGAAGCTTTCAACCAGTCCGCCGCCCGCCATGCCGGTTTCTTCCTGGCCGAGCTGGGGGCGGTCTCCGGCGAGGAGGAGAGCCTGATGCCGGACACGCAGCCGCTGCGCCAGCAGGTGGGCAACATCTGCAGCGCGCTGGAATGGTGCTTCGGGCCCGAGGGGGATCGTGACATGGGCGTGCGTCTGGCCGCCGCCAGCACGCCGGTGTTCCTTAACCTCTCGCATCTGGGCGAGTGCCGCAACTGGTGCGCCCGCGCGCTCGAGGACATGGCCGAGGCCCGCCACGGCACCGCGATCGAGCTGGAGCTGCAGGGCGCTCTGGGCATCACGCTGATGTTCACGCGGGGCAACAGCCGCGTGGCGGGGCAGGCGCTGTCCCGCGCGCTGGAGGTGGCCACCGCGCTCGACGACCGCTGGAACCAGCTTCGCATGCTGGGCCGCCTGCATATCTATCACGAGCGGATCGGCGATTATGCCATCGCCATGGAGCTGGCCGGGCGCGCGGTGAGGGTCGCCGGGCGGATCGGCGATCCCGAGGCGATCGGCATCGCCTATTCGCTGTCGGGCATTTCGCAGCATCTGGCCGGAAACCAGCGCCGCGCGCGTGAGGAGCTGGAGATTTCGCTGGCCCATTGCCCGGTCTCCAGCCGCAACCGCACGATCCATTATGGCTTCGATCATCGCAACCGCTCGGGCATCGCGCTGGCCCGCACGCTGTGGCTCTCCGGCCATGCCGAGCAGGCCGCGAGTCTGGCCCGGCAGACGGTCAGCCTGGCCTCGCGGCTCGATCATCCGGTGACGCATTGCATCGCGCTGATCTGGTCGCTGACGCTGCATATCTGGATGGAGGATTTCGCGACGGCGCAAGAGACGCTGGAGGCCTTCACCACCTGCGCTCAGGTCAATGCGCTTGGCCCCTATATGGTCGCGGCCGCCGGATTTCGCGGCGAGATCGCCATCCGCAGCGGCAGGAGCGGCGAGGCGCTGACCGAAGTCGAGGACAGTCTGGCGCGCCTGCGCGCGGCGCGCTACGAATTGCTGACCACACCCTTCTCGATCACGCTGGCGCGCGGCCTGATGCTGGAGGACCGGCGGCAGGAGGCGCGCGATGTGATCGCCTCGACCATCCTGCGCTGCGAAGCCATCGGCGAGGAGGTCGCCCTGGCCGAGTTGCTGAGCATGCAGGCCGAGATCATGCAGGATGCTCCCGAGACCGCCATCGGCCTGCTGCGGGAGGCGCTCGACATCGCCCTGCGTCAGGGTGCCCGCGCCTTTGCGGTGAAGGCCGCCATCGCTCTGGCCACCCGCCTTGAGGCGCTGGACCGGAGGGACGAGGCCATCCACGCCCTGGCGCGGGCCCTGCGGGATGCCGACAGCGCCGACACCCCCGATCTGCGCCACGCCAGAGAACTCCGGGCGGCATTGCGCCGTTAAACGGCGATCCTAAAAGCCCAGTTCGCTCAGGGTCGGGAAGGAGGAGGGGCGCCGCCCATCCGGCCAGCGCAACACGCGCTCATGGTCCTGAATGGGGTGTTCGTTGGCCGCGGTCAGGCGGCGGATCACCAGCCCCGCGCGGTCGAACTCCATCTCCTCGCTGCCATAGGCGCGGAACCAGGTGCCGCTGTCATTGCGAAATTCCGACGCGAAACGCATGGAGAGGCGCCCCTCGCTTTCCGCCCATGGCTCGAAGATGGTGTGGAAGTCGATCTCGCGCCGCGACTGGCGTTCGACATGGGTGCGGATCTGCTCGCGCCCCCAGAGGAAATGGACGCGGGCCCGCCAGAAGCAGTCGATCGAATTGCTCATGATGATCGCGCCCAGATCGCCGAGGTTCCACGCATTTTCAGCGTCACGAATAAGCATCTGGGCGGCCTGACTGATGCTGGACATTCCCGTTCCCGAACTGGCCGGGAACGAGCGATCCGCATGACCATCACGCCGAACGCCGCGATCCCGATGTTTCCGCTGCCGTTCTAGCCCGCTGCCTGCCACGCGGACCAGTTAGGAGTTGTTAGTTGATCACGGATCGACCGGTTGCTCAGCCCGGTGCCTCGCCATGGCGATAGCGGATCCGCAGGAAGCGGCGGTTGATGCACCAGCCTGTGGCGCCCCGCTCGAAGCCCAGTTCGTAACGCCCGCCGCAGGTGAAGCGGCGGCCCGGCTCCTCGCCCATGGCGCCCATGGCAAGGCAGGCGGTGACCACCACATCGATGGCCGCATCGGCGCTGCGCCCGCGCTCATCCACAGCGATCACCGGATTGGCGAGCAGATGATGGGTCCAGACGGTGCGCGACAGGCGCTCCATCGCATCGCGCGCATAGGTCTCACGCGGAACGCAGGCGCCCTGATGCGCGGGCCCGCTCCATACTTCATCGGCCAGACAGGCGCGATAGGCCGCCTCATCCCGGTCATCGCCCGCCTGGGCAAGACGCGCGGCCAGACGGTAGATCGCCCATTCTTCGGCCCTGTCCATCATCGCCTTCCTCCACGGTGCTGCTGCCAGCCTCGATAGGCCTGGCAGAACCGCTTCACCCGTTAGTTGCTGTGATGACGCGTTAGGACCGGCCCACCTCCCCTTCCCTTGCGGCGATGCCCTCCCCATTGTCCCGGATTGTTGCATGCCGCATCCAGATTAACCGGGCTAATCAAGACAATGCTTCAGCCCCATCTGATGCGGGACACTGGCAGTGAAAGGATGGGACATGAACATGAATCTCGATAACCGGCGTGCTCTGGTCACCGGCGCGTCAGCGGGTCTGGGCGAGGCCATCGCGCGGATGCTGGCGGCGGAAGGCGCGGCGGTGGTGGTGCATGGCCGCAACCGCGCACGCGCCGAGCAGGTCGCGGCAGACATCATCGCCAGCGGCGGCAAGGCCGATGTCGCCATCGGCGATCTGGCCAGCGATGAGGGCGCCGCCGCTGTGGTGGCGCAGGCCCTCTCGGGCGGCGAGGTGGATATTCTGGTCAACAATGCCGGCCATTACCATCATCTCGACTGGCACAGCGCCACCCCGCAGGTCTGGGCAGAGAGCTATCAGGTCAATGTGGTCTCGGCAGTGCGGATGATCCAGGCTCTGGTGCCTGCCATGGTCGCGCGCGGCTGGGGGCGGGTGATCCAGATCGGCGGCGGCCTTGCCGAGCAGCCGACCGCGCAACTGCCCGATTATCAGGCCACGCTGGCTGCCCGGCACAATCTGGCGGTGTCTCTGGCCCGGCGGCTGAAGGACACGGGCGTCACCTCGAACATCGTGGCGCCCGGCGCCATTCTGGTGCCCGCCGTCAAGGAGTTGCTGGAGCAGATCGCCCCGGCACGCGGCTGGGGCGAAAGCTGGGAGAAGATCGAGAGCGGCTGCGTCAGGGATATGGTGCCCAATGATATCGGCCGCCTTGGCCGCGCGGAGGAGATCGCGGGCGCGGTCACCTATCTCTCCAGCGAACTGGCCGCCTATGTCAGCGGCGCGACGCTGCGGGTGGATGGCGGCACGGTGCGCTCGGCGTTCTGACGCCGGTTGCCGAAAGGAAGACCATGAAGACGACAAACATCCTGCAGCCGGGGCACCATATGGTGGATGTCGCGGGCCTCGCCCAATCCTGCCATGTCGCCGGGTCCGGCCCGGTCTGCGTGGTCCATCCCGGCGGGCCGGGGATCGACTGGGCCTATCTGCGCATGCCGCGCCTCGAAGCCTTTATGACGATGGTCTATCTCGAACCGATCGGCACCGGCCTGTCGGGGCGGCTAGGCACCCATCCGCAAGGCTATACAGTCGAGCGTTACAGCGCGCAGCTTGATGGCTTCCTCAAGGCGCTGGATCTGCGGGATGTCTTTCTGCTCGGCCATTCGCATGGCGGCTTTGTGGCGCAGCATCATGCCCTGGCCCATCCGGAGCGGCTGCGGGGGCTGATCCTCTATGACAGCGCTGCCGTCACCGGGCCTGCCTTTATGCAGGCGGCGGATGCGGCGGTGCGTCAGGCGGCGGCGACCTATGAGGATCGCGATCTGGCGGCAGAGGTTCTCGCCGCATGGGCGTCCATCCCGTCCATCCGCGACGATGCCAGCTATACCGCCGCCATGCGCGGGTTGTTGCCAGCCTATTTCGCCGATCCGCTGAGCCCGGCGATTGCCACGCTGCGCGACGGGCTCACCGCCAGTTTCGTGGTGGGTGACAACACGCCTTTCGATGTGAGAGAGACGCTGCGCGATCAGCATCTGCCGACCCTCGCCATCGTGGGCGCGCAGGATTTCATCTGCGGCAAGGCCTGCGGCGATGTGCTGCAGCAGACAATCGTTGGGTTGGAACGGGTCGATATCGCCCATGCCGGGCATTTCGCCCATATCGAGCAAGCCGATGATTTCGCGGCGTCTATCCGTGCTTTCGTCCTGAAGCATCGGCCGGGCTAACAGGCTTTCACAGCAACTAACGGGCATGACGGGCAGCGATCTGTCATGCCTCTGGTCGAGTCCCCCCCCCCCCACAGCCTTGGGGCAGCCTTGGGAAAGACCAGACCATGCGCATCTTCGATCAGGCCTATATCGACGGCGCCTTCCGCCCCGTACTCGGGCGCGAGGAGCTGACTCTTGTCGATCCGACCAGCGAGGTGGAGACCGGCCGCCTGCGCCTCGCCGATGCACAGGACGCCAAGCTGGCCGTCGATGCGGCGAGCCGCGCGCTCCCCCTGTGGGCCGCCTCATCCAAAGCAGAGCGGATCGATCTGCTCAACGCTCTGGCCGAAGCCGTCGAGGCCCGCGCCGATGTGCTGACCCAGGCCACCATCGAGGAATATGGCGGCCCGGTGGAACAGGCCCGCTGGCGCGCGGGGCTGGCCGCCGCCAACTTCCGGATCGCGGCAGGGCTGCTGGCGGATTTCCCCTTCACCCGGTGGATCAACCAGACCGAGGTGGTGGCCCAGCCTGTCGGCGTGGCGCTGCATATCGTGCCGTGGAACAGCGTCTACAATGCGATCAGCGTCAAGCTGGCCGGAGCGCTGGCCGCCGGTTGCCCGGTGGTGGTCAAGCCCAGCGAGTTCAGCCCATGGCAGGTCTCGCTGCTGTCCGAATGCTTCCACGCCGCCGGCGCCCCGTCGGGCCTCATCAATGTGGTGACCGGGCTAGGCCCTGTGGTGGGCGAGGCGCTGACCGCCGATCCCCGCATCCGCAAGATCTCCTTCACCGGCTCGACCCCGGTGGGCAAAAGCATCCTGCGGGCGAGCGCGGAGCGCATCCAGCGCGTCACCCTGGAGCTGGGCGGCAAGGCGCCGACGATCGTGCTCGACGATGCCGATCCGGCGCAGGCGGCAAGGCAGGCGCTGGCCATCGGCTTTACCAACAATGGGCAGGCCTGCATCGCGGGCACACGCATTCTGGTGCAGCGCGGCCGGATCGAGGCCTTCAGCCGCGCCATCGTCGAGGCCGCGCAGGCCATCGTGCCGGGCGATCCGCGCGACCCGCGCACCACGCTGGGGCCGCTGGTCAACCTGCGGCAATATGAGCGCGTCGGCGCCTATATCCGCAGGGGGCTGGAGGAAGGCGCGCGCCCGATCATCGGCGGCGAGGGCCGCCCGGAAGGGCTCGAACGCGGCTATTTCATCCGCCCCACCGTCTTTGCCGATGTCACCCATGATATGGCCATCGCGCGCGAGGAAATCTTCGGCCCGGTGCTCTGCCTGATCGCCTATGAGGATGACGAGGACGCCATCCGCATCGCCAATGACACGCCCTATGGCCTGCACGCCTATGTGCTGGGCCGCGATCTGGCGCGGGCGCGGGGCATCGCGGCGCGGCTCGATGCCGGGCGGGTGGCGATCAACGGGCTGGTGCATGAGCCGCTCGCGCCCTTTGGCGGCTTCAAGGAATCGGGGATCGGTCGCGAATATGGCCTGTCGGGCATCGAGGATCACCTTGAACTCAAGGCGATCAGCGGCGGCGCCTGACCATTCCAGCCACATCGTTGAGGAGAAGAACCATGAGCACGATCGAAAACCGTCTGGCCCGGCTCGGCCTGATCCTGCCGACAGCCGCTGCGCCCGTTGCGGCCTATGTTCCCGTGGTCGAGATGGGCGGCTTTGCCCATGTCTCGGGCCAGTTGCCGTTGATCGAGGGCAGGCTGGTGACGGGCCGCCTCGGGCAGGATCTCGCCCTGGAGCAGGGTGTGGAGGCGGCGCGGGCCTGCGCGCTGATGATCCTGGCGCAGCTTCGTCTGGCGCTGGGCTCGCTCGACCGTGTCGAGAGGATCGTGAAGCTGGGCGGCTTCGTCAATTCGGCGGAAGGTTTTGTCGACCAGCCCAAGGTGATCAATGGCGCCTCGGAGCTGATGCTGGCCGTGTTCGACGACGCCGGTCGCCATGCCCGCAGCGCGGTGGGCGTCCCCACCCTGCCGCTGGGCGCCGCTGTCGAGGTGGATGCGATCGTGGCCGTCCGGCCTCGGGTCTGAGGGGCTGGTGGCCACACTTTGGCGGGGCCGCCTGCTTTCAGCGGAAGGGGTAGCGCGCAAGCAGCTCCCAGGGCCCGCCGCGATACCACCATGCCGCAAGGCCGGTGATGCGGACAGGGCGGGCGCGAAACTCTTGCGCCAGCCGGTTCTGAAGCGCGCGGGCCTCTTCCGGCGTGACCTTGTTCTGGATCGTGACATGGGGCCGCCATGGGGCGGCGTCCTGAGGGATCAGCAGATCGGCAAAGGCCTCGGCCAGTTCCTCGCGCAGCAGGGCCAGGGCGGGCGACCCTATCCGGATGGCGGTGCCGCGTCCCAGATTGATGATCCCCTCTGCCATGGCCGTCGGCGGGCGGCAGCGGGTCAGCAGGCTCAGCCGCTGTTTGAGTTCCGGCTCGATGGAAGGCGGAAGGTGGTGGAACAGCGTCAGATGCGCGTCGAGCTGGTTGCGCTCGGGAGGGAAATGGGCCCGCCTCAGCTCGTTGAGCCAGCCGAAATCATCCGGCCCCAGCAACGCCGAGATGATGATGGGAGCGCGGGCCCTATCCGGGGCTGTGGTGGTGGCCATGGCGCCATCATGCTCGCTGGCGGGCATGGCGACAAGGCATGGCCGCGCGCATCAGGACGCAATCATCGCCTGCAAGCTGGCGACCAGATCGGCCTCGGCGGCGGGCTTGTCGCGGCGGATGCGGGCGATGCGGGGAAAGCGCATCGCCAGTTTCGACTTGTGGCGGTTGCTCTCATGGATGGAATCGAAGGCCACCTCGAAGACCAGAGTCTTTTCCACCTCGCGCACCGGGCCGAAGCGGTTGGTGGTGTGCTGACGCACGAAACTGTCGATCCATTTGAGGTCCTCATCGGTAAAGCCCGAATAGGCCTTGCCGACCGGCACCAGCTCTCCACCCTGATCGGGCGGGGCCGTCCAGCAGCCGAAGGTGTAATCGGAATAGAAGCTGGAGCGCTTGCCCGAACCGCGCTGGGCATACATCAGCACGCAATCGGCGGTGAGGGCATCGCGCTTCCATTTGTACCACAGACCCACCCGGCGCCCGGCGACATAGGGGCTGTCGCGGCGTTTCAGCATCACCCCCTCGATGGCCGCATCGCGCGCCCCGTCGCGCAGCAGGGAGAGGGCATGGAAATCGGCGGCTTCGATCAGCAGGGACAGGTCGAAGCGCGCGGCGGGCAGACCGGGCATGATGCTCTCCAGCCGTTGGCGCCGCTGGCGCCACGGCAGGGCGCGCAGATCTTCGCCGCCATCGAGCAGCACGTCATACAGCCGCACGAAGGCCGGATACTCCTCCAGCATGCGCGCGCTGACCTGCTTGCGGCCCAGCCTTTGCTGCAGGGCGTTGAAGCTGGCCGCGCCGCCTTCCGCGCCGCCCTGATGGCTGCCGCGCACCAGCAGCTCTCCATCGAGCACGCCGTCGCGGGTGAAATCCCGCGCGACCTCGGGAAAGGCAGCGGAGATGTCGTCGCCGCCACGGCTGTAGAGCCTTGTCTCGCCCCCCATGCGCACCAGTTGCACGCGGATGCCGTCCCATTTCCACTCGGCAGCAAAATCAGCGAGATCGACCTGCTCCTCGCCCAGCGGATGGGCCAGCATAAAGGGGCGGAACACCGGGCGATGCGCGGCGTCTGGCCGCGTGCCATGCCCCCGCGCCCAGGCGAAAAGATCGGCATAGGGCGGCTCCACCGCATGCCATGCCTCCTCCACCTCATCGAGAGGCAGGGCAAAGGCCTGCGCGAAAGCCGTCTTGGCCAGCCGCGCCGAGACGCCGATGCGCAGCGCCCCCGTCGCCAGCTTGAGCAGGGCAAAACGCCCCTTGGCATCCAGCCGGTCGAGCAGCGCGGCCAGTCCGGCATGGACAGTGGCGCGCGTCATCGCCGCAAGCGCCGCGACGGCCTCACTCAGCCCCGGAGGGTCGGCAGGCCGGTCGGGCTCGGGCCAGAGCAGGCTGACCGTCTCGGCCGTATCGCCGACATAATCGCGCGACAGGGCGAACAGCACCGGATCGACCCGCTGCCCGATCAGCGCCCGCACCGCCGAGGGCTTCACCGCAGGAAAATCCAGCCCGCCGGTCAGGGCGGCCAGCGCCCAGCCAGCATCAGGATCGGGCGCGCGGCGCAGATAGGCCGCGATCAGCTCCAGCTTGCCGTTGCGGGACCGCGTGTAGATCAGGCGGTCGATGAGGGTGCCAAAATCCTCCACGCTCAATCGTCCTCATCCTCATAGCCAACCAGATCGAGCGGGCGGGCTTTCAACTGATGCGTCTGGCACCAGTGGACCAGCGCATCGTCGCGGCCATGGGTGATCCAGGTCTCGGCGGGCGAGAGTTCGCGGATTGTGGCGGTCAACTCGTTCCAGTCGGCATGGTCGGAGATGATGAGCGGCAGCTCGACATTGCGCTGCACCGCGCGCTGGCGCACCCGCATCCAGCCCGAGGCCATGGCGGTGATGGGATCGGGCAGGCGGCGGCTCCAGCGGTCATTGAGCGCGGAGGGCGGGCACAGGATGATCTGCCCCGCCAGTTCCTCTTTCGAAGCCTCGCTGACCAGCCGCAGATCGCCAAGGTCGATGCCATGCTCGGTATAAAGGCGGCACATCGCCTCCATCGCCCCATGCAGCCAGATCGGCGCGGTGTGGCCCGCCCGCCGCAATTCGGCGATCACCCGCTGCGCCTTGCCCAGCGCATAGGCGCCCACCAGCACGCAGCGGTCGGGATGTGCGGCGCTGGTCTCGATCAGGCGGGCGATCTCGCCGGTGATGGGCGGATGGACGAAAACGGGCAGGGCGAAGGTCGCCTCGGTCACCAGAATGTCGCAGGGCACGGGCTCGAAGGGCAGGCAGGTGGGATCGGGGCGGCGCTTGTAGTCGCCGGTGATGACCACCCGCTCGCCCTGCCTTTCCAGCACGACCTGCGCCGATCCCAGCACATGGCCTGCCGGGGCCAGCCATGCGGTGATGCCATCGCCCAGCGTGAGACGCTCATGCAGGGCGAGCGGATGAGCCCCCTCGGCCACGCCATAGCGCAGCGCCATGATGGCCAGCGTTTCGGCCGTGGCGATGGTCTGGCCATGGCCGCCGCGCGCATGATCGGCATGGCCATGGGTGACCAGCGCCCGGCCCACTGCCACCGAAGGGTCGACCCAGATATCCGCGCCGGGCAGATGGATGCCCTGCGGTGTCGGCGTGATCCATGAGGATGCTGCTATGGCCATGCCCTTCCCTGCCCGGCGTCGATCGTGCTCTTGAGAAAGCACTGCGGGGATATCTCGTTCCGCGAGCGGCGCGAAAGGGGGGAAGGCCCATCGTCAGGGCATCACGGCTGCCACGCATAGGTCACGGGCGCTGTCACCTCCGGCGGGATCGCCGTCAGCCCGGCACCCCGCTTCGCATCATCGCACGCCGCGGCATCGACAAAACCGCTGTAGGCGCCATGCGTCAGTGTCGGCGCATCGCGCAATTCGACATCGCCATACAGGCTGGCCGTGCCGCCGATGACCGCCCCGTGCTCGAACTGGCCGATGCCCAGGAAGGTGGTGCGCACCACCGCATCATCCTTGATGGTCACGCCATCGGTGATCAGGCTCAGCGCGCCCACCACGGCTCGGCCCGACACTTCGCCGCCGCGCACAATGGCATGGTCCTCGATCCGCGCATGATCCAGCACGCGCCCGCCCAGCACCTGAGCATAGGGCCCCACATAGGCCTCGGGGGCGACCTGCGCGCCCGGTCCCACCCAGCCGCCGCCATGGGGATGGCGATGCGCGCCGGGCACAGGAGGCGGCGCATCGCGCTCGAAACCATCGGGCAGGGCGCCCTCGAAACGCGCCATCCATGGGTAGCGATAGATCGCGCCATAGGGCTGCTCCCAGCGGATCGGCTCGAAGCGGGATGGCGTGCCCATCACCACCATATAAAGCCCGACATCATCGGGTTTGAGCGGAACGGTCATTTCCCCCTTCGCCCCGGCCATCACGGCGCTGATGCGGCTTTGCCCCGAAGCGCCCACCGCCACCACGCCCCAGCGCCAGTCCGAGGCCGGCTGCGGCAGGGTCGCGGGCTCATCGTTCAGCGCGGGCAAGCTTGCAATGGCGGGCTTGTCCTGCACCATGCCGCGGAAACGCACGCGCAGCGCCTTCGCGCCCGCATCGGGCACCAGCCGCACCAGATTGTAGCCCCAGCGCTGCGGCGCCTGATAGGAAGGCACGGCAAATTCGCGCCTGCCCGCATCGACCGGGTCCAGCCGCGTCAGCCGGGCAAAACGCTGGCCTTCGCTGGCCTCATTCGCGCCATAGCTGCGGCGATAGGCCTGCCCCTGATCGCGCCCGTCCGGATCGGTGTAGTCCCAATGCACATTGCGCAGCGCCCATTCGCCCATCACGGTGTTCAACTGCGCCAGCGACCAGCCCTGATTCCGCATCAGCACCTTGAAGGGGTCTTCCTCGCCATAGCCGGGCTCGCCACGTTTGTAAGCATGGCGCCAGATGCCGTTCACGCCGTCATAGCCCAGCCGGTCCTTGAGATATTCGAAGATCTGCCAGTTGCAGTAGCGGTCGCGGGTGGAGCCGAGATAGAGATGCGGGGTGTTGATCAGCATCTCCGAACAATGGGGGTTGTCGCGAAAGAGGGGCAGTTGATGCGTCATCCAATTGGCGTGGCTTTCCCACATCCAGCCGGTGAAGGGCGAATCCTGCATGGCGCGCGTCGATCCCTGCAAGGCATGGGTCAGCTCATGCGCCAGGCCCCAGCGGTCCTTCAGGGCGGGCGGGCCGATCCACATGCCCATGTCGCGATCCCCCGTCGGGCCGCCTGTCAGGCCGAAGGAGGGATCGAGATTGACATTGACCTTATGCTTGTCGGCCGTGTCGCAAAAGGGTTCGGGGAAACGGGTGACGCCAAGATCGAAGGCGAAATCATCTTCCAGAATGGTTCCCGCCGACACGGCATCGGCCTGCGCAACCGTGCCCGGCTTCCAGCGGAAGGCGAAATGCGCGGTCTCATACTGCACCGGCTGCTCCTCCGGTGTGCCCGAGACCACGCGCCATGCGCCTGCCATGCAGCGATCGGCGGGCGGCGTGTCCGCATGAGCCGCGCCCACGCCAAGGACCAGCGACAGGGCGGACGCCACACCCCGCAGGATACACCGGGGGCTGGCCGTTCGATCCTTGGCGGGCATCGTGCTTCAAACTCCTTGCATGGATGATCGTATACGGTATATTTTTATCATGCAGAATCGCAATGAAAATATCGCCATCATCGGCGGCGGCATCCTTGGCATGACCACAGCCCTCGCGCTGCTCGATGCGGGCCATCGCGTCACCATCTTCGACCCCGATGAGGCGCTGCAGGCCGCCTCATGGGGCAATGCGGGCCATATCGCGGTGGAGCAGGTCGAACCGATCGCCTCGCCCGCCACGCTGGCCTCCCTGCCGCGCCATCTGCTCGACAGGAACAGCGCGCTCTCGCTGCCATGGCGGGCGGCGGGGGCATGGCTGCCCTTTGGCATGGCGCTGGCTCGCGCGGCGCGGCCTGCCGCCTTTGCTCAAGGTCGCGCGGCGCTCACAAGTCTGGTCTCGGGCGCGATGCAGGCCTGGGTCGATCTGGTCGAGCGCCTCGGCGAACCCGATTTGCTGATCCGCGAGGGCCACTACATCGTCTGGGATACGGCGGAAAGCGCGCGCCTCGGCATGGCGCGCTGGCAGGCGATGCAGGCCCCGACGGCCAGTTTTCGCCCTGTCACCGCGCAGGAAACCGAGGAGCTGACCCGCCTGACCGGTCGCGCGCCCGCAGGCGCGCTGCGCACCATGGACAGCGGCCAGATCGCCAGTCACACCCGGCTGCACGCCGCCCTCAAGCGCGCGATCCTGCAGGCTGGCGGCCTCTGGAAGGCCGAAGCAGCCTCGCTTCAGGTGGACAGCAAGGGCCTCTGCCATATCACCGGGCATGGCGCCTTCAGCCATGTGGTGATGGCTGCGGGCATCGGCTCTCGCCCGCTGATGGAGCATCTGGGCCACCGCGTGCCGATGATCGCCGAGCGTGGCTATCACCTGCACAGCAGCGGCACCCGCTGGCCGCAGACCATGCCGCCGGTGGTGTTCGAGGACCGCTCGATGATCGTCACGCGGTTTGAGGATGGGTTGCGCGCCTCCAGCTTTGTGGAGTTTGCCACGCCCGATTTCCCCGCGGACCCGCGCAAATGGGCCTTGCTACGCCAGCATCTGGCCGCGCTGGATCTGCCCTTCGATCTGCCCGGCAAGGAATGGATGGGCGCGCGCCCCACCCTGCCCGATTACCTGCCCGCCATCGGGCGCAGTCGCCAAATCGGTAATCTTTTCTATGCCTTCGGGCACAATCACCTTGGCCTGACGCTGGGGCCTGTTACAGCCGCGCTGATGGCAGAGCTGATCGCCGGGCAGACGCCCCGGATCGATCTCGCCCCCTTCGATCTGGCCCGTTTCAGCAGGAAAGACGCAGCATGAACAGCAAAGGCATCGGCGGTTCGGACGCCGCCAGCGAACTCGCGCAGATGCGCCCCTGGGCCGATCAGGCCCCAGCCCTATCCGCCGAGGAGTTCGCCCGGCGCATCACCCGCGCCCGCCAGTTGATGGCGCAGACCGGGGCCGAAGCCCTGCTGGTCGATGCCGGGCCCAGCCTGCGCTATTTCACCGGCCTGTCATGGGGGGCCAGCGAGCGGCTGGTGGCCATGCTGCTGTTGCCCGAGGGCGATCCCGTTCTGGTGGCGCCGCGCTTCGAACTGGGCTCGCTGGAGGCCGAGTTGCAGGTGCCCGCGCAGATCCACGGCTGGGAAGAGCATGAGAACCCGCATCTCATCCTCGCCAGCCTGCTGGAGAGCGCCCGCGTCAGGCATCTGGCGATCGATCCCGCCCTGCCCTTCGTCATGATCGAAAGGCTGCGCCGGGCGGCGCCTGCCGTGACTCTGTCAGAAGCCAGCGCGGTCATCGATGGTTGCCGCTCGATCAAATCCCCCGCCGAGCTGGCGATCATGCTGCAGGCCAAAAACATGACGCTGGAGGTGCAACAGCGCGCCGCCCGCATCCTGCGCCCCGGTATCACCGCCGGCGAGGTCACCCGCTTTATCGAGAACGCGCATCGGGCCCTTGGCGCGGCGGGCAACAGCTTCTGCATCGTGGAATTTGGCGAGGGCACCTCCTACCCCCACGGCCTGCCCGGCGAGCGGCGGCTGGGGATGGACGAGATGGTGCTGATCGACACCGGCTGCCGCGTGCAGGGCTACAGCTCGGACATCACACGCAGCTATGTCTTCGGTACGCCCACGGCGCGGCAGCGCTCCATCTGGGACCTTGAGCATGAAGCGCAGGAGGCCGCCTTTATGGCCGTGCGCCCCGGCGTGCCCTGCGAGGAGATCGACGCCGCCGCCCGCCGCGTGCTGGAACGCGCCGGGCTTGGCCCCGATTACGCTTTGCCCGGCCTGCCGCACCGCACGGGCCATGGCATCGGGCTTTCCATCCATGAGGGGCCCTATCTGGTGCGCGGCGACACCACGCCTCTGGCCCCCGGCATGTGCTTTTCCAATGAGCCGATGATCGTGCTGCCCGGCGCTTTCGGCGTAAGGCTGGAGGATCATTTCCACGTTACGGAAACAGGCGCCGCATGGTTTACCCGACCCTCGCCTGCCATCGACGCGCCTTTCGGCTGATGGATTGACCGGCCCGCTGAGCCTGATCAGCGGGCCGTCACATCACGGCCTGGGGCAACCTTGCTGAGCGCCCTCGCCAGCACGATGCACGGGAACGGGGCGCGGGGTCAGTACCTCCCATTCCTGCACCCCCACGCCCGCATGTTCATCCCTGCCGGAAGCATCGAAGACCGCGCGCAGACAGGTGGTGCTGACAGGCGCGAAAGACACATCGCTAAAGCCCTCTTCCGCCACCGGATAGCGTGCGGCAATGCTCTGCCACACGCCCCTGTTCCAATACTCCAGATGCCACGCATGCGGAGGCGCCACCCCCACGCTCGCCCCGGCGGGCTGGTCGTGAAAGAAGGCGATCCGCGCGCCATTGATCCGCACCGGCTCGGCCCAACCATATTGCACCCACGGGCGGGCGGGATTGTGCCCGGTCCATGTGCCCCACATGTCGGGCGGCAGAGGCGCATCGCGCACGATCCCGTCATTGAGCGCCCTGATCCAATATTGCACCGGCACCGGCTCGTTGGAGGCACTGGCCCGCGCCGCCGGGGCAATGTTGCGCTGAGGCGGCAGATCCATCACCGGGCGGGGCGTGGGCTGGACCATGCGCATACGCGCCGGGCTGACGCTGTCATCCCAATGCACTTCGTCAATCGCGACGCTGCGGCGGAAATGGTCGCCGCCTTTCGCATCCGCCGTGTGATAGGTGATGTACCATTTGCCCTTGAACTCGGCAAAACCGGGGTGCGATGTGGTGGAGGATACAGGCGGCAGCACCACGCCTGTGTAGGTCCATGGCCCCAAGGGACTGGACGCCGTGCCATAGGCGATGCAGGCATGGTAGACGGCGGGCGTGCAGCCATCGCCCTGCTTCACATCATTGCCCGCATAGGCCAGATAATAGGTGCCCTTGCGCTTGAAGAGCCATGGAGCCTCGAAGAAGCCTTTCAGCGAGGTGACGGCCACCGGCTCGCCCTTGGGGGTGACCATATCGCGCTCCAGCTCCATGCCGCGCAACTGGCCGAAGGTGCCCCAATAGATGTAGACGCGCCCGTCATCATCCACGAAAGGCGTGGGATCGATGTTCTGCATCGTGTTGCGCACAGGCCCGGCTTGCGAGATGATCGGCCCCTGCGGATGAGCATCCACCCATGGGCCCAGCGGCGTGTCGGACACCGCCACGCCGATGCCGAAGCAATCCTTGTCCTGACAATGATCCCGCATCACCGGGGCATAGAGGTAGAAGCGCTTGTCCCCGCCCTGCACGATCTGCCCGGCATAGGCCCGCGCCGACGCCGCCCAGGCAAAGACCTTTTCGGGGCGCAGCATGGCGGGATAGAAGGCCCAGTCGCCCGAAGCCACATCCCTGGTGGAGAGCATCTGCCATTCGTTCATGATAAAGTCGTTGACGCCGGGCGCCGCCTCATCGCGCCCGGTCAGGATGTAGAGCGTGTCGCCCACCACCAGCGGCGCGGGGTCGGTGGAGTAATAGCGGCCATCCGAGAGAATGGGATTATGCGTGGCATGGATCGCCACCGGGGCAACGGGTGCGGGGGGATAGGGCGGCATGGGAGCCGTCCCCTCCGCATGGGCGAGAGCAGGTGTGGCCAGCGCCAGCGCCGTAGCTCTCATCATATGTTGCGCAAAACCCATTCTTGCCCCCTGCCAGCCCTGTCGATCTCACGTCAGATAGTATACGATAAAAATGCTGGCAATCCCACATTGGCAGAAGCGCAACGATAAATTATCCAACCTTTCGAAGGGATGTGCCGTCACCCAGCCATTTTTCACAGATGACAGGCTGGACACAAGAAAAATATAATATACCAAATAACCCATGAGCACCCTGCGCGACATCACCATCCCGACCAGCGCCCCTTCCGCTCCCGGCCGTGCACAGGATAGACCGCAGACCAACCCCCGCCATCCGCGCGGGCTGACCGTGCTGGCCACGACCGAATTGTGGGAGCGCTTCTCCTTCTACGGCATGCAGGCGCTGCTGATGCTCTATATGACCACGCGGCTGGTGCCTCTGGCAGGCCATGGCGGGGTCTGGGGCTGGTTGGAACTGCGCAAGGCGCTGCAGACGGTGCTGGGGCCGCTCTCCGATCAGGCCTATGCCTCGCAGATTTTCGGGCTTTACACCGGGCTGGTCTATCTCACACCGCTGGCCGGAGGCCTGCTCGGCGACCGCCTGCTGGGCCGCCGCCAGACCGTGCTGCTGGGCGGAGCGCTGATGGCACTGGGCCATTTCCTGCTGGCGGTGGAGGCTGCCTTTCTGCCCGCGCTGCTGCTGCTGATCCTTGGCTCGGGCTGCCTGAAGGGCAACATCGCCACGCAGGTCGGCGCGCTCTATGCGCCTGCCGACCGGCGGCGCGACCGGGCCTATCTGCTGTTCAATCTGGGCATCAATCTGGGCGCCTTTGCCGGGCCGCTGGTCTGCGGCGTGCTGGGCGAGCAGGGCAACTGGCATTGGGGCTTTGCCATGGCGGGGCTGGGCATGCTGGTCGGGCTGGCGATCTATGTCACCGGCTGGCGTCATCTGCCGCGCGATATCGCCATGGCCCCGCCCTCCGCCGAAACGCCGCCCCCCGCCGATACGCGCCGCCGGGTCGGCGTGCTGCTGGCGCTGGTGGCGCTCACTGCCTTTTACAACATCCCGGTCGGTCAGGGTTACAACGTCTTCCCCCTGTGGATCGATGCTGCCGCCAATCGCCAGTTGGGCGGCTTTACCATCCCGGTCTCGTGGTATCTGGCCGCCGACGGGCTGGTCACGGTGCTGGCCTCGCCGCTGGTGGTGATGCTTTGGAAGCGCCAGACCGAGCGCGGGAGGCTGCCTTCGGTCGCTTTGCGCATCGGCATGGGCTGCGCCGCCATGGCGGTGGCGGATGCCCTGCTGGCGATCCTTGTTCACATGTGGCCACTGCCCCACAGCCTTGGCCCGCTGGTCGGTTACGCCTATTTCCTGCTGGCCTCCTCCGCCTATCTCTATGTCATGCCGGTGCTGCTGGCGGCGGTGGCGGGCGCAGCGCCGCCGCGCCTGACGGCCACGATGATGGGCGCGGCCTATGCCGGTCTCTTTGTCGCCAACCTCACCGCAGGCTGGCTGGCGCGCTTTTACGAACCCTGGGGAGCGGCCCGTTTCTGGGCCTTTCACGCCGCCATCGCCACCGCTGGCGCCTGTCTGGCCGTGATCGCCCGCCGCCCCCTTGCCCTGCCCGACGAACGCCCCTGACAGAAAGACACGCCTCCATGACACAAGTCCGGCACTCCAACCTCTGGCAGGCGAGCGTGGCGCTTCTGGCCCTCTGTGCCCTGCCCGGCCCGGCGCTGGCCGCACCAAAGCCGCCCGCCAAAGCCGCCGCTCACCAGAGCGAGGACGCCCGTTTCGAGCAGATCGTGGCGAAGGAATGGGCCTGGCGGCAAAAGCAGATGGCCGCCAATGAGGACAGCGACGGCGCCAACGCCATGCTGCTGCCCGATGTCAGCGTGGCCGCGCAAGAGGCCAAGACGCGCCGCTGGGAAGAGGTCAGCGCCGCGCTCGACCATATCGCGCCTGCCCATCTGTCGGAGGCCAACCGCACCAATTACGCGATCTATCGCTACCAGATCGCCGCGCTGCTCTCACAGCAGCATTATCGCGAGTATGAAAAGCCGCTCAACGCCGACAGCAATTTCTGGGGCGATGTGGCGGAAAGCGCGCGCGGCACGCTGCACAGCGCCAAGGAAATCAGCGACTATATCGCGATGCTGCGCCAGATCCCGCGCTATTACGACCAGCAGATCGCCAATATGCAGGCCGGGCTGGCGCGCGGCTTCACCCCGTCACGCATCACGATGAAGGGGCGCGAGGAGTCGATCCTGCCGATGGTTGAGGCCGCCACGCCTCAGGACAATCCCTTCTACGCCCCCCTGATGACCATGCCCGCCGGCATCCCCGCCGCCGAGCAAGAAAGCCTGCGCGCCCAGGCCGCAGAGGCGATCACGCAGGCGGTGGTTCCGGCTCATCGCAAGCTGCTCACCTTCCTGCGGCAGGACTATCTGCCCCATGCCCGCACGGCGCTGGATGCCTTCTCGCTGCCCAACGGCAAGGCCTATTATCAGGCCCAGATCCGCGAGTTCACCACGCTGGACCTGCCCCCCCGAACAGATCCACCAGATCGGGCTGGAAGAAGTCGCCCATATCCGCGCCGAGATGATGGCGGTGATGCAGGAGGTGCATTTTCAGGGCGATCTGCCCGCCTTCCTCGCCTTTCTGCGCAAGGACCCGCAATTCTATGTGACCACCCCGCAGGCCCTGCTCGACCGCGCGGCGTGGATCGCCAAGGAGTTCGACGGCAAAGCGGGCGACTGGTTCGGCCATCTGCCGCGCCGCCGCTTCGCCGTGGTGCCGGTGCCCGATGCCATCGCGCCCTTCTACACCGGCGGGCGCGGCGGGCCGGGGGTCTATCTGGTCAACACCTGGAACCTGCCTTCGCGTCCGCTCTATTCGCTGCCCGCGCTCACCCTGCATGAAAGCGCGCCGGGCCATGCCTTCCAGATGCCGCTGGCCGCGGAAAACAAGGGCCTGCCCGCCTTCCGTCAACAAAGCTACATCTCGGCCTATGGCGAGGGCTGGGCGCTTTATTGCGAGAAGCTGGGCGAGGAAATGGGCATGTATCACACGCCCTATGAGCGTTTCGGCATGCTCTCCTACCAGATGTGGCGCGCGGCAAGGCTGGTGGTGGACACCGGCCTGCACACCAAGGGCTGGAGCCGCGAGCAAGCGCAAGCCTATCTGCGCGACAACACCGCTTTGTCCGACCATGAGATCGAGACCGAGACCGACCGCTACATCGCCTGGCCTGGGCAGGCGCTCAGCTATTATCTGGGCGAGAAGGCGATTGTCGACGCGCGGGCCAGGGCGCAACAGGCGCTTGGCGCCAAATTCAACATCCGCGCCTTCCACGATATGATCCTGCAACTGGGCTCGGTGCCGCTGCCGGTGCTTCAGGCACGGGTGGAGCGTTTTATCGCGCAGGGCGGCAAGGGGCCCTATCCCAAGGAGGAGTAACAGACCAAAGGCCATCTTGTGGCTGATCGAATACCCGGTAAATCCCCCGCTTGCGGGGCAGGGATGCCCACCTTGTGGATACGCAAAGCTTTTAGTATACCACCTGCTCACCTGCCCCATATGTTTCCAGTCCCAGTGACGGGAGTAGACTGTCAAAATGAGCCTCGTTGTCCGCACTCTGTCGGAACAGATATTTGATATTCTTAGAGAGAAGATCGTGGGAGGCCAGCTCAGCAGCGAACAGCCCATTCGGCAGGACGCTCTGGCCGCCGAACTGGGGGTCAGCAAGATTCCCCTGCGCGAGGCACTGGCCCGGCTGGAGCAGGAAGGGCTTCTCTATTCACAAGCCAATCGCGGCTTTTTCGTCCGCCTGATGAGCTCCGCCGAAGCCGAGGAAATCTATGCCCTGCGGCTGGCCATCGAGCCGGCGGCGGTGGGCATGGCGGCGGTGGCCGCCAATCAGGAGGAGCGCGACATCGCCACCGCCGCGCTCAAGGCGCTGGACGAGGCTGCCCATCACGATCTGGAGCTGGTGACCGCGCGCAATCGCGATTTCCACATGGCGCTGATCCGTCCCTGCCGCCGCGAGCTGACGGTGCAACTGATCGGCCGCCTGCAGATCCAGGCCGAACGCTACACCTACAAGCATCTGGAACCGGCGGGGCGCGGCGACCGCGCTCATCTGGAGCATACGGTGATGCTCAAGGCATGGCTGTCGCGCAATGCGCAGCGCGCGGAGGAGCTGGCCGCCGCGCATATCACCGGCACGCTGGAAGATCTGCGCCGCCAGTTCGAGGTGAACTGAGGCCAAAGCGGCGGGGAAAGGCAGTGCCTTCCCCGCCCGGCTCCTATTCGGCAGGCAGTTCCTCGGCGACGCGCCCCGCCATCAGGCCGCGCGTCCGCCCGTAGAGTGCATAGATCGCCAACCCGATCGCATTCCACTCGCCAAACCGCACCAGCGTCTTGCCCGGCAGCGAGGCCATCAGATAGAGGCACCCCACCACCGCCAGCGTGCCCACCAGATAGGGCTGCGGGCAGTTGAAGATGCGCTTCAGCTCTGGCGCCCGGCGGCGCAGCACCATCAGCGACAAGCCGACCGCGATAAAGGCCAGCAGCGTGCCCGCATTGGCCAGTTCGGCGATCTCGTCGAGGCGGAAGAAGCCCGCGACACCGGCCACCAGCAGGCCGGTCACGCCGGTGATCAGTTGAGGCGTGCCGGTACGCTGCGACACGCGGGCAAGGCCCGAGGGCAGCAGCCCATCGCGCGCCATGACGAAGAAAATGCGGCTCTGCCCATACATCATCACCAGAATGACCGAGGGCAAGGCCAGCAGCGCCGCCCCGGCAATCGCCCAGCTCGCAACGGGATGACCCAGCGTGCGCAGCACCAGCGCCAGCGGCTCGGCCGATTTGCCCAGCACCTGATAGGGCAGCGCGCCAATGGCCGACACCGCCACAAGGATATAGATCAGCGTGCACAGCGCCATCGAACCGACGATCCCGATGGTCAGATCGCGCGACGGGTTGCGCGCTTCCTCCGCCGAGGTCGCCACCGCATCGAAACCATAGAAGGCGAAGAAGACGATCGCCGCCGCCGCCATCACGCCGCGGGTTTCATCGCCCTCCATATGGCTGGTGAAACCATAGGGCATAAAAGGGTGGAGATGCGACGGATCGAACACCGGCAGGGCCAGCGCCACGAACACCACCAGCGCCACCATCTTGATCAGCACCAGCACGATGTTGAGCGTGGCGCTTTCCCGCGTGCCCAGCATCAGCATGCCCGCGATCCCCAGCGACACCACCACGGCAGGCAGGTTGATGATCCCGCCACCATGCGGGCCCGAGAGCAACAGCGCGGGCAGATGCACCCCCGCCGATTGCAGCCAGCCCACCAGATAGCCCGACCAGCCCACCGCCACGGTGGAGCAGGCCAGCGAATATTCCAGGATCAGGCTCCACCCCACGACCCAGGCGATGGTCTCGCCCAGCACCGCATAGGAATAGGTGTAGGCGCCGCCCGCACGCGGCATCAGCGTGGCCATCTCGGCATAGGCCAGCGCCGCGCAGGCACAGACCAGCCCCGCCACCAGAAAGGCCAGCACCACGCCGGGGCCTGCCCGGTCAGCGCCCACGCCGATCAGCGTGTAGATGCCCGTGCCGACAATCGCCCCCACGCCCAGCGCCACCAGATGCGGCCATGACAATGTGGGCTTGAGCCGATGCCTGGCATCGGGGGCCGCCTCGCTGATCACCGGCTTGCGCAGCCCCAGAATGCTCATTCTTCTTATCCCCCAAACCCTAGTCAAACCACCGAGAAGCCGGCCCAGAACGGGTCTTCCCGGTCGATCCATATGGTGTTGAAACCCGTCGCCACCGCGCTGCCCTCGATCGAGGGGATGATGGCTGGTGCCCCCATCAGCGTGGTTGCTGCCTCGACCCGTCCGATGAACCGGCTGCCGATATAGCTCTCGTGGACGAAGCGATCCCCTACGTTAAGTTGCCCCTTGTGGACCAGATGGGCGAGGCGCGCCGAGGTGCCCGTGCCGCAGGGGCTGCGATCGATGGCGCGTTCGCCATAGAAGACGGCGTTGCGGCCATCGGCGCCCTCGCCACGCGGCTTATCGGCCCAGAGCACATGGCTGACACCGCAAATGCGCTCGTCCAGCGGATGGGTGGGCGTGTAGACCGCGCGCACCAGCTCGCGGATGGAGCGGCTCAGTTCGACAATGCGCGAGGCGCCCAGATCGTCGAGGCCGGTGTAAGCGCCCTGCGGCTCGACGATGGCATAGAAATTACCGCCATAGGCCACGTCCAGCGTGAGTGGGCCGAAACCGGGTACATCGATGTTGATGCCCGTGGTGGCGACGAAAGCCGGGACGTTGCGGATGCGCACCCAGGTCACCTTCTGGCCCTGTGTGCCGTATTCGATATCGATCACCCCGGCGGGCACCTCGATGCGCAATTGGCCGGGCGTGCGGGGCGTGATCAGCCCGTGCTCCAGCCCGAAGGTGACCAGACCGATGGTGCCATGGCCGCACATCGGCAGGCAGCCTGACGTCTCGATGAAAAGGATGCCGCAATCGGCCTCCTCCTGCGTGGGCGGGAACAGAAAGCCGCCCGACATCATGTCATGCCCGCGCGGTTCGAAGCACAGGCCGGTGCGGATCCAGTCGAAGCGCTCAAGGAAATCGGCGCGGCGCTCGATCATGCTGGAGCCGCGCAGCAACGGCGCCCCGCCCGCCACGAGGCGGACGGGGTTACCGGCTGTGTGGCCATCGATGCAGAAGAAATGATGGCGCATGCAGGTGACTTTCAGGCCGCGACGGCCGGTTTGAGCGTAGGACGCGTGGCGGCGCATTGCTCGACCCAGGCGATGACGTCGGCGCGGCGCTGGCCGGTCAGCGGCAGGCGGGGCATACGCACACGCTCGCTGCCGCGGCCCATGATCTGCTCGGCCAGCTTGATCGACTGGACCAGATCATGCTCGGCATCGAGATGGAGCAGCGGCATGAACCAGCGATAGATGGCGCGGGCTTCATCGAGCCGCCCCTCGTTCACCGCCGCCACCAGACGCACGGATTCCTCCGGGAAAGCGCTGGTCAGGCCCGAAACCCAGCCCGAAGCGCCCAGCAACAGGCCCTCAAGCGCCACATCGTCGAGGCCCGCCATCACCGTATAGCGATCGCCGAAGCGGTTGATCACATCGGTGATGCGGCGCGTGTCGGGCGCGCTTTCCTTGACGGCCACCAGATTGGGCACATCGCGCAAAGCCTCCAGCGTGGCGAAATCGACGTTCACGCGATAGGCGGGCGGGTTGTTGTAAAGCATGATCGGCAGGCTGGTCGCCTCGGCCACGGCGCGGAAATGGGCCTGAAGCTCTTCCGTCGTGGGCACATAGACCATGGCGGGCAGCAGCATCAGTGCATCGACGCCGATCTTTTCCGCGTCGCGGGCGTAGTCGATGGCGCGCGCCGTGGTCATTTCCGACACGCCCGCCACCAGCGGGACCTTGCCGCCCACCGCCTCGACGCCGGCGGCGAGGACCTTGCGCTTTTCATCGGCTTCGAGCGAGTTGTTTTCCCCGCAGGTGCCCAGCAGGATCAGGCCATCGACGCCGTCCTTGACGAGTGCGGACTGAACGCCCTGCGTGGCATCGTAATCGATCGAGAGATCTTGCGCGAATTGTGTGGTGGCGGCGGGATAGACACCCTTCCACAGCACCTTGGATGCAGTCATGAACGCTTCCTCCTGGATTGCGCATTTAGTATACGATATTCGAAATTCGAGGCAAGCGCTTTCGTGAAGGACGGGGCGGAAACAGCATGCTCCCACCCCGCCTGAGCATCACATGCGCACGCGGGCGCTCACCTGGAAGGTGCGGGCCTGGAAACGCACGCCCTGTGGCAGGAAATTGCCATTGCCCCAGGTTTCGCGCATGTTGTTCTTGAGAAGATTGCTCGCTTCCAGACTGATCGTCATGAATTTGAGCGGTGTATAGTTGATCGCCATATCGAGACGCGAGGTCGGTTCGATGTAAGGCGAATATTCGGCATTGGCGAGGACATAGGTGCGATAGCGCGACCTGTAGTTCCACGAGATACGCGTGCTGAACTTGGGCGTATCGTAATAGAGCGCCGCATTCAGCGTGAGATGCGACATGTTCAGTGCATTGTTATCGCTGTTGTCGGGAAATTCGATCTTGCCGACGGCCAGATAGGTGGTGTTGAAGGAGGCACCGAAATTGCGGAAATCCTTGGGCAGGAAATCAAAGAAACTCTGCGCGGTGAACTCGATGCCGCCAAAGGTGCCGTCACCGGCATTGCGATTTTTCCACACACTGCCGACGGTGTTCAGTTCCGGAATATATTCGCTCTTCACATCATAATAGATGTAACCTTTGGGAAGCTTGTAATACCCCCCCAGAGAAACCTGTCCGCCACGGCCAAAATAATGCTCCAGAGAGATGTCGAAGCTCTTTTCCGTATAGGCCTTCAGATCGGGATTGCCGGCATAGACGGTGTTGTTCTGGGCCTGCACGATGCGGAAGGGGCTGAGCGCGTTAAAATCGGCACGCTGCACATTCTGAGTATAGGCCAGACGCAGTTGCGTCTTGGGCGAGAAATGCACGATGGCATTGATGCTGGGCAGCACATCGATAAAATTACCGCGCCCCGTCGCCTGGGTGATCGTCTGGTTCCAATTGACGTCATAGGCGTATTGCGCGCTGCTGCTGGTGCCCCAGGTGTTGACGATACGCGCGCCCGCCACACCATCGACCGGAATATTGCCGATCTTGAAGCCGTAATTCATCTGGGCATAGACCGCGAAGGTGTTCTCGATGGAGGCATAGCCGCTGCCCAGATCCAGGCCTGGATAGGCCGTGCTCCAATCCGTCGCCGGATTGGTGCCGCTGCTGACCAGCGAGGATTTGATCGCCGCCAGATTATCCCACAGCGAATTGGCATCCAGGTGGTACCAGCTCGGTGCGCCAGCATAATCAGGTGTGGTGGAACTATAGCTCACCCCATTGAAATTGCTGAGGTTATAATAGCCACCGCTCGCTGTGCGCGGAAAACTGTCGCGATAACCGTAGCGATAGGCGATCTTGCGATTGGCAAAACGTGTGCCCATCTGCAGTGACTTGAAGAAACCTTCGCTAAGATCCTGAGTCAGATCGAGCGCGAAAGCATATTGGTTATTGGTCGAAACGCCGCGCTGATCGTGGAAATTATACAGCACATACTGGCTGGGATCGGTCAGATTGACCCCGTTGAAGGTGACGAAAGGCCCACCACCGGGCACCTGCGACGAGTCAAGATCCACCGTCGCGCTGGTCGCGTTGGGCAGACGATAGGTGCTGAGCAGAAAATAGCTCTCGCGACGACTGTGCGCATATTGCGCGGAGAATTTGATATGGGTGTGAGACGTGTTGAAATGCGTCTCGAAATTCAGATTGTAATTCCGCTCGGTTGCCTTCTCGCCATAGGCCTCCGGACCGCCATCGATCAGCGTTCCCGCCGCCGGAGTCAGAGTCAGGCTCTGCAGCGTGTTGTAGCCCGACGGTGTGGTGGCGCCATATCCCAGGTTGGTCAGCGTGTTGCCATCATCGCGCAACACCAGATGCAGACGGTCGCGGGTGTTTTTCTCACTGCTGGAAAAGAACTGCCCTTCCAGCACGAAATCCAGCTTGGGCGAGGGCTTCCACTGCAGCACCGCATTGACCGAGGGCCGCGAGATCACCCCCTGCTCCACGCCATAGTTCACCGCATAGGGCAGAACCGTGGTGGCCGCCTTGCTGGCGGGCAGGCTGCCATAGGCTTTCGTGCCGGGAACAAAAATGTCGGGAGATTCGCTCTCCACAAAGGTCTCGTTGTAATGGTTGCGCGTGTAGGAGGCATTGATCAGAAAGCCAAATTCGCCGCCACTGGCCGTATCCATACGCTTGGCAATCAGGGCACTGGCATAAGGGCTTTTGGTGTTGCCGATGTCGGAGAACACCTCGCGGAAACTTGCCGCGCCCGTCCAGCCTTTCTTCAGATCGAGCGGGCGGCGCAGCTCGACATTGACCGTGCCGCCAATACCGCCCTCGATCTGGTCGGCAGTGCGCGTCTTGTAGACTTCGACTGACTTGAGCAGTTCAGCGGGAATATTCGACAGGCTCATCGAGCGGCTGTCGCCAGAATTCGCTTCCTGCCCGTTCACCGTGGTGCTGATGTCACCCATGCCACGAATGGTCAGCGATGAACCTTCACCATGCTGGCGCTCGATCTGTACCCCGGTTACGCGGGCCAGAGCTTCAACCACATTGTTGTCGGGCAGCTTTCCGGCGTCCTCGGCCACCACCGAGTCCACGATCTGCTTGGCGTCCTTCTTCTTGGCCGCCGCGGTTTTCAGGCTTCCGCGCACACCAAGCACCAGAATGGCTGCCTTGTTCTCGGCATCGGCCTTTGGCGCTTGCGTGGCGCTGGCGGTTGACTGCGCAGCGGCGACCATCGGCTGTATCGCGACGCAAAGCGCCACCAAGGCCGAAGACACATGCAAAGATGCTCTAACCCTCATGAATACCCCCATGCATTCCGCAGGCCACCCCGACACCGCGATTCGTTTTAGTATGACTATTATCGTATACTGTATTTTTTAGATGCCAAGAGGGGTTGTGACAGGATCATGGCATGTGCGACATTTTTCGGACGACAGGGCAATCAGCCCGCAGTCGCACTCCGCGCCGCAGCCAGACGTAGCAACACGCTGCCGTGCGCGGGCAAAACAAAGGCATCACCCGTGCTCACCTGCCGCTGCGTCCATACATCCAGCGCCGTGGTCTGTTGCCCCGTTTCCGCTTGCGTCAGAAGCAGCCTCACGGGCTGCTCACCCCGGTTGAACAGCGCCACGGCACGCCCGCCATCCGCCAGCGCCCTGGACCAGACTTCCGCATGCCCCTCACTTCGCAGGCGATGTCCCGGCGCGCCAAGGCGATCCTGATCGATGGCAATAACATCCTTGTTTTTCAGGATTTCGTTCGTCTCGCTCGACATGCTGCGCACATCATGCCCCATCAGCAACGGCGCCGCCGACATCGCCCATAACGCCATATGCGCGCGATATTCCACCGCGCTCATGCCGCCATTGCCGACCTCCAGCATATCGGGATCGTTCCACCCGCCGGGCCCTCCGGCAGGGAAGCGCGGATTGCGATCCAGACCGATCGCTGTCATCGAAGCAAAGTCGTCCGTGATGTCGCCCGTGGTGCGCCACAAATGGCCCCCGGCCTTGCGCCCCCATGCGGCCACATCGACCCGGCCATACTCGCACAGGCTGTATACGATGCCTCGTCCGGAGGCCTTCAACGCCGCCCCCATCTCCTGATAGCTGCGCCGCACCTCATCCTGAGAGCGGTAGAACCACTCGCCCGAACACAGGTCGTACTTCAGATAATCCACGCCCCAGCCGGCAAACGTCCGGGCATCCTGCGCCACATGGCCATAGCTGCCCGTGAAACCGGCGCAAGTCTTGGGACCTGGCGAGGAATAGATGCCCAGCTTCAGCCCCCGCGCATGCACATAATCGGCCAGCCCCTTCATATCGGGAAACTTGGCATTGGGCCGCAGAACGCCATCCGCCCCGCGCTCGCCCTGCCAACCATCGTCAATGTTCACATAGACATAGCCCACATCGCGCAGCCCCGAAGACACCATGGCATCGGCGATTTCACGCACCGTCTTGTCATCGATACCCTCGGCAAAACGGTTCCAGCTGCTCCACCCCATGGGCGGAGTGGCCGCCTGCCCATCCGGCGCCAGATCGGCCAAGGGCGGCAGGCTGGTGGGGGTGAAGCGATAGCGCTTCTGCTCCTGCGCCGTGGCGGGCCGCGCCGCCTGCACCACATGCGAGGTCCAGATGTCCCCCGTCAGCGTCAGTTGATCGCCCTGAACGGCGGCGACCCAATGCCGCGTGGGCCGGGCATTGTCGTTGAGATTGCCCAGGTCAAACTCGAAACCCTGCGCATTGCGGCGCAGATTCTGCGCCGGCATCGTGCCGTACCAATCGCTGGTGACACGCGCACCATCCTCCCCGACCTCCAGCAGGCGGATGCCAGGATAAGTCGGACTATCGGCAAAATACCAGACCTGCGCTGCCGCAGCATGAGCCGCCACCCCCGCCAGCACAGCGGAAAGCGCAGCCAGAGAAGCCAGGGCACGGCGAACCGGCCTGCGCATGACAATGCCCAGCATAATCATCCCCTGATTGGAATTATGGAACCTCAGCTCGGCGCCTGGGTGAAGATCCTCACACCGAAGACCGGGCCCGCCGTCTCACGATCATGGGCTTCGAAGCGTATCTTCACGCTGGTCTTGCCCTTGGTCAGCGCCTCGGGGATGGGATATTCGGCGTCGAAGAACTTGCCGGGCCGATCATTGTCGATCGTGGCCGTCACGACCTTCACCCCATCAACCAGAATATCGAAGCTGCGCTTGCGCTCGCTGCCCCAATAGGTGGCCTGCAGGACCAGCGGCCCGGGCTTCACCTTCATGGCAAAGTCGAAATAACCACCGCCGCGCGCATCGCGCCCGTTCTTGCCACGATAGGTCAGCGGATAGGACAGGTCCGAGGTCAGGCTGTGGTCACGCTCGGGCTGCATTTCGCCCAGATGCATCACATCGACCGAACGCGCGGCAATGTCGCGCATGCGCGCCTGATCAGCGAGGAAACCAGCCTCCTCGGTCTTCCACGCGGCCTCGCTGAAGCGCTTGAAATAGACCGCGCTGCGCCGTTCATACTGGCTGTAAAAGGGCACGAAGGCATAGTTGGCCGGGCGCAGCACGCCCTGCGTGGCAAAACGCGGACGGTCCGAAACCATGGCGCGGAAGGCGGCCAGCGGCGCCTCGCCCACCATCGCCGGATCGACGCCGGTCCACTCCACCTCGGTCGGGCCCAGATCGGCGGCCATCACCATCGGCCCGCGCAGCACCGCCACCGTATCGGGGGCGCCGGGCACCGCCTCCAGCCGCAGATCCAGCGGGAGCACCAGCGAGACGCGATCCCCGGCCTTCCACATCCGCTCGATTACGGCATAGCCGTTGCGCAGCACCGGTGCGACGGTCGCGCCATTCACCGCCACCAGCGCCTTGCCCTGCGCCCAGCCCGGCACGCGCAATGCCAGAGCGAAATGCGCGAGCTTGCCCACCTTCTCCAGCGTCAGGCTGGTGTCGGGCTCATAGGGGTAACGCGTTTCCAGACGCAGCCGCACACCCCGCGCCACCCATTGCGCCTGCGCCGGGATGTAGAGATTGACGAAAAGCGTGTGCCCATCTTCCCAGAAAATGGAATCGCCATGCTTGGCGTGGCTCTCCATGCCTGAACCGACACAGCACCAGAAGGCTTCCTCATCGGGCTGCGAATAGCCCCGCGCTGCCCCGCTCATCAACGGGGTCATATAGGTGAAGCCGCCATTGGCGGGATCTTGCGCCGCCATCACATGGTTGAGATGGGTGCGCTCATAATAATCAAACAATGCGCCATCGGGCTGCCAGCCGTAAAGATGCCGCGTCAGCTTGAGCATGTTGTAACTATTGCAATGTTCGCAGGTCTGTTCGGTGATATGATCGGCCAGCGTGTCCGGCTCGGAGAAATATTCGCGGTCGGCATTGCCGCCAATGACATAGGAATGATGCCGCGTCACCGCATCCCAGAAGAACTGCCCAGCGCGCGCCGGCTCGGGTTTGCCATTCAGCTCGTGGATGCGCGCGAGGCCAATCAGCTTGGGCACCTGGGTGTTGGCATGGAAGTTGGCGAGCTTGTCCTCCTGCGCCACCAGCGGGTCCAGCACACGCCGGTCATAGATACGCATCGCCACCGCCAGCCACTGCGCATCGCCCGTGCGGGCATAAAGCTCGGCGTAGCTTTCGTTGAGGCCGCCATATTCGCAGCCCAGCACCGCCTGCATCTGCGCATCATTCAGCGCATCGAACATGCGCTTGAAATAGGCGCCCAGCCCCAGCGCCACCTGCAGCGCGCGCGCATTGCCCCAGGCCTCATGCACATCGAGAAGCCCGGCAAACACCTTGTGCACCGTGTAGAGCGGCGACCACGAGCCATTGAGATCAAACCCGCCCGAGCGGATGTCTCCGGCCATCACCTCATGGAAGATCACCTCGCCATCGACGATCTTGCCATCCTTGGTCTTGCGCCCCAGCCCGCCGACATAGCCGCCAGCCCGATGCGCCTGCACCAGCGCCAGCTCCTCAACGATGTAATCGGCGCGGCGGCGGCATTCGGCGTCACTTGTCTGCTGCCACATCAGCACCAGCGCCGAGAGATAGTGCCCCAGCGAATGGCCCGCGATCGTGTCGCTTTCCCAGCCACCATAGATCGGCGCCTTGGGCTCCAGCCCGGCATATTTGCGGAAATTGTGCAGAAAGCGGTCGGCGCTGAGCGACAGCAGATAGAGCCGGTTGACCTCCACCGCGCGGGCATAGTCGGAAGGCAGCAGCCGAACATCGCGCAAGGGCAGAGGCTTCACCTTACCAAGACCCCGCACCGGCGCGACGGCCATCGCGCGACCTCCCACCAAAGCAGTGGCAGCCGTGCCAACCATCCATTCGCGGCGGGTCGTTTTCATCATCAAGCCCCTCAATCTCGAAATAATCGTATACTATAATTGCGATGAAGGATTTTCAAATCCTCGAAACCCGCCATTTTCTGGCATTAAGTAGGAGTAGATGGCAAATTAACCCACTGTCAACAGGAAAATATCGTATAACATTGTTGACAGCATCCGCTGCCAACGCCCATCATCCACGCCATTCCACATCGCCATCGACCGGGACCAAAACCCTTGCGAAAGCCCACTTCCCTCGCCTTTGTCGCAACGCTCGCCCTGGTTCTGGCCGGGGGGGCGAGTGCCACCACCGCCAAGGCGGCCGCACCCGGCCATGGCCGCAAGCACACAATGCCGCGCGCCTTATCGCCAACCGCCGCGCCCACAGCCCTTCCCGTGCCAATCTCGCCTCCGCTCATGCAGCGTTATGGCACGGCCTTGCGCCTGTTGAACGAAGGCGCGGGCTCGCTGCTGATCGATGCCAATCTGTCCCCGTCCTTCACGCATGATGGCGCGGGGCTGCTCTATCGCAGGGGCCCGCTGGCCAGCCGTCGCTACCTCTATCTCGACCTGACCACGCAGCAGGAGCGCGAGATCGCCAATCAGGCCGATCTTGCAAACGCCTTTGCGCAAGCCGGACATCCCGCCGTGCCGCCCGAAAAGCTGCGCATCGAGGATGCCGATTTCGACCCCCACACCGGATTGCTGACCTTCAAGGCGCAGGACAAGGACTGGCAGTATGACGGCAAGACCGTCACCGCCGCCGACCATGCCGAGCCCGATCCGGCCAGAGGCCTGCTCTCCCCCGACGGGCGCTGGCGCGTGGTGTACCGAGCCTACAACCTTTACGCCGTGGATGTGAAATCCGGCCATGAAGTGCCGCTGACCTCTGACGGCACCCGCGAGGAACCCTATGGGCGCGAGATCGCCCCGCTGATGGACATCATCAAGCAGAACACCGAGGAGCCCGTGCTCCCGGTCTCGGCGCAATGGTCGCCCGACAGCCGCTATCTGCTGAGCTGGCGTCTGGATACACGCGGTGTCGAGCCGCTGTCCATCACCCAGCAGAGCCCCTCGGGCAGCTTTACGCCGCATACGTTCCACTACATCTATCCGCTGGCCGGGGCGAAGATGCTGCCTCTAGCCCGGCGCATGGTGGTGGATGTGGAGGCCGCGATGAAGGCGGGCAAGGCGCGCATCGTGCCCATCGACATGCCCGCCGAAGCGCTGCTCTATCCCGCCGCGCCCGATCTGGGCTGGGAGCATGGCCGCCCGCGCATGACCTGGACCGAGCGCGGTTATGCGCGGCAGGTGGTGTATTCCGCCGATCCCGAAACCGGCGCCACCATGGTTCTGGCCGAGGATGCCGTTGCGCCGGTGGTGACGGTGACCTCCTCGGCGCTGATCCCGGCACCTCAGCTGCATGGCGAACTGGCGATTTCCGAAAGGTCGGGCTGGGCGCAACTCTATCTGGTGCGCCCCGATGCGCCCAAGGCCGGCACACCGCTGACCAAAGGCAATTGGGAGGTGCTGTCGGTCGATCACATCGCCGAGGATGGCCATGATCTGATCGTGACCGGCGTGGGGCGCGAGTCCAGCCGCAATCCCTATTGGCGCTCGCTTTACCGCGTAACGCTGGACGGCAGCGCGCCTTTGGAACTGACCCCCGAACCGCTCGACCATGATGCCAGCGTCTCGGAGGACGGGCGTTGGATCGTGGACGCCATGTCCAGCCCCGCCACGCCCACGCGCACCGTGCTGCGCGACGGCAAGACCGGCGCGATCCTGCGCGAACTGGGCACCGCCGATGACAGCGCATGGAAGGCCGCAGGCTATGCCGATCCGGAGCTGTTTCAGGGCATGGCGGCGGATGGCAAAACACCCATTCAGGGCATGATCCTGCGCCCGGCGCATCTGGACCCGGCGCTGCATTATCCGGTGATCGACAATGTCTACACCGGCCCCACCACCACCGATGTGCCCGCCAGCTTTGCCGATGCGCATCGCGTTTCGGGCAATGCTCTGGCTCAGTTGGGCGCGATCGTGGTGATGATCGATGGGCGCGGCACATCGCGGCGGGGTCAGGCTTTCCGCCTGCCCGCCTTCCAGAATCTGGGCGAGGTCGGGCTGGACGATCATATCGCCCTGATCCGCCAGATGGCCGCGCGCTATCCCTATATCGATACCAGCCGCGTGGGCGTCTATGGCGGCTCGGCGGGGGGCTATGATGCGGCGCGTTTCATGCTGCGACGGCCTGATTTCTTCAAGGTGGGCATCGCCTCCTCGGGCAATCACGAGTTGCGACTGGACAAGGCCTGGTGGCCGGAGGTCTCGATGGGGCTGGCCGACGATGCCACGTGGGAGCGCAATTCGAACCTCTCGGTGGCGAAGAACCTGAAGGGCAAGCTGCTGCTGGTTCATGGCGATATCGACGACAATGTGCCGATTACCGCCAGCTTCCGGCTGGAAAAGGCGCTGATCGATGCCGGCAAGGATGTGGACATGGTGGTGCTGCCCAACACGCGCCATGCCGTCTACCAGCCCTATTACTGGAAGAAATTCCTCGATTATTTCACGCTGAACCTGCTGGGCGAAACGCCGCCCGCCATCCCCTACGCGCCAACAGCGAGCCATTCATGATGCCCTTATTGCGCCACCTGCCGCTGCTGGCCCTGCTGGCCACGCTTGCCCCGATGGCTCACGCCGAGGAGGAAGCGCCCAAGCCTGCCGCCAAGGTCTATCCGCCCATCGCGACGCGGGTGCTGCGCGCCGGCGGTTTTACGCTGGCGCTGCGCAGCGATACGCAGACTTTGGCGCGGCTGTCGCCCGATGGCGAGCCCGGTTTCGACTTCGTCCCCGGCGGGCGCGAGCCTGAACGCGCGGGCGATGGCTACAACCATATCGGCGATCTGCATCTGCGCCTTCGCAGCGGCGATGGCCCTTGGCAGGATTTCGCCAGCCAGCATCAGCGCAAGGCGATCCAGCCCCTGTCCCTCCACAAGGGCGATCTGGCCGCCGCCGATATCACCGCCACGTTGGGCACAGGCCTGCTGCTGAAGGTCGAACGGCGCTGGGTGGTGGAAAAGGGCACGCTCGCCCTGCGTTTCGCCCTGACCAACACCGGCAAGGCTCCGGTGGAGATCGGCGCGCTGGGCATGCCCATGGTCTTCGACAACATCATTCTCGACCGCGATCTGGATCAGGCGCACAGTCAGGCCAGTTTCGTCGATCCCTATATCGGGCGCGATGCGGGCTATCTGCAGGTCACGCGGCTGAACGGTGCGGGGCCCGCTTTGGTGGTGATGCCTGAAAAAGGCACCCCGCTGGAGGCCTACAAGCCGCTGATGCAGGAAGGGCGCCACTCCGGCGAGGACATCTTCACCGAAAAAAGCCCCCGCACCCAGGTCAGCGAGGGTTTCTATGACTGGACTGTCGCCAGCAAGGGCTTTGCCGAAAAGGAATGGGCCAAGGCGGGCGAGCAATGGAACACCCCCACCAGCATCACGCTCAGCCCCGGCCAGAGCCGCAGCTTCGGCCTGCGCTTTGCCCTTTCGCCCTCGATCCGCGGAATCGAGGACACGCTGGCCGCGCATGGCCGCCCGGTGGCCGTGGGCATCCCCGGCTATGTCCTGCCCACCGACCAGACCGCCAGCCTGTTCCTGAAATCGCCCACCCCGGTCAAGAGCTTCACCACCAGCCCGGCGGGCGCGCTGACCGTTACCCCCGATGGCACAGGCAAAGGCTGGGCCCGCTATGTCGTGCGTGCACAGGGCTGGGGCCCGGCACGCCTGTCGGTCACCTATGCCGATGGGCAGGTGCAGACGATCAGCTATGACATCACCAAGCCGCTGGATCAGGTGGCCGCCGACCTTGGCCATTTCGCCACCACCAGCCAGTGGTTCGAGGGCAAGGGCGATCCCTTCCACCGCTCCCCCGCGATCCTGACCTATGACCGCGAGGAGAACCGCCTGCTCACGCAGGATGGCCGCGTCTGGGTGGCGGGGATGAGCGACGAGGGCGGTGCGGGAAGCTGGGTTGCCGCCATGGTCAAGCAGCTCGACAATCCAAACGCCGAGGAAGTGGCCAAGCTGGAGCGGCTGGTCAATGAAACCGTGCTGGGCCATCTGCAAGTGGCCGAGGGGGAACATGCGGGCGCCGTCCGCAAGAGCCTGTTCTATTACGACCCCAAGGAGTTCCCCGACTATTACGACCCGAAGATCGACTGGCATAGCTGGACGTCATGGTCGAAGAAGGATTCCGAGGACATCGGGCGCTCCTACAACTATCCCCATGTGGCGATCGGCCATTGGGTGCTGTACCGTCTGGCCCGCAACAACAGCGGGCTGGTCACGCTGCATGACTGGCGTTTCTATCTCGACTGGGCCTACCGCACCGCCACCGCCATGATGCGCGACGCGCCCTATTACGCGCAATTCGGCCAGATGGAGGGCGATGTCTTCCTCGACATCCTCAAGGATCTGAAGCGCGAGGGGATGACCACGCAGGCGGCCGAGATGGAGCGCCTGATGAAGGAACGCGCCGACCATTGGCGCAGCCTGAAATACCCCTTCGGCAGCGAGATGGCCTGGGATTCCACCGGCCAACCGGAAGTCTACGCCTGGATGCGCTACTTCGGCTATGACAAGCAGGCGCAGGAGACCAGCGAGGTCATCCTGGGCTATGATCCCACCATCCCAAGCTGGGGCTACAACGGCAATGCGCGGCGCTATTGGGATTTTCTCTATGGCGGCAAGGTCTCGCGCATCGAGCGGCAGATCCATCATTACGGCTCGGCGCTCAATGCGGTGCCGCTGTTCGACGCCTATCGGCGCAACCCGGGCGATCTGCATCTGCTGCGCGTGGCCTATGGCGGCATGATGGGCGGCATCACCAACATCGACCAGCAGGGCTTCGGCTCGGCGGCCTTCCATAGCTGGCCTGACATGATGCGCTGGGATGCGCTGACGGGCGACTATGGCATGGGCTTCTATGGCCATGCCATCGCGGCGGGTTCCTATCTGGTGAATGACCCCACCTTTGGCTGGCTGTCCTTCGGCGGCGACCTGAAGCGTGAAGACAGCGCCGTCGCCATCACCCCCAGGGATGGCGCACGCAGGCGCCTGTTCATCGCGCCCGCCGGTCTGTGGATCACGCTGGAGGCCGGGCGCATCGCCAGCGCCCGCTATACGCTTGCCGATGGTGCGATCACCCTCACCCTCGATCCGGCAACGCCGGGGGAGCAGGCTGCCCGCATGTTTGTCGAAAGCACCGTGCCGGGCGCCGCGCATTACACCGCTCCCGGCGCGATGGAGCGGGGCGGCTACACCGTGGCGCTGGGCGCCGGGCCGACCACGCTGCGGCTCACCAGATAAGTTCGCCAGATACGTTGACGGGGGCTCTGAAACAGGAAAGATACCAGCCTATTAAGGGGCCCCGCCCCAACCGGGAGTGGATATGCGATGAACCGTCGAGACATGATGCAATCGGGCGCCGCCGCTTCGGCGCTGGTCATGCTGGCGCGTCTGGGCACAGCCCGCGCGCAGACCGTCACCACCAGCGCCGAAGACCAGCGGCTGGCCACTCTGTTCGATGCCATGATGAAGCAGGCGCTCGACCGCTCGCCCGAGACGGTCACCTCGCTGGGGCTGGACAAGGGCGCCAGGCTGGCGGCCAAGAGCAGGCTGGATGACCGCTCGCTGGCCGCATGGGAAAGCGACAAGAAGCAGACCGCCTTGTGGCTGGCCCGGCTGCGCGCCATCGATGTCGCCAAGCTGACCGGGCTCAACCGCTGGAACCATGCCAGCGTGCTGTTTTCCACGCAGGTGCAGGATGAGACCTATCGCACCTTCCCAACCATCGGCACGCCCTATGCCGTGTCTCAATTGACCGGCTGCTACCAGCAGGTGCCCGACTTCCTCGACAGCCAGCACACCATCGAGAGCGCCGACGACGCCAAGGCCTATCTGGCGCGCCTTGACGCTTTCGCCACCGCGCTCGATCAGGAAAGCGCGCAGGTCCGCCATGACGTGGCGCTGGGGGTGATCCCGCCCGATTTCATCCTGACCAAGGCGCTGATCCAGCTCAAGGCGCTCCGCGATGTTCCGGCGGATCAGGCCAATCTGGTGCAGTCGCTGGTGCGGCGCACGGCGGCCAAGGGTATTGCCGGGGATTGGCAGGCCCGCGCCACCGCCATCTACACCAAGAGCATCCAGCCGGCACTGAGCCGCCAGATCGCCCTGCTGGAAAGCCTGCAGCCCAAGGCGGTGCATACGGCGGGTGTGGCGCGCCTGCCCAAGGGCGCGGACCTCTATCGCGTGATGCTGCGCTCCTACACCACCAGCACCATGGGGCCCGAGGAGATCCACCGCACCGGGCTGGAGCTGATCACGCAGCAAAGCGCCCAGATCGATACCATCCTGTCGGCCCAGGGCCTCTCGGAAGGCAGCGTCGGCCAACGATTGCGCAAGCTGTATGACGATCCGCAGTACCGCTATCCCAACACCGATCCGGGCAAGGAAACGCTGATCGCCGACCTTAACAAGCTGGTCGTCAAGATGCAGGCCCGCCTGCCCGAATGGTTCGGCACCCTGCCCAAGACGCCGCTGACCATCCGCCGCGTGCCCAAGGCCACCGAGGCGGGCGCGCCGGGCGGCTATTACCAGAGCGGGTCGCTCGACGGCACGCGCCCCGGCGCCTATTACATCAACCTGCGCGATACCGCCGAGGTGCCGCGCTGGACCCTGCCGACGCTGACCTATCACGAGGGCATTCCCGGCCACCATCTGCAAGGCACGCTGGCGCTGGAGGCGGGCCTGCCCGAGATCCGCAAGGTGCAGTTCTTCTCCGGCTATGGCGAAGGCTGGGCGCTTTATGCCGAGGAGCTGGCGGTCGAAATGGGGGCCTATGCCGACGACCCGCTGGGCCATGTCGGCCAGTTGCATGACGCCATGTTCCGCGCGGTGCGTCTGGTGGTCGACAGCGGCATGCACGCCATGGGCTGGAGCCGCGAGAAAGCCATCACCTTCTTCACCGACACCATCGGCGACCCCGAAACCATGGCCACCACCGAGGTCGAGCGTTACTGCACCTGGCCGGGTCAGGCCTGCAGCTATATGCTGGGCAAGCTGGACTGGCTGCGCCTGCGCGCGAAGGCCAAGGCCGCGCTGGGTCCGCGCTTCGACATCCGCAAGTTCCATGATGCGGGGCTGCTGCCCGGCGCCATGCCGCTGACCGTGCTGGATCAGTGCATCGACGCCTATATCGCGGAGGAAAGCGCGAAGCGCTGAGCGGGCATGCTTCCGCACAGGCTGCGGCCTGTGCGGAAGCGATCCTTTGTGTGAACGCAGAAGAGCCGGGCCAAAAGCCCGGCTCTTCTGCGTGAGCGGTTGCAGATCTGCGTGTTCGGGCCGAAGGTTGTTCGCACAGAGCCAGGGCCCCTTCCCCGAGACATGCGCTCGGGGAAGGGAAAGGCCGATCAGAAGGTCAACGTCGCGCCAAGGAACAGCGAGCGGCCCAGCGGATCGTAAACCCCCGGATAGGTGTTGCCATTGCCAAAGGCGCTCAGGATGCCCGCGGCGATGGCGGGCGGATCGCGGTCGAACAGATTGTTCACCCCGGCCCGCAGATTGACCGCCTTGGTGACCTTCAGCGTCGCCGACAGGTCGATATAGTCATAGGCCGGGATCTTCGCATTGATGATGCTGGTGCCATTGGCGCTCAGCGCTTCGTTCGAGGACAGGCTCGACAGGGTGGTGCCCGCATAATGGCGCCACGACAGCGACACCGAGCCGCGATCCTGAGGCGCCGTCCAGGTGAAGCGCGCCACATGACGCCAGCTCGGATTGGGCTGGCCGCAGGAATAGCCGTAATAGCCCTTGCAGTCATAGCTGCCCAGACCCGGCAGGGGCTGCGATTCCTGGCTGAGCAGCAAGGTGCCCATCACATTGACATTCAACCGGCCAAAGCGCCCCAGAGCGCGGGTGTAATCGGCGTTGAAGTCGATGCCGTCGGTCTTGAGATATCCGGTGTTGAGCGTGGTGGCGATCAGATAGCCACCCGCCGCATTGCTGCCAAAGATCGCCCCCGATCGCGGATCGCGATGGAACAGGCCGCAATAGAACGGATCGCCCGTGCTGATGCATTGCGAGGCGATCAGCGAGGGATCGAAGGAGGAAATATAGTCCTTCACCTTGATATGGTAATAATCGACCGAGAAGGAGAAATTGCGGATGTGGCGCGGGGTCAGCACCATGCCCAGCGTCACCGTATCGGCGGTTTCCGGCTTGAGCGCGGGATTGCCGCCGCCCAGCGACGAGCAGGTGTCCGACGGGCACTGGATGATCGAGCCATACTGGGCCTGAGTGACGCCGGTGCGGGCGCATTGCGCGGCGCTGGCAGCAGGCGAGGCCCCCGCGCAAGGATCGTCCAGCGCGACATTGCCCACCTGACGCGCGGCGAACAATTCGCCGATGTTGGGTGCGCGGATGGCACGGTTGTAGCTGGCGCGCAGGCGCAGATCGTCCACCGGTGCCCAGGCCAGTTCGCCCTTGTAGGTCCAGGCCTGATAGGCCGTCCGCGTGCTGGTGGACGGCTGGTTGTTGGCATAGGAGGAGTAGCGCAGGCCGCCGTTGAGGGTCAGCGTCTTGGCAAAGGGCTTGTCCTGCAGGATCGGCACCTCGATTTCGCCAAAGCCTTCCCATACGGCGATCTGGCCGTCGGAGTTGTTGGTGCCGTTCTGGATGGCCACCGCGTCACCCTGGAACAGCAGCGTTTCCTTGCGATGCTCCATGCCCAGCACCAGCGCCACGCTGCGGTTGGCCCAGGGGCTGGTGATGCCGAAGGTGCCCAGATCGCCGTTGAGGGTGGCGTTGACCACGCTCAGGCTGTTGCGGCTCCAGGTGTTGCTGGGACTGAAGAGATATTGCGCCTGCTGCGAGGTGATGCCGTTGGCCTTGAAGATATCGATCGGCACACAGGCCGGATCGCTGCCGTCGATCACCGACTGGCAGGTGGCCGTGCCGTTCACGCTGACCGCGTTGAGGGCACGCTGGGCCTTCACATTGTCGACATTGTTGAGATAGGTTTCGTTGTAACGCACCAGCGAATACATGTAATTGACGTCATAGCTGAATCCATGGCCAATATCGCCGCGAAAACCGATGTTGTAGCGATAGTCCTGATGGTTGAGATCGTCGCGCCGCGAGAAATCATTGTTCAAGCGATAGCCGATCAGCGTATCCTTGCTCGCTGACGTTCCCGCATCCGAACCGCACAGCATCTGCGCCTGGCTGCTGCTCATCAACGGATTGTTGCAGGGAATCGAGAAGGTCGATCCAAGGAACAGCGCGGAAGGCGCCGCCTGCGAGAAGGTGTGATCCTTCATGAACATGAAGCTGCCATAGGCGGTCAGGGCATTGGACGCCTTGAACTCAAGGAAAGCGCCGGCCGTATAGCGCGAATCCTGTCGCTGAATATAATTGGTGGGCGTGTAATTGTAGGAATAGGAGCTGTTGTAGGGCACCCAGCTCTTCGATCCGTCCTTGGCGTTGACCAGATAACCCACATTGGCATTGGGCCCTTCAAGCGGCGCGAAGGTGCCATAGGTGGTGTTCGACGAGCCGTCGCAGATCAGGCCGGTGCCCGCACTGTCGGCCTGACTGAGCGCGCAGGCCGAATAGTCGCGTGAGGATTGCAGCACCGGCGCGGCATGGCGATAGCCGCCATAGATCGTGACATGACCGCGCCCTTCGGCAAAGCTGCGGCCATAGGCTCCGTTCACATCCTCCTTGGCGCCATCGGCGACCGAGAGCGGCGCGGTGGCAAAACCACGCTGTTCCTGCAGTCCGCGCAGAGAGGCGTTGCCATTGTTATGCTGGGCAAATCCTCCCTGTGCGTCGAAGCGGAAGCCTTCAAGCTTGTCGCGCAGGATGAAATTGACCACGCCCGAAATGGCATCCGAACCATAGACTGCCGAAGCGCCGCCCGTCACCACATCGACGCGCTCGATCAGCGATGAGGGCACGAAATTGAGATCCATGGCCTGAGTGGGCAGCATGCGCTGGCCATTCATCAGCACCAGCACGCGGCCCGACCCCAGATTGCGCAAATTGACGTTCGAGGTGCCATCCGAGCCGTTCGAGACATTCTCATTGGCGTCGGCGGTGAATTGCGGCATGCGGTTCAGCACCGCTTCGGCGCTGGTCGCACCCTGATACTGGATTTCCTGCGCGCTCACGGTGCTCAGCGGGCTGTTGCTGGTCAGATCGTGCCGCTTGATGCGCGTCCCGGTGACGACGATATCGGTCGCTTCGTCATGGTGGGCCGACACCGCGCCACCCGGCAACGGCGGCGGCCCCGCATCGCCATGGGCGTCAGCGGCATAAGCATTGGCGGAAAACAGGCCGATGGCCAGAGCGCCGATCGCCGCCCTACCCAGCAAGTTGCACATGATGGTCATATCGCCCCTCATTATTGTCCTGAGCGCAGTTCAGCACGAATGAGACGCAAGGTCAAATATCGTATACCGTATTTTATTATTCTTTCGTGTCAGCGGAATTGCCCGGCAAGCGGCCTTGCGACATCCGAGGAGAACGCGTTCGCATGCAAATCAAGGGCGAAACGGGCAAGATATTCCTCATGAAACTTCCCATTACGCAACTCGCGGCCACATCCACCCTGGAAAGCCCGCTACAGACCGGCGGATTTCCGTATATTTCTCGGACCAGCGCCATGATGGAAAGCACGATCTTCCGACACCCTCCCCTCAATGGAAGAAATAGTATATGAAACCGATGCCCGAATTTTCCCGCGATGGGAAACACCCATCCGGTGCCCACGGTTTTGCGCAGCGATCGGGGAAACGGCCCGCGTCCATGCTGTCCGTCAAGGACAGCACTCCGGCAACAGGCTCCTCGCTGGACGATTGCGGGCTTTCGCCGCATCGGCACGGTGTGCGCTATCGATGCACACCAACCGCTCGACAAACGGTCACGGCATGACGTCGCCAGCGTGAACCATCCGCCAGCGGGCAGCAAGGCAGCGCACCGCTTTCCCGGAACAGGGCAAACTTATGCGCCAGACGATCCGGGAGCTTCATCTGGCGCAGGCCGCACCAAAACAGCCCGCTCCCGCGTCTTATCCGTATCGGCGACACAGGAAGCGGGAAAAGGCCCGATCAAACGCCATACAGTGAGCCAAGCAGACTGCCCTGAAGCCACAGCACGGTCAGGCCGCCCAGCGCAATCGGCACGCCATAGGGCAGGCTCCTGCGCATCATCTCCTCCTTGCGATACAAGCGAGGGCCAGCCACCCACAGGCGGAAGACGATCCAGCCAAAGGCCATCACCCCTCCGCTGGCCGCGATGCACAGGGCCAGCAGCCAAGCCTGGCCCATGCCGAACCATGCCGCCACGCCTGCATAGAATTTGGCATCACCTCCACCCACGATCCCCAGATAGAACAGCAAAGCCCCGGCCATCAGCGCCAGCCCGCAATGCAGGGCATGGCTGGCCAGCTCGGGGATCCCGCCGCGTCCGGCCATCGCCAGCCCCACGACTGTTATCGCCGCGTTCAGGACATTGGGCAGGCGCCGGTAGCGCAGATCAAACCATGCCGCGATCAGGCAGAACAGGATAAACAGAATCGGTGCCCCCATCGAAACCTCCTGGAACCGGGACGACGGGGCTTGCCCGTCCTCACCCACATCGGTTGTGCGTTACTGCGGAATGGCGACACTCTTGGGGCCTTGCCCCGTCAGGACGCTCAGCCTTGTCAGCAAGGCCGCGGCAGAATTGGTCGGCGCCGCCGCAGAGGGCGGATCGGCACGCGGCGCGCCATGCAGCACGACAACCCGCGCCCCTGCCGTTCCGGGCGAGGCGGTTGCCAGATGCACCTCATGCGGCGAGATCCGGACGAGCCCCGCCGCGCCCGCAGCCGGCACGGGTTGCGGTGCGGCCACCGCGAGAGCCTGCCCCGCCTGCGTCGGGCCAGCCTTGCCCAGCGCCTCGGCCGCCCGCGCCATATTGGCGTGATAACTGGCCTGATCGGGCGCCATGGCGCTAGCCTCCTCGAACAGGCGAGCGGCCGTCTCCAGATCGCCGAGCCGCGCATAGGCCACTCCCAGCCCGTTGAGGGCCGGCGCGGGCGATCCTCCGGCATCCAGCGCTTGGCGAAAAGCCTCGATGGCCAGACCCGTCTGCCCCTGATCGAGAGCACGGCGGCCTGCCTCCAGCGCGGTTTGCGCATGCTGCTCAGCCTCCTGCGCGGTGCCTCCGGCGACGCGAAACGAGGGCGGGCTGGCCTGATGACGCGGCGCCTGAAACAGGGTGCATCCGCCCAAAGCCAAAGCCATCATGCCCGAAGCGATGTAACGCATCTCAGGATCCTCCCCCGGCCAGGGCCGGTATCAGTTTGCGCAGGGTGATGATCACCGCAGGCAGCATCAGCACCCCGATCATCACCGGCAGCATGCAGGTGACCAGCGGAACGGAAATCAGCACCGGAATGCGATGGGCCTTTTCCTCGGCCCGCATGCGGCGGCGCTCACGCATCTCCGAAGCGTAGACGCGCAGGGTGGTGGCGATGCTGGTGCCCAGCTTGTCCGACTGGATCATCAGCGTGGTGAAGGAGGTGATCTCATCGACACCGGCCTCTTCGGCCAGCAGCCGCAGCGCCTCCTCGCGGCTTGCGCCGGCCCGCTGACGCAAGGTCACCGCGGTCAGCAGAGCCGCGACCAGCGGATGGGACACCGCCATTTCGCGGCCCACCCGGTCGAAAGCGGCCTCCATGCCGTAACCGGCCTCGACGCAGATCAGCAGCAGGTCGAGGCAATCGGGAAAGCCGTTGATGATCGCCTCGCGGCGGCGATCGGCCCGGATGCGGACATAGAGCGCGGGCCCGTAAAGCCCCACCGCCGCCCAGAAGCAGCATGCCGCATAAAGCGACAAGATCGACAACTGCCGCCCCAGAGCGAACATCCCCGCCACGAAGAGCAGGGGCAGGCCGATCACCAGCACCAGCCGCAGCAGGGAATAGACCCGCACCGCCGCGGCAGAGGCGTAACCGGCCGCGCGCAGCTTCTGGCGCAAACTGTCTTCACGCGTGTCGCCCAGATTGAGGCCGCTCGCCTCGATGCGGGTCACGAGCCGTGTCCAGGCATCCTTGCCGCGCAGCGAAAGCGTGTCATGCTCGATCTCGTCCGCCAGGACATCGTCACCGGCAAGCCGGCGCAGATCGCGCCTCACCCCGGCATGGCGCGCCATGGCCATGCTGCCCATCAGGCTGACCAGCATCACCAGCGCAAAGATCCCGATCAGGATAACCGTGCGCATAAGCGGATTGGAAGCGACCAGATCGATCATGTCACACCTTGATGTCGATGATGCGGGAAATGATGAAGACGCCCAGGCAATACAGCGCGATCAGCGAGGAAAAGCCGTAAACGAAGATCGTGTCCTGAGCGACGTCGAGGTAGAATTTGGGGTTGACCAGGAACATGCTGGCCAGCGTCAGCACCGGCAGGGCCGAGAGCATCCAGCCGCTCATCCGCCCTTCGGAGCTGAGCGCGCGGACCTTCATGTAGAGCCCCGCCCTTTCGCGGATCACCTTCAGCAGGTTTTCCAGCACCTCCACAAGGTTGCCGCCGGTTTCATGCTGCACGGAAAGCGAAACGACGAACATGCGGATATCATCGAGATCCCAGCGCTCGGCCATGCGCATCAGCGCATCGTTGAGGTCCGAGCCATAGGTCACCTCATCGGCGACCAGCCCGAATTCACTGCCCAGCGGGTCACCCACCTCATGCGTCAGCAGATCGATGGCCGCCGCGATGGGATGCCCGGCCCGCAGCGCGCGGGTGAAGACATCGAGCGCAAGCGGAAATTGCTGCTCCATGCGCTTGCGGCGCTTTTGCGCCATGCGCGAGACCATCATCAGCGGCAGGCCGATGGTGATGGCCATGGCCACGCCCGTGACCAGCTCGACCACCCCTGCCGTCACGCGGAAATGCGCCGCCCAGACGAGGAACAGGATCACACTGTCGAGCACCAGGCAGGCCCCCAGCGAGAGCGCCACCAGATCGTGCGGCGCGATTCTCAGATTGGCCATCGCCATCATCCGGTGCAGCCGCCACAATGCCCGCCCCAGTGCCCCCGGCAAGGAAGGGTTCAGGCCGGGCCGGTTGCCGCGCAGCAAACCCACCACCGTCTCGCGGTCCAGTCCCTGGCGCAGCAGATCCAGCCGGCGATTGACGGCACGGCGCTGGGCTCGTCCCTCGATGGCCATGATGGCGCTGACACGCACCGCCAGAAAAACCGCCGCAAAGATGGCCAGCAAGGCGACAAGGCGCAGGACGGGAGGCATCAGGCGCCTCCCATCGACAGATCGGGCCGGAACAGCGCCGGATCCAGCTTCACGCCCGCCACCGCCAGTTGCGCGGCGAATTTCGGGCGGATGCCGGTGGCTTCGAACTGGCCCAGCACCTGGCCCTGCGGCCCGCGACCGGTGGCATGGAAGCGGAAGATCTCCTGCATGGTGATCGTCTCGCCCTCCATGCCGGTCAGTTCGGAAAGGCTGAGCATCTTGCGGTGCCCGTCGCTCAGGCGCCCGACCTGCAGCACCACATGCACCGCCGAGGCGATCTGCGCGCGGGCGGAACGTGGCGAAATGTCGATGCCGCTCATGCCGATCATCTGCTCGATGCGCGAAAGGGCATCGCGCGGCGTGTTGGCATGGACGGTGGTCATCGATCCATCATGGCCCGTGTTCATCGCCTGCAGCATGTCGAAGGCCTCACCGGCACGGCATTCGCCAAGGATGATGCGGTCGGGGCGCATGCGCAGCGCATTCTTCACCAGATCGCGCTGGGTCACCTCGCCCTTGTCCTCGATGCTGGCAGGGCGGGTTTCCAGCCTTGCGACATGCTCCTGCTGCAGTTGCAGTTCGGCCGAATCCTCGATGGTGACGATGCGCTCGGCAGGATCGATAAAGCTCGACATGGCGTTGAGCATCGTCGTCTTGCCCGAGCCGGTGCCGCCCGAAATGATGATGTTGAGCCGCGCCGCGACAATGCCCGACAGGATCGCGGCCATCTGCGGCGGAATGCTGCCCAGCTCTACCAGGCGATGCACGCTGATCGGCTTCTTGGCGAATTTGCGGATCGAGAGCAGCGAGCCATCGATGGCCAGCGGCGCGATGATCGCATTGACGCGCGAACCATCGGCCAGACGCGCATCGACGAAAGGCGAGGCCTCATCCACCCGCCGTCCCACCGCGCTGACGATCTTCTGGATGATGCGCAGCAAATGGCGCTCGTCCTGAAAACGCGCCTGGGTCTTTTCCAGCCGCCCATGGCGCTCGACAAAGACATTCGTATGGCCGTTGACCAGAATGTCGGTGATCGTCTCATCCTGAAGCAAAGGTTCGAGCGGCCCAAGCCCCAGCAATTCGTCGAGCACATCGGTCAACAGCCGCTCGCGCTCGCCCTTGTTGAGCGCTTCCTTTTCAGCCGCGAGAATGTCGGCAACGATGCCCTCCACCTCGCGGCGGATCTGCTCGCGCGGCAATTTGTCGAGCAGGGCCAGATTGACCCGGTCGAGCAATTGCCGATGCACGCGGATCTTGAGCGCCAGCATGCGGTGCGCGGCATCCTCATCATCATCCTGCGGGCGGGCCGGCATCGCCATGGCCGCCAAAGTCAAAGCGGGTACAGAGGGGGCCGCAGCCAGGACAGGGGCTTGCCCTGAACTGCGACCGCCTCCGCCGCTGGCATCGCCGTTATCCGGACGTATCTGCCAGAAGCTCATGCTTCACCTCCCTGCCAAACATCGGTCAGCCGCCGGGCAATCGTCGCGATGTCGGAGACGAAACGCCCCCTGTGCCCGATCAGCAATTCACCTCTTTCCTGCGCCGCGGCCACCGCGGGCGCCTCCAGCGCCACGCTGCCCAGCACCGTCTGCCCCAGCGTGCGGGCCACATCCTGCAGCCCGATGGTACGAAACAGGCGCCGCTCCACCCGGTTCACCACCAGATGCACATGCCCATCCGGCACGCCGATGCTGCGCAGCAAATCCAGTCGGCGCCTTGCCTGATGCAGGCTGGGGATGGTCATCTCCACCACCATCACAATGGCATCGGCCCCCATCAGCGAGAAGATCAGCCAATTGGTGAGATTGAGCGGCAGATCCAGCACGACATGGCCGTAATGGCGCCGCAGCAGATCGAGGACATCGATCATCCGCTCGGTCGGGACATCCTCCAGCGCGCGGATCTCCTCGGGCGCGGCAAAGACCTTGATGCCGCTGGCCGCCGGGCGGGCGATGGCCGCCATCAGATCGGCGTCGAGACGGTTTCCGGCCTCGATCAGATCGCGGATCGAGCCGCGACCATGGGCGCTCAGACGATCGGCCACGCTGCCGAACTGAAGGTCGAGATCGACCAGCGCCACGCTTCGCGAGTCCGGCCGACCAGCCCCCTGCCCGTCGCCGCGCGGATCCTCCTGCCCGGCCAGCGCCGCGGCCAGATGGGTGGCCACCGAAGTCGCTCCGCAACCGCCGACCGAATGCATCACCGCCACCATCGGCGCCAGTTGCGCCGTCGCCGCGCGCCCGCGCCCCGGACGCGCCAGCGCCGATGCGACCGCCCCGGCCAGCTCCTCATGCTCCAGCGGCAGGCCCACCACATCGACCACGCCTTCATGCAGCAACCGCCGCACCAGTGTCAGCGACGCATCGTGGATCGCGGCGATCACCGGCACATCGCCATGCTGCTGGTGGAAATGCGAAAGCCGGTCGAGCGAAGCCTGCTCATCGGGCGCGACCTCCAGCACCAGCAGGTCGAGCGCGTCGGTCTCGATCTGCTCCAGCGGGTCGCCGGGCATCGCCTCGCAGACCCTCAGCCCGGCCAGGCGGGGATCGTCCAGCGCACCCAGGGTCCAGGAAAAGCGGGGCGAGATCACCGCCATGATCCGGGGGCCGCGCTTGGCCTGAAGGTCCGGTACGATGGAAAAGGGGTGATCTGCGCGTCCCATGGTCATGGCCGTCCTAATTCGAGTTGGAGCCGCTGCCGTCTTCCATCGGCAGCGTCGCGGTGAACTGGGGGATCGGCACGGCGGCGCCGAAGATCTCCAGCGTGAGCGGCTGATAGGTCAGGTTGCGCAGCCGCACGGTGACCAGCGGAGAAATCTGCATGCAGGAACCGCCCGCGCTGCAACTGGCGTCACCGGCATAGCCCAGACCCGAGCCGCGATATTCCACCACCAGATTGGCGGCCGAAATCGTGCTGCCCGAGGCGCTCTGCATGCGGGTGACGAGGGCGTTGAAGCTGGTGGTGTTGAGCGTGCAGCCGCTGCTGAACAGGCTGCCCGCCCCGCTGCAATCACAACTGCTCGAGGTGCAGGAAATCACCCCCAGCGCCGAGGCCGGGATCGGGTCCCCCTGCGCGAGCACCTTGCCACCCACGCTCTGCCCCACGAAATCGAGGCCCAGATTGCCCACCACCGGATCGGTCACCACCGCCATGCGCGCACCCATCTGGGTGGCCTTTTCATCGCGGTTGAGCGTCCAGCCATAGAGACCGGCATCGATGGTGCCGAAGACAAAGATCAGGAACAGCGGTAGCACCATGGCGAACTCCGCCGCCGAGCTGGCTGTCGTGTCGCGCATGAGGCGCGGGAGAGGCGCGGGCCCGCTCATACGCCCATCACCGCGGCCTGATCGCTGGCACCGATCAGCTTGGCGGTACCAAACGACGTCAACTGCTTGAACAGCGAGGGATATTGCACGCTCGCGCTGACCTTGATCACCGGGGCGCCGCCCAGCACCGTATAGATGCCGGTGTAGGAGCCCGAACCCGACACCGCGCCGGCCGCCGCGCAGGTCACCGTGATGGTGGTGGTGCTCTGGCCGGCCGTATCGGGCACGGTCCAGGTGGAAATGCGGGGCGTATCGGTGCTGGTCGGGCTGACCTTGCCATAGACGGTGACATTCTTGATCGCGGTGACCAGCGCCGCCGAAGGGGCCTGCGTGCAGGACAGGCTGGAAAAGCTCTGCCGCCCGGCATAGCGCGCACCGTCGCGCACCCCCTTGATGATCTGATGCTCGGTGTAGAGGTAATAGCCCGCCTCCATACAGACGAAGATCAGCGCCAGCATCGTGGGCAGCATCAGCGCCATTTCCACGGCGACAGCGCCATCCCGGTGGGAGATCAGGGCCCGGCAGGCCGGAAGGGTGCGAAGCTTGGCCATCTCAGTTCACCAGATAGGGCTTGCTGACGCGCACGGTCTGCGCGCTGGTGGTGTCGCCGCCGCCACCGATCTGGGTGGGGCCGATCACCTCGACATAGACGTCACTCTGGCTGGTGCGCGCCCGGTTGACCGAGGGTTCGACCAGAAAGACATCGATCCATTTGGTGACCGCCACATTGGTGGTGCGGCCCGCCACCCCCTGCGCCGCGCAATCGATCACCGCGACCGAGAGCACCCGCCGGTCCACCGAGGCACCACCGACCGGCAGGCTGCCGCCGCAGGTGGCGGCAGGGCGCGAGGTCAGATTGCCGTTGGTCTGGTTAAGCAGGCGGCTCGCGGCATTGGCGGCCTCATACTTATAGACCTGGTAGCGGGTGGGGGTCGACGTGCCCAGCGTGCTGGAGGGCGAGAAATTGGAAGGATAATCGGCGCTGTTGGTCTTGAAATAGGCGTTGCTGTCCCACACGCCATTGCCCAACTGGCCGCCCGAACAACTGCCCGCGCTGCTCACCGCATGGCAGATGTCGCGCGGATAGCCCATGGGGGCTGTGGCGGTGATCTGCGTCGGGGTCAGCGCCGCATTCGATGACGGCGCATAGGCATTGGACGGTTGCTGCCAGCCATTGCCATTGCCGTTGGTGAAAGCGCAGCCGCTGCCCTTCTGCTCCAGATCCTTGCGCGAATTGGCCGAAGCCGGGCAGGAGCCGTTGCCATTGCCGCAGACATTGTTCAGCCCGTTGGCATAGACATCCATCCGCGTGTTGAGCGCATCGAGCACGCTGACCTGCTGCCCCGGCTTGGTCGTCACCGTGTCGGCGGAGATGCAATCACCCGGCGGCACCACATTGCCCAGAGCCTGCGCCACGGCATTGGCGCCATTGCCCGCGTTCGATTCCAGATAGCCGAAATTGCCCGGCGCGTAATTGCTGCCTCCCGAATTGGCGATCAGCTTCAGCCCCTTGCCGACATAATTGGCGACGGTGAACCCCGGATCACTGGTTTCGGAAGGGTTGCACAGGAAAACCGGCGGCACCTTGCAGATCGAGGACCCCAGCCCCGCCGTCGCCGCTGCCGCGACATTGCCCGAGGACACCAGCCCGACGATCGGCGTAAAGGCATAGAAGGCCTGCCGTGCATTGACCGAAACCCGCACGAATTTGGCCTTGGTGCTATCGGTGGTCGGGTTGGTCCCCGCCTCGGCATCGGCATAAGTGGTGTAGAAGACGAGGCCGGCCACGGTGACGGCCGAGGACGCAATGTTGTCATTGGCCAGCAGCGTCGTGTTGTGCACCAGATTGCTGGCGGCCAGCGTCGCATCGGCGATGGCGCTGCTGGTGCCGTCAAGCTGGGTGGCGGCGGCCAGGGCGGCCTGATCGGCGGCGCTGTGCATCTCGCTGCTGAGCGAGGCCAGGCGGGCATAATCGAAGGACACGCCCGCCGAGGCAATCAGCCCGGTCAGCGCCAGGGCATAGGTCACCGCCACCGCGCCGCGCTCGTCGCGCAGCAAGCATCCGGCTTTGCGGTGACGGGAAAAAGGAGATCGCATCATCATCCGCCTCCCTGTGAAGCGCTAGTTGGTGGGGCCGCTCGTGCCCGCATTGCCCTGACCGCCAGTGCCAATCCCGGTGCCCACCGAGGTCACCCGCAGCCGGTCGGGCCGCTTGACGCGATCCGTGCGATAGCGATCCAGCGCCATTTGCGTATGGTCGCCGCGCCCGGTCTGGACGGTGTCGGCGGCGGGCGGCACGGGGTCGATGATCTGGGCGGCCATGGTCTGGCGGTTGGCCTCGCCCCAGGTGCGATCCTCCGTGCCGGGGCCCGCCATGCCCTGGGTGCAGGCCCCAAGGGACAGCAGCGTCGCGGCGATCACATGTTTACGTTCAATAGGCATAACCATCTCCCTTCGCGGGGCCATTGTCCTTGGTCGAAGGCGTGGCGGCGGGCGCGTTTGGTGTGGGCGACGCGCCCGCCGCCGGAGCAGTCCCCGTGGGATGGTAGGGCTGCCCCATCAGAAAAGCCTCGGCCTCGGTCGGATCACGCACGCGGTCGGTCGGCAGATGAACCTGGCTGGGCCGGATCGGCGCCACCAGATGAGCCGTGACCACGATCAGCAATTCGGTATCGCCGCGCTGGAAGTTGGTCGAGCGGAACAGCGCGCCAAGGATCGGGATCTGCCCCAGCAGGGGCATCTGGTCCACGCTGGTCTTGAAATCGCGCTGCAGCAGGCCCGCGATGGCAAAGCTCTCGCCGTCGCGCAGTTCCAGCGTGGTGCTGGCCCGCCGCGTCTTGAGGCCCGGAATGGAAATGCCGTTGAGCGTGATCGAGGCCGTGGGATCGAGCTGACTGACCTCGGGCTCGACGATCAGATTGATCGTGCGGTCGCCCAGCACCGTGGGCGTGAAGCCGAGGCTGACGCCGAACTGCTTGAACTCCACCGTGATGGCTGCGGTGTTGCTGGTGCCCGTGCCCACGCTGGCCGATTGGGCCACGGGGATGGGGAACTCGCCACCCGCCAGGAAAGACGCCTTCTCGCCCGAGAGCGCCACCAGCGTCGGCTGCGCCAGCGTCTTGGCCAGCCCCTTGCTCTCCAGCCCGTTGAGATAGCCCTGCAGGCTGAGCCCGCCGATGCTGAACTTCTGGGCGATGATGCCATAGGCCCCGGTGATCGCGTTGAGCGCAAGCTGCGCATTGCCGCTGCTGTCGGGGATCAGTTGCGCGCCCTCTCCGGTGACGGCGCCGAAGCGTCCGCTGGCCGAGGTGGTGCCGCTGCTGACACCGATCTGCTTGCCGGTGGTGTGCGAGACTTCGGCAAAGCGCACCTCCAGCATCACCTGCTGGCTGGAGCCGACGCTGATCAGATTGACCACCTTGTCCCCGGCATAGGTCCTGGCCAGTTGCACCGCGCGATCGACCGCCTGCGGATTGTTGACCGTGCCAGAGAGCACCACCGCCTCGTTGGACATGCGGGCGTCGATATGCTCATCGGGGATGAAGCTGGTGAGCTGGCCGCGCAGTCCCTCGACATCGGGGCCAACCGCCACATCCACCACCGAGATCACCCTTCCCTGCGCATCGTAGAAGCTCAGGCTGGTGGTGCCCATCTTCTTGCCCAGCACATAGACCGAGCGATCGCTGACCGGCATGATATCGGCGATTTCCTCGGACCCGATCATCGCCTTGGCGATGGGCCGGTCGGCGCTGACGACCTGGCTCTTGTGGAGCGGCACTTCGAGCACCCCGGCCTGAAGGCCTGCGGGTTGAACATTGGGCGGAAGGACTGCCGAAGGTTCGGCGACGGCGGTGCCGGAGATCGATGCCGTTGCCAATAAGGCCCCCAGCAGGCCGGCGATGCGCGCCCGACGGCGCGTGGTTGCGCGGTCACAAGCCATGTTGCACCTCATAAGCCATGGGCTTCACACCGCGCACGATCATCATTGAGGCGCCGGGGAAACCGGAGAATGCGGGCCGGGCGACAGGATGCGCTGCCCGGTTCTGGTGATGGACGACCGGAGCCGGTGCCTGTGCCGGCGCGGAGGCCAGCGCCAGCTTGCTTGCGGTCAGATCGCGGGTGGAGACCGTGACAGGCGTCGGCCGGGTCTGATCGGAAACATTGCGCAGCGCCAGGCTGATCGTGCCCGTCTGCGTGGCCAGAGCCAGCTTCTGGGCGCCTAGAGCATCGACCTCCAGCGTGGCGGTCTTGCTGACCACGGGCTGGGTCTTGCTTTCATCGGCCACCTGATCGACGCCGATCACGCGCACCGCCTGAAGCAGCACATCGGTGATCTTCTCGGCGTTCATGGTGTTGCCGGGCAATTGGCGCGTGACCATCACATCGACGCTGTCGCCGGGGCGGACGAAGCCGCCGACACCGGTCTGGTCGTTGAGTGGCACCGCGACCGCCAGCTTGCCTGCCGGAAGGTTGGCCGCAATGGTGGCGCGACTGTCAGCACCCGAGACCTTGGAAGCCAGCACGGGCTCTCCGGTGATGATCGGGCGCAGCGCGGCGCGGTTGCGGGTGACGGCATCGAGCGAGGTAAAGGCCCCGGTCGGCACGGAGTCCGCGGGCCAGTTGGCGAGCCGGACATTCTGGGTGCTGAGAGGCGCTCCGAACGCCACATCCTGGCTGGCGACCACGATCCGGGCCATCAGGGCCTGGCGGGCGACCTGCTCCTGCTGATGCTGGCGAGCGCTGAAATAGGTGTTGGTGACATAAACCGCCGTCAGTCCCAGAAAGACGGCAATAACGATGACCAGAATGTTGCGTGACAACATGGCCTTTCCCCCCAGAAGCGGCCAGACACGGTCTGTGAAAGTGGCAGGATGGCGTTTTTGGGCGCCATCCTGCCGGAAGATCAGGCTGCGGGCGGATTCGTGATCAGGTTCGCCGCCTTGTCCATCGCGCCGGAAATGCTGGTGCCCAGGCCGACGGCGGCCGTTGCAATGCCTGCGCCGACAATGGCAAGGATCAGTGCGTATTCAGCCGCAGCTGCGCCCGAATCGTCACGAAACAGCTTGTGAACAAAAGATACCATGAGACTTTCCCCCTTCTGTGGACAAAAGAGATGGGTCCATTACGCCGCATATCATGCGGAATGGGCTCATTCCGGACAAAAATCCGGTATGTTCATGTTGAAATTAACAGATGAATAAAGTCCGGAACTCGCGCCATTGCGAACAGACTTTATGCAAACCCCCAAACGAACTTTTATCTCTTCTGTTCGTTCAGAAATCTGCCTGTTTTTGTCGGTCGTCAATGAATTTTTATCCGTTATGGTTTAGGACAAAGCTTCAACAACTTACCGCGCAAAAAAATTAACAGTCATGGTAAAAATACAGGGATGAGGGCAACGACTCGTCGTCAACGAATCTCTTTTCGTCGTATTTCTTGCGAAACATTCGCATTTTTCCTCCGAAATGATGCGGACGGAGCTTGCCGAGCATGAAGACTCCTACTAATCTGGAAGATCGCTAATGCGGACAACCATCAACAACGTCGCGCAATATCTGCTGAACCGCAGTATCCGGCTGATCCGCAAGCTCGATGCCCGGATCGAGGTGATCATGACAGGCTGGATCGCCATCATGCTGGCGACAGGGATGGTCAAACTTGTCCGGGCGCCTGTTCCGCCACGCGATATTCTTGCGCTGATCTGCGAATTTCTTCCCTTTGCGCTGGCCGCTCTTGCCCCTGTCGCGGGTTACCGCCTTGCGGAAGCCAGCTTTCGCTCCGGCCTGCTGACCGGCCAGCCATGGCTTCGTCCGGCACGGATCAGCCGCTGGCAAAAGCTCGACCTGCTGACGGCGCGGCGTCATCCGGCCTATGGTCCGGCGGGTTTCCTCGCTTCGCTGACCTTTGGCATCCTGCTCAACATACCGGTTCGCACGATGGAATGGTTAACCGCCCTGCCCGTGCTCGATGCCCGCGCACCCGATTGGGTTTACGTTTTGGGCATGAGCATGACCGGCGATCTCCTCCTGATGAACTTTCTTTATGCAGCCTGTTTCCTGATGGCGATGCGCAGCGTCCCGCTGTTTCCGCGCATGCTGCTGCTGTGCTGGGCGATGGACATCCTGGCGCAATTCGCCATCGCGCACACCATGGCGCGGATGCCCAGCCTTCCGCCGGAGGTCCGCACGGCGCTGACCCATCTGCTGGAAGGCAATATCGACAAGGTGCTGATCAGCGTCCTGATCTGGCTCCCCTATCTGATCCTTTCGGAGCGCGTGAATGTCACTTTCCGGTGGCGCTGCGCCCCTGGGCACTCTGACTAGAAGAGGGCTGAACGGGGAGCGCCTTCCGACAAAGAGGATAGCCTTTACCAGAAAACTCCACACTCTTTCCGATATTTAAGAATGCCCTGACAACACGATTTCGAATGACGGGACACCCTTCTTAAGAAATTTCCGAGTCGGTCTCTTAGGAAAGAATTTTTATGTTTTGATGCATTCTGCCTCACTGGATCGTAAACGCTGTTGCGTTCCGGCGAACGGGTTGTTTTTCATAATGATTTTATCCTCGGAACAGTTAATGGCTGGCACGACGACTCTTGCCTCACTCTTTCCGGCGAAGCGCGCCCTGCATCGCAGCGCGCCAGACATGGCGGAGGAAAGGCTTGCCGAAGCCGAACGCCTGTCGCGATCCGGCCTGCCGATTTCAGCGATCACGCTTGCCGAACAGGTGAGAAACGAAGCGCTCGCCCATGGCAGCCAGCATATTTATGCGCTGAGCACCGGACAGCTTTCCTGGTATTATTTTATGACCGCCCGCTATGAACAGGGCGCGGTGCATGCGCTGGAAGCGATCGAGATCTGGCAGGCCACCGGTGATGCCGTGCGCGAGGCGACCTGCCGCTGTTATTACGCCTGGCAATTGTGCCAGATGGGCATGCCCGGCGCCGAACATGAGGCGATGCAGGCGCTGCGCCAGGCCGAAAAGACCGGCGATCCGGCGGCGCTGTGTCTGGCACAGAACACGGTTGCCGTGGTTCTGTGGATGTACAAGCAATTCGAACTGGCGATCGATTTCAGCACGCAGGCGGTCGCTCTGGCGCGCGAGGTTGGCGATCCCGTGGCGCTGGGCTGGTGGCTGATCAACGATGGCGGGATCCGGGGCGATCAGGCCGCCCTGAAGGCAGCGCAGGGAGACCGCAGCGAACTGGCCTCCACCATCGACCATGCCAACCGCATCACCGAAGAGGCCCTGGCTTTGGCGCTGGCGCATCAGGATCATTGGGGCGCGCGCATCTGCCTTGGCAATCTGGCCGAATTTGCGCTGCATGTGGGCGATACCGATCGCGCCACGGCGCATATGGAGCATTGGCAGCAGCTTCCCGGCGAGTTGGGCGACCGCGACCTCACCCAATACCATCGCTGCAACGGGCAGGTGCTCGTCGCGCAGGGGCGGATCGACGAGGCGATTATCGCACTCCGGACCGGCGTAGAGCATGCCGATCAGGTCAATGATCTGGAATCCGGCGTGCCGGGCTGCGAGGCGCTCGCCGCAGCCTATGAGCGCAAGGGCGATTTTCAAATGGCCCTGCACTGGCATCGCGAATTTCACGAGCATTATGTGCGTTACTGCACGCACACCGCCCAGCGCAGTGCGCGCGTGGCGGCGACCCAGTACGAAACCGAGCAATTGCGCAACCAGAGTGAAACAGCGCGCCGCCAGGCACAGGCGCTGGAAATGACAAACCTGGAGCTGACTCAGGAAACCGACCGGCTGAAAAAGGCCAATCTGGAAGATCCGCTGACCGGCCTCTACAACCGCCGGGCATTGGAAAATATGCTGGCCGAAACGCAGAAGTCGGGCTCAGCCTATGCCATCGCCATTCTCGATGTGGATCATTTCAAGCGCATCAACGATCAGTTCTCGCATCTGGTGGGCGACGAGGTGTTGCGCCAGATCGCCGGAATTCTGGGCGGCTTGACCCGCAAAAGCGAATTTCTGGCCCGGTTCGGGGGCGAGGAATTCGTGTTGCTGATGCCCGAAACGAGCAGTGTCGAGGCCGTTGTTTTATGCGAGCGTTTGCGCAGTGCGGTTGAGGCGTGGTGCTGGGGCGAGCGGAACACCGAGCTGCGGGTGACGATCAGCATCGGCATCGCCAGCACCGAAGGGGCAGACGATCCGACCGCCATTCTGGCAGCGGCTGACGCGCTGCTGTATCAAGCCAAGGCCAACGGACGCAATCGGGTGGAAATATCGAAACCCGCTGATACTTGACCTGCTGAAGATCATCATGGAGTTTCCATTCCGAAGATCGCAAAGGTTCGAATGGATGAACACCGCACGCCTTCTCCCCCCGACGTGCGCAAGGAAAAGCGGTCGCCGCCGGCGGCGCTTTTGTCAAAGGATGGGGGCATAATGTCCGGACGTGTTGAACCGCAGCGCCCTCTCCGCCGGCTTGAGGACAGGCCGATAGCAGTCGCCGCCGCCATGGCGCCGCACATCGCGACCGGCACAAGAGTAGCGCTCGATGCCTGATCCCCTTCGCGAGCGTCCCCGACGGGTCTGGCTGATGGGGCTGGCCAACACGACTTACGGCTATCTCTATGCGGTGCCGCTGGTCACCGTGCCCCAGCAACTGGCGGCACGCGGCGTACCCGAACCGGAGATCGCCAACATCGGCGCGCTGGTCATGGCGGTGTCGCTGGCGACCTTCGCGCTGGCCCCGGTGCTCGATACCTCGATGAGCCGCAGGCGATGGTCGGTGTCGCTGGGGCTTCTGGCCACCATCCTCGCGCTGGCGGTGCTGCTGCTGCCCACCGCCAGCCCGCTGCTTGCTCCCGGCCTTGCGGTGGCGGCTCTGGTGACCTCGCTCTACAATGCGGCCATCGGGGGCTGGCTGGGAGCCGCCCTTCCCAAGAGCTGCGACGAGACCGTCGGCACATGGTTCGGCATCGGCAATGCGCTGGGTTTCAGCCTGGGCGCGATGTGTCAGTTCTGGTTGCTGACCCATCTGCCCGCGCCGCTGGGAGCGCTGGCGATCGCGGGGATCGGCGTGTCGACGATGCCGATCCTGCTGGCCCTGCCCCGCCCCTCGGCAGACCGCAAGGCCATGCGCGAGACCTTTGGCACGCTGGCCCGCGATGTCGCGCATCTGGCAAGGCGAGGCCCGGTGTTGCGGATTGCCGTCCTGCTCGCGATGCCCTGCGCGGCCTTCACCCTCACCAATGCCTTTGGCGGGTTGGGCGGCGATTTTCATGCCTCGGCCAATGTGGTGGGTGCGGCCAATGGCGTGGGGCAGATGGTGGCCTGCCTGTTGGGGGCTCTGGCCATACGTCTCGTGATGGCCAGGGTGCCCGCGCCCTTGCTCTATCTGCTGATCGGCTCGGTCGGGGCGGCTTTTACCCTGTTGCTGTTGCCGCTGCCGCATACAGCGCCGGTCTATGTGCTGGCCGTGCTGGGCGAATGCGCGGCGCAGACCTGCGCTCAGGTGGTGCAGAACGCCATCATCTTCCGCTCGATCGCGCCTGACGACCCGCTGGCCTCCAGCCAGTTCGGGCTCCTGCAAAGCGCCCTGATCGTGCCTTACGCCTATATGCAGGCGCTCGACGGCTATGGCTATCGGCTGGCGGGAGGGGTGGCGGGCTCGCTGCTGATGGATGCGGGCGTCAGCCTTGCCGCCTGCGCCCTGATGGCGATGCCGGTCCTGCGGTGGCTGCGCAACGGGCGCCTGGAAGCCGATCCGTGCGCCACCCAATCCGCAGAGCGCGAGCCCACGCTGGCCTAGAGGTTACCCGGCGGGGTCCTTATGACAGCTTGCCTCGGGAAGCCGGGAGAGCGGCGGCTTGTCCGTCATATGCACCGGCAGGATACGCCCATCGGGCGCATAATGGATTGCGTCGATCGCCACTTCGCGCGTGCCCTTGTAAGGGCCCGGTCCCGGCCCGCGTTCCCAGCGGTGATAGGCCATGAACCATTGATGGGTCGCGGGATTTTCCGCGAAGGCATGATGGCCCGGCCCTTGATGGGTGGCGTCGGCCTGCAGGATCGCGCCGCGATAGGTCCAGGGGCCGACCGGCGATGTCGAGGTGGCATAATGGACCGAATAGTCCGGCCCGTCGAAGTGGCCGTGGCTGTAGGACAGATAATAGATGCCGCCACGCTCATGGACGAAGGCGCCTTCGGTGAAATTGGGCGGGGTGGTGACGGGGATCTCATGGTCGATCTCCGTCATATTGGGCTTCATTTCGAAGATGCGCAGCTTCGCGCCCGCGCTGCCGCCGGCGTAAAGATAGGCTTTCCCGCTTTTCGCATCGACGAAGACCATCGGATCGATCGCCTCGAAACCGTTACCGCCGGTCAGCAAGGGCTTGCCGCTGTCGGTGAAGGGGCCCTCCGGCCGGTCGCTGACCGCCACGCCCAAACGGCTCGGCGTCGGGTTCTGCGGGCCGACAGAGTAATAGAGATAATAGCGACCCTTGGCTGCCGTCAGGCTCGGCGCCCAAAGGCCGTGATAGGAGGCGCCATCGGCCTTGATCCAGTCGATCTTGTCCATCTCGAGCAAGGGAGCCGATTTGCTCCAGTGCTGCAGATCGGGGGAGGACCAGGCGTAGAAGCGCGCGGCGGCAAAACCATCCTTGGGGTCGACCGCATTGGTCGGATAGACCCACCAACGGCCACAAAGCGCGACGAAATCGGGATCGGCGCCCGTGAAGACCGGATTGGCGGGGGTGACCGGCTTGGCCGAGCCCGAAGAAGCCGCAATGCTCAGCAGAGCCGCGGCAAGAAGGGGGGAACGCATCGCGTCTGAGCCTTGAAAAAATGGCCGGGAGCCAGAAGGCGCCCGGCCAGAGGGGGGAGGGACTATCAGAGGCGGAAACGCGCACCGATCGCATAGGTCGTGTCATCGAAGCGGATGTCGTGCGGATTGGTCACGTCACCGTAGAAGCTGCGATAGGGCGTGCGGGTGACATTGGTGCCGTCGAAGGTCAGCGTGATGTTCGGCGTCACGTCATAGCCGATGCTGAAATCGAGGCGACCCGCGGCGCGCACGCCATTGAGGAAGGTGCCCTGATTGACCGGACGCAGATTGACCGAGGTGGTGTTGTCGCCATCCATATACTGCGAGCGGTGGGTGTAGATCAGGCGTGCCGACAGGCCGTACTTTTCGTAGAGCAGGCCGGTGTTGTAGTTATACTTGGATACGCCCAGCAGCGGTTGGCCATAGAGGCTGTCGCTGCGCGCGGTCACCTTGCTGTCGGCCAGCGTGAAGTTGCCATAGACGCCGAAACCGGAGAGCGCACCGGGCAGGAAGTCGAAGAAATACTGCGCGCTCGCCTCGATGCCCTTCAGCTTGGCCGCGCCAAGGTTGCGCGGGGTCTGGATCAGATAGTTGATCCCGGCAATCTGCGTCAGGACACCCGTGGTGATGACGCGCCCCGTGATGTTCTTCTGATAGACGCCAAGCGAGATCGCGTTCGACTTGCCGAAGTAATATTCGGCGATGGCGTCAAATTCGTCGGCCTTCTGCGGCTTCAGATCCGGGTTGCCCTGCGATCCGCCGTTCTGGATGTTGGCATTGGTCGACACCGCATAGCTCAGGCCCGGATTGAGCGAGCCGAAGTCGGGACGCGACAGCACCTTGGCGTAGCTGGCACGCAGCTGCAGGCCACCGCCCAGCTTCAGGCGAGCGCTGAAATTGGGCAGGAAATCGGTGTCGCTGGTGGTGCGGCTGACGGGAACCAGCGTGGTCGTCCCGTTCGGATTGGTGACCGTGCCCGTACCCGCAATGGTGCGATCCGTGCGGGAGATGCGCAGGCCGACAAGGCCGTCAAGCACGATCGGTCCGCCCAGTTCGATCCCGTATTTGGCCTGGACGTAGCCCGAATAGGTCCTTTCGCTCGCATGGAAGCTGCGCGCCGGATCATAGGGCTGGTCGCCGGTCGGCTGGTTGAAGATGGTGAGCAGACGATCCTCGACACCGCGATCGAGCAGCACATCCGTGCCCGGCTGCAGCCAGGCCTGGCCGCCGTAAATGCGCGGCACGCCGGGAACCGGCTGCAGGAAGTTGGACGGCAGGCCCTGACCATCGATCGGGGTGACATAGGCGCCGCCGGGCGCGGCGGGGTTGACGATCACATCCTGGAAATCGCCGATGCGGCCAGCATAGCGCGCACCGACCTGAATTTCCTTCAGGATGCCGCCGACTTCATATTTGGTGTTGAGCGCAGTGGCGAACAGCGTGCCGGTCGACTTGGAACGCTCGTCATACAGGCCGTTGGTGAAGGTCCAGCCGCCCTGCTGGCCGAGCGGGTTGCCCGGCGCGGAGAAGTTCACACCGCCGCCGTCATTGGTGGTGACATCGAGTTCGGGGATGCTCTTGCCGATGTCGATGATGAAGGTCTTGTTGCGATAGGTCGACTTTTCATACGACACGTCGAGATCGGCGTGGAAACGGTCCTGGTCGAACTTCATGCCGCCGCCGAAGATCAGATCATCGGTGCTTTGCTTATGCGCCTGATTGCTGGTGAAGCCGCGACCGTTGAGGGCTGTGTAGGAGGTCGCATTGCACAGATGCTCGACCGCGCCATTGGGGTTGTAATAACCATCCGTGCCGACCTGATAGTCGTTGCAGTGGCTGCTATCGAGCTTGAGGTTGGTGATGGTGCTGCCCGGCGCATAGGCATCATTGATGAGGAAGGCAGTGGAGGAGGTGTTGCGATAACCCGCCCAAAGCCCATCGGCATAGACCTGCAGATGGTCGCTGGCCTGCCACTGGAACGAGCCGTTGATCTGCGGACGCGAATAGGTGCCGAACTGGTTGAGGCCGCCCACGCCGGTCGGCATCAGCGCACCCTGGGAGCCGGTGCCCGCGTGATGATTGCCCGAGCGCATCAGATCGTCGAACGCCACCGGGCGGTCGAACTTGGTGCGCGAATAGGAACCGCTCAGCAGGAAGCCCATCTCTCCGACATCGGTGTCAAAACGGTCCGCAATAAGCGCGCTGACGGCGGGATAGGTCGTCCCCAGATTGCTGGAGCGGGTCTGCTTGTAGCTGCCCGCCAGCGTGAACTTCTTGAAATCGAACGGGCGATGCAGATCCATGTTGATGACGCCGGCAACGCCGCCCTCGATCATGTTGGCGCTGTTGTTCTTGTAGACCTGAGCGCCTGCCAGTGCTTCGGCGGGCACGTCCTGGAACGAGAAGCCACGGCCCGCGCCGGTGAAGACTTCGCGCCCGTTCAGCGTGGTGAGAATATCGCCGAGGCCGCGCACCAGCGGGTTCACGATCTCGTTGTTGTCGCCCACGGAGACCTGCACGCCCGGCACGCGCTGCAGCGCGGAGGCGACGGTCGGATCCGGGAACTTGCCAATGTCCTGAGCGACGATGGCATCGACGATCTGGTCCGAATTGCGCTTGATGGTCTCGGCGGCCTTCATCGAACCACGGATGCCGTTCACGATGATTTCCGGAGCTGCGGCGTCGGCCCCACCGGCGGGCGCCTGCCCGACTTCGGTGCCGCTGGCCGGAGCGCCCTGCGCATGCGCATTGGCGGCGACAAGCCACATCGCAGCAAACGACACAGAGCACAGAAAATTCTTCCGACTTACCATCTTCACATCATCCTCCCTTGGTCCCGGCCTTCGGCTCGGCGATTCGCCTGCAGCCGCTTTGGCCGCGGCCGCCTAGCATGGCTGAGATCGCATTTATACGACAATTATGCCCCAGCCAAGGCTTTGTTGCTCGCTTATTTCAATTATTCCGGCAGAGGGAAACCGCCGCCTTTTGGGAGGATTCGTGAGAAAAACCTGCAAACGCTCTCTATTTTCGAGCGCAAGCTCTGCGGAATCCCTTTCTATTTTCCGCAGAAGAACGATTCCACCGCCCTGATGCCCATAGCAATCCTCACAGGATAGGGTGATATCCGGGCTGATCCCCCCATATTTTGCGTTTCCGCATCACCCATGGGGCCATTTCAATCGAATCAACCGATCATGGTCCGGAGCGCCATCAAGGCGCCTGATAATATTATCATACATTTTTCCACCCCTCAGCCTTCTTTTCGCGCGCCAACACGCCGGCCCGCTCCCCGAAGATAGCGGTCGTTCGAAGCTGAAAGGGCCCATTCCCGAAGCCATCGGCCCTTCATCGCCGCATGAGCGGCAGGACCCAAACAGCCCTTCAGCCAGCCTGCTGAAAGCGGCCGAAATGCCGGGCGCAGAACAATCCGATCATCACACCGCCAAGCCCGGCCGCCAGGGCATCGACGGGCACGCGCAGATCGAAAGCCCCGACCTGACACAGCAGCAACCACGACAGCAAAAGATTGAAGAAACCCCACGCCACATTCACCGTCGGGGATGACAGCCCCTCGCCCGGCGGGTTGGCAAAGGGGCTCTGAAACGGCTTACCCATCAGACCGGACACCAGATGCGGGATCGCATTGATCAGCGTTGCCCCACCAAAAAACCAGGCCAGAAGCTGCAAGGGATGCATCGCTCTCTCCTTTCAAATCCTCGTTACGCGCCCTTCTCCACACGGGACGGCAACCGCCGCGCCGTGAGGCAGACCGCGCCATGCAGCAGCCCCAACACCAGAAACGCCCAGCCATAGGCATTGAGGCCCGGCGTCAGGCTGCCATGGCCGATCTGATCCACCCCCAGCCGCCAGGCCAGAAGGGTCGCGCACAGGGTCGTCATGGTCGGGCCGCCGATCCTTTGCACGATGTTGATCGATGTGGTGGCCATGGGCAGGTCCCGCTTGGCGACGGTGGTATAGGCCGCCGACATGGTCGGCAGACCGACCGATCCCTGCCCCATGCCGCGCAGGAACAGCGCCGGCATCAACACCCAGAGGTCGAGCCCATGCCACGCCAGCCAGACGAAGGACAGGGTCGAGACCGAAGCCAGCGCCGCCCCGCCACGCACCAGCCGGCGTGTGCCAAGCCGCTGGGTCAGGATGCTCATCGCCAGACTGCTCACCAGCATGCCCAGCCCCAGCGGCGCCAGCATCCAGCCCATATCGGTGGGGGCCCGCCCGCAAGCCCCGACCAGAAACACCGGAACCAGCATCTGCCCGGCAAACAGCGCGCCATTCGACAGGAACTGGGTGATCGCGCAAGCGCGAAACACCGGGCCCCGGAACAGCCGCAGATCGATCAGCGCATCATCACCCCTCGCCCGCGCTGCCCACAGAAACAGGCCGATCAGGCTGACGCCCGCAGCCATCTCCAGCCAGCCCGCCGCCTGAGCCAAACCCTGCGTGCCATAGAGGAACAGCACCAGCCCCGGCGACAACAGCGCCAGCCCGCCCCAGTCCAGCCCGCGCGGGCGCAGATCCTGCCGATCCTCGGGCAGCAGCATGAAGGCCAACCCCAGCGCGAGCAGTCCGACCGGCACATTGACCAGAAACAGCCAGCGCCATGTGGCATATTGCAGAATGATCCCCGCGATCATCGGCCCCACGATCGGCGCGAACAGCACCGGCAAGGACATATAGCCCACCACCCGGCTCATCTGCTTGCCCGCCGCGCGCGCCACCAGCATCTGCGCCATGGGGGCCATCAAACCACCGCTGATCCCCTGAAACGCCCGAAAGGCAATCAGCGACGCCGCCGACCAGGCCAGACCGCACAGCGCCGAGGACATCGTGAAACCGGCAAGGCACATCAGGAACAGCCGCTTGGCGCCGATCCGCTCCAGCAGCCAGCCGTTGAGCGGCAGCACCAGTGTCAGCGCCAGAAGATAGCCGCTGGTCACCCACTGGATGGTGGAAAGCGAGGTTTTCAACTCCGCCGCCAGCCCGGACAGCGAGACGTTCACGATCGTCGCATCGACCTGCGACAGCAGGGGGCCGAACACCGCGACAAAGCAGATCTTATAGACCGAAGGGTCGAGTTTTTCAGGCCTGTCCCGCGCTGCCGATGCCATGCGTTCAGCCTCTGGCGTCGAGCAGGGCGGCGATGGCCTCGACCGTGCCGCTCTCACCCAGACGGGGGAAGATCCGCGCGAGGCTGTTGTCATGCGCCTCGCGGCTCATGTCGGTCATGGCATCGGTGGCCAGGGTGACGTTGAAACCCAGTTCATGGGCGAAGCGCGCCGTGGATTCCACCCCCGCGCTGGTGGCCACACCGCAGATCACCACCTGCGTCACCCCATGCGCGCGCAGCCGCGCCTCCAGATCGGTGCCGGTGAAGGCGCCCCAGGTCCGCTTGGTCACCAGAATGTCCTGGGGCCGAGGATCGAGTTCGGGCAACAGATCGGCAAAGTCGGGCGAGAAGCGCAAGCCGCTCATGCTGTGTTCGGTGCGGCCCGGCGCCAGCCCCGTGACATTGACGAGAACGACCGGCAGGGCGTGTCGGCGAAAGGCTGCCAGCAGGGTGACGGCCCCGGCCACCACATCGCCCATCGGATGAGCGCCGGGCAAGGCGACAATGCCTTTCTGAAGATCGACGACGATCAGCGCCGTCCGGGGATCGAGCGTGGTGACAGGCATGGTTGGCTCCATGGTTGAGAGAAAGGTTCAGCCTTCGCCAAGGCGCCGGATCAGAGGGATGGCGGCCTGCAAGGTCTGCACTTCGGATGGTTCGAGCCGCTCCATCGCGGCGAGCAGCCAGGCACGCTTGGCGGCCTGTTGGCGGTGGCGCGCGGCAAGGCCCGCCTTGGTCAGGGCGATCAGCATCTGCCGCCCGTCGGTGGGATGGGGTTGCCGCTCCACCAGCTCCTGACGCTCAAGCTGGGCAATCAGCGCGCCCATCGACTGGGGCTTCATCGCTTCGGCGCGGGCCAGCGCGGCGGTTGTGAGAGGTCCTTCGCGCTCCAGACGGGCCACGACGGCGGCTTCGGAGAGATTGAGGTCCGTGGCCCGCACATCAGCCCGAAGCCGGCGGATGAGGCCGCCCACGGCAAGGGTTAAATCGGCCACCACGGCATCGAAGGGGGGCTGGCTGGTCATTGGGACCAATTACATCTTGGAAGGCAAACTTGCAAGATAGACTTTTAATTATCAGGTCTCGATGTGCAAGATCCTTGATCGGCGGGACAACACGCGCGCCTCAACCGCTGACAAAGAGAACATCCCTCCGGCCCGGCGCGGGCCAGAGGGATGCGGCAGGCAGACCGCTGCGATCAGGCGTCGGTCACCTCGGCGCTTTCCTGTTTCACGGTGCGGCTGCGACGGCCGTCAATCGAGACCGGCACGTCGCCCGCCACCGTGGCGCGGCGCAGCGTGCGACGCTGGAGGCCGAAATCGGCGATGGCGCGATGCTGGGTGGCGCGATTGTCCCAAATGGCCACGTCGCCGACCTGCCAGCGCCAGCGCACGGTGTTTTCCGGCTTGGTGATGTGGTCCTGCAGGATGGCGAAGATTCTCTGCGAATCCGCCGAGGTCAGCCCGACAAACTGCTTGACGAAATGGCCCAGAAGCAGGCTGCGCTCCCCGGTTTCGGGGTGGACGCGCACGACGGGATGCTCGGTTTCATAAACGGTCGAGGCGAAGATCTTGGAATAGGCCTCGGCGCGTTTGGAATCCTTGCTGCCGAAGGTGCCGGCATAATCATATTTGTTGGTATGCACCGCCCACAATCCATCGACCAGAGCGCGAAGCGGCTCGGTCAGCTCTTCATAGGCGGTCACGCCATTGGCCCACAGCGTGTCGCCGCCCGCCTCGGGGATGGTCAGCGCACGCAGGATCGAGGCCTTGGGATAGGCTTCCACGAAGGTGACATCGGTGTGCCAGCTCGAGGCGGCCTCACCCTCCTTCGAATCCAGTTCGAGCAGATAGCGCGAACCCTCGACCACCGGCACCGTGGGATGGGCCACCGGATCGCCCAGCAGGGCGGCGAAGGCCTCATGCTCCTGATCGGTCAGATCGTGCTGGCCACGGAAGAAGATCACCTTGTGCCGCAGCAGAGCGGCGCGCACCGCCCCCAGCGTGGCGGCATCAAGATCGCCTGACAGGCGCACATTGCGGATTTCCGCGCCGATCCGGCCTGCAACCGGCACGATGTCGAGCGGGCTTTGATCATCGGCGGCATTGCTGAAGCGGTGGATGGTATCAGTCATGGTCGTACTCCTTTGACAATCGGGTTGGCGGTTATTCGGCGGCGGTGGAGAAAGGGGTGGCGGCGGCCCGCTCGGCAAGCGCGCGGCGGACCTCGGCATGGCGCGCTTCATCGAGCGGGAAGCCCATGATCAGCCAGGCCGAGAGCAGATGGGCGAGCGCCGGGCCCAGCGCGAAGACATAGAGCAGGCCCCTGAGCGCTTCGGGCGTATTGTGCGCGGCATGCGGGCTGAAGCCCAGCCAGCCCACCAGCGGCAGCGCCACGCCCACGGCAAAGGCGGTGCCCGCCTTCATCGAGACGCTGAAGGCCGAGAAGAACAGGGCGGCGCGATCCTCGCCGGTGCGCAGGCGGTGTTCATCGGCGATATCGGCGACCATCGAGCGCAGCATCAGATTGCCCGAGCTTTGCGTCAGCCCCTGCGCCACGGTCAGCGCCACCATCAGGGCGATGCCGCCCGGCACCACGAGGAGCAGGCCCAGATTGATGGCCACCTGCGCCAGCTCTCCGGCGATGGCGGCGCGATGCTTGCCGAAGCGATAGCCGATCTGCGCCCAGACGGGGCCGGCCACGACACCGAAGATGAACTGCAGCAGATAGAGGCCGCTCGCCCATTGCGGCAGGCCCATGTAAAAGGTGGCGAAGAAGACGATCAATCCGGCGCGCGTGCCCTGCCCCGCCGTGACCGCGAAATCCGAGAGCAGGACGCGGCGCAGCAGCTTCTCGCGGACGATCAGGCTCAGCGTGCGGCCAAGGGGCTGGCGGCGGACCGGTGTCGTGCCGGCCGGTGCCTCGCCTGGGGTCTGCTCGGGAAAGGCGCGCAGGGTCAGCGGCAGGGCGATCACCAGACTGACCAGCACCGCCGCCCCCATCGCCGCCAGCCGCAAGCCGCTGTCGCCGGGGCGCAACTGGTCAATGATCGTCGGCAGGACCAGCACCATCAGCAGCGCGAAGGAACCGGCCACCTGCTGATAGGTCGCCACGCGGGTGCGGCCATGATAGTCGGCGGAAATCTCCCCGGACCAGGCCAGATAGGGGATCTGCATCATCGACCAGCCGAGATAGAGCAGGAACAGCCCAAGCCCGAGGTAGGCGGGCGACACCAGCGCCCGGCTCGGAAAGAACAGGGCCAGGCAGGCCAGACCGAACAGCACCGACCCCGCCGCGATCCAGGGACGGCGGCGCCCGAAGCGGCTGCTTGTCCGGTCGCTCAACGCGCCGATCAGCGGGTCGCTGACGGCGCCCCACAGGCGCTCGATCAGGAACAGCAGGCCGATCACGCCCAGCGAAAGGCCAAAATGCTGCGTGTAGATCGCGGGCAGATGCACCGCGAGCGGCATCTGCGCGGCATAGATCGGCACCGACAGGGCGGCAAAGCCCGCCAGCCGCCAGGCTTCGGGCCGATGCGCCTTGCCGCGCGCGCCGTTGGGAGTGGAGCGCGCGGTGGCGGCGCCCTCCCTTGCGGAATAGACTGTCGCCATGTCTCACCTCACCATTTGGTCTTGACGGTGACGCCATAGGTGCGCGGATCGCCGATGGTGCCGGTGATGTAGCCGGTGGCGGCCGCGCTGAGCGCCTGGAAGTAGTTGGTGTTCGTCAGATTGCGGGCCCAGACGGACAGATCCCATCTGTCGCTTTCCGAGCGGATGCCCAGCCGCGCATTGAGCAGGCCGTAGCCCGGCACCTGCGCGTAACGGCTGTTGTTGGAGGAGGTGTTGAAGCTGGATTTATGCGCGAAATCGGCATGGCCATAAACGACCAGCCCGCCGCCCTTGAGCGGCTGCGCCACATCCGCGCCCAGCGAATAGGAGAAGCGCGGCACGCCGGGCAGTTGCACGCCGCTCAGGTTCTGGGTCGGCCCCGATCCACCCGCCGCGATGGCCGCCGGATTGTTCTCAAGCGCCTGCGGCGCATTGGCATAGTCGCGGTACAGCGCCTCCACATAGGAGCCCGAGGCGGTCAGCGTCACCCAGCGGCTGGGGGTGTAGGTCAGATCGCCCTCGATGCCGCGCGAGCGCACCTTGGGAATGTTGGAAATATATTGCACCAGCGAGCCCAGCGCATTGTAAGCGGAAATGGCGGTCTGATAATCCTTCACATTGGTCCAGAAGCCGGCGAGATTGGCAGTCAGATGCCGGTCGAACCACTGCGATTTCACGCCAACTTCGACATTGTCGACCGTTTCGGGGCGCACGGTCAGCGCCGAGGTGGTGAAGCCCGCCGGAATGTTGGTAAGGTTGAGCCCGCCCGACTTGCTGCCGCGCGAATAGGAGCCATAGATCAGCACATCGCGCGCTGCCTTCCAGCTCAGCGTGGCCAGGCCTGAAACGCTGTCGTCGCTCAGGCCGATGCTGTAGCTGGTCTGGGGGTTGAAGGCGTTGCGATAGGCTGTCGCGGTCTGCGCATCCGCCGCTGACAGGGTGGAAAGATCGGTGCCCGCCGCCCACCACTGGCGATAGACGCCACTCTTGTCCTCATGGGTGTAGCGCAACCCACCGGTGAAGCTGAGCCGCTCGGAGATGTTCCAGTTCGCCTGTCCGAACAGGGCATAGCTGCGCGTGATCGGATCGGAAAAGCTGTTCGCCTCGAAGCCGTTGAGGGCAGCCGCCGCAACCGCCTGATTGGCGGTGGGCAGGTTCCAGTTGGCCGCTGCCGAACCATAGGCCGAGGCGCCGTAGCCACGGATCGTCTGCCAGAAGTAATAAGCGCCCACCACCCAGTCGATGGTGTGCTTGCCTTGCGAGGCGAGGCGGATTTCCTGACTGAACTGGCGCTGGCGGTTGGCCTGCTGCGCCTTGGTCGTGACGGGCAGGCCAGTGCTGTCGCCATCATTGGCCGGGTCCCAGTCCCACCAGCGATAGGCCGTGATCGAGGTGAGGGCGGGCCCGCCCAGATCCCAGTCGACCTGGCCCGAGACGCCATAGCTTCTCATCTTGGCCTGATAATGGCTGTCTGAATCGCCGATCCGCGCAAAGGGGCTGGCAGGCAGCAGCGTGTAATTCGCCCGCGCCGCGCGCTGCACGATGTTGTTCGCCAGAACGGCGCCGCTGTCGTAATTGGTGACATAGGCCACCGGAACGTTGAGCACATAGTTCTGCCGCTGATTGGCATAATCACCGATCAGCTTGACCGAGACTGCGTCCGCGGGCTTGATCAGCAACTGGCCGCGGATCGCGACATTGTCGTAATCCTGCGCCTTCGATCCATCGTGGATGTTGGTCAGATAGCCGTCCCGATGCGTGTCGGAGATCGACAGGCGGAACGCGGCCTTGTCCGCGATGATCGGCGCGGAAACCGAGGCGCGAAACTGGTAATAGCCGTAATTGCCGCCGCTGGCCTCGCCATAGGCTTCGGGCCTGAAGCTGGGTGCCTTGCTGGTGATGTTGATCGCGCCCGCCGTGGTGTTCTTGCCAAACAGCGTGCCCTGCGGCCCGCGCAGCACCTCGATCTGCTGGAGGTCGACCAGATCGAACTGCGACTGGCCGGGCCGCCCGTAATAGACATTGTCCAGATAGAAGCCGACGCCATTCTCCAGCCCGTCATTGGTCAGCGAGACATTGGCACCCAGCCCGCGAATGTTGATGTTGGTGTTGCGCGGATTGAAGCTGTAAACCTGAAGACTGGGCACGAGCTGCTGGACTTGGGACAGCGTGTAATTGCCCGTTTTGGCCAGAGCTTCGGAACCGATCACGCTGATGGCGATGGGCACCTTCTGCACATTCTCGTCGCGACGGCGCGCGGTCACCAGAATGGGCTCGCCAATCGGGGTTTCAGCGGTGGCGGTGACCGCGAGAGGGGCTGCGGCGCCTTCATCGGCCAGCGCCGGGGCTGCGCAGGCCAGCGCGACGGGACCGGCGGCAGACAGCAACAAGGCCTTGCTGCTGCGGATGGCGCTGCGATGAAAAGCGGACGAAAGCGTCTTGTTCACGTCAATCCCTGTTCTGAAAAGATGGATGGCAGCCGCCGGGGCGCAACGCTGCCTCGCATGGCGCGCAGCCTGCCCCGCTCCGCAGGACCGATGGCCAAGCGGTTGATGATGGACGAATCCCCTCGCCACCCGACATCGCTGTGCCGGACGTGGACGAAAGGACAGACGGGCGCGGAATGCGCCTGTCGCTTAGGAGAGCTGCCTGATGATGTTCATCGCTAAGTCCCTTGATGTGAGGGAATGCGACACCGGACCCTGATGCCCGGATATCGCATGCTTCAGTCGTCGATCAAGCGGCGCCTTCATTCCCTTCGGCGGCCGCTTCCGGGTTATTGTCTACTTATCCGATTGGATATCCGACAATATAGCTTTGCTTTGTCCGGCAGAATGCTTCCTTTATGGAAAAGGAAGAAAGCAGTCTGCTTTCAACATAACATTGAATTTATGTGGAATAATAAAGAAATCCATATGCCGATCCCGCCCGGAAACGGTATATGAGAAATTCCTATACATCGCAGCGCCTCGCCCGGTGCGGCGGGCAGGGTTCTTCCAAAGACCTCCTCCCCGGATTGCGGTAAGGGAAAAGGCTGCAACTGTCGGATGAGCGCCTGCAAGCGCGGTACCGCCCCGGAGGACAAGACCCATGCTCAACATCGCCTCAGCCTCATGGCTGTTCTGGAGCCTGCTTTCGGCGGTCTTTGCCGCCTTGACGGCAATCTTCGCCAAGATCGGCATCGAGGGCATCAATTCCGATCTCGCGACCTTTTTGCGGACCATCGTGATCGTCCTGATTCTGGGGGCCATGCTGATCTTCGGGGGCAAGTTCCATGCGCTGGATCAGATCAGCGCACGCAGTTGGGCGTTTCTGGTGCTCTCGGGTCTGGCGACGGGGGCATCATGGCTCTGCTATTTCCGGGCACTCAAAATGGGGGATGCGGCAAGGGTTGCGCCGATTGACAAGCTGAGCGTCGTCATCGTCGCATTGGCCGGCGTCTTCCTGCTGGGCGAAAACCTCAGTGCGCGCGGTTGGCTGGGCATAGGCCTGATCACTCTGGGCGCAATCTGCGTCGCACTGGCCTGAGATGGCGCCGAGGGGCGATCGAATGCGGGCCCGCGTAGCCACATTATGGCCCTGAATTGGTCACAAATAGGCAGGAGCCTTGCCGACAGGGTCCTGGCCACAGGATATACGGCAGTGCGGTCTTGCAAAGCAGGCGTATGTCAGAACGGCGCGGGCACTTTGCGCGTTACGGTGACCTTGGTCGGATCCGTCGATTGAAAACGCACCTCGGTGACGACATCGCCCGGCACACCCAACCACATCACGACCTCACCGGCCTCAAGCGTGATGGCCCAGGGCGCTAATCGGCGCACACCGGAACGGATCGCTGTGCTGCTGTCGCACAGGCCGGAGGATGTCCTGTCGGAGCATTGGAACTCGATCCGGCTGCCTGCGGCGCTCACCGCTTCAAGGTGCGCCAAGGCATTCCATCCCTGATCCACGCTCACGCCGGGATTCAAGTGTACATAGCGTCCAGAGGGGCAGACACCATGCGGCGAGGCTGCAATCTCCCATGTGCTGTAGATGCCTGCCGCAGTGGCGGTGTCGATGGCCGCCCCCGGTGCCGCATGGAATGTCACGGTCCAGCGCCGTCTGACACAGCCTGAGCCGCTCACGGTCGGACGTTCCACAAACTGGCCGTCAACCACACCCGGCGCGTTCAAGCCTCCGGTTGGCGCCTCGAATGTCTCGATGTGACCATGCTGTTGATCGCGCAGGACAGCGTCGCCCGCCACTGCCGACGGCAAATCCCGAAGCTGCGAGAACGATAAGGCAGCGGCTTGCACCAACAGGAAGACGAACATAAGCAATTGGCGTTCCCTATTGTCGTGATCGCTTTCTATCAAGCGACAGAACAATCCGCCAGTCCATATGGCCTGTTTGTTCGTGGTGACGCGCGAGGGATCGCCGGAAACGGCGGGACACAGGATGATACTTCCCCTTTTCGCCACCTGATTTCAAGCGCCGGCCATCACCTGCAGCGGCCCAGAAACCTTTAATCCTTGAGCGGGAAAGGACGCGGTACCCCCACTCCGATAGCTCAGGCAGGCGCGGTCGTGAGGCGGAGCCCATCTCCCGCCGGATCGGAAGCGGCGCCATTCACGCCGTCCGTCCGGAGAGTGCTTCACGATCTGCTCAGGCATCGCTCCGGTGACGCGGGGCGGTCGATTGGCGCAGTTCGAGCGTCGCGGGAACGATGATCGGCTGGCTTGGCGCGTCGCGCCCCGCAAGCTCGGCGATGATGAGTTCGACAGCCTGCGCCGCCAGGTCGGCGATCGGCTGATCAATCGCCGTGAGCGGCGGATGCGTGAAGCGCACGATCGGCGTGTTGTCGAAGCTGACCAATGACAGGTCGCGCGGCACCTCGATCCCCCGGCTCCGGCAGGTCTCTAGTGTGGCGAGCGCCATCTGGTCATTGCTGGCGATGATCGCGGTCGCGGGATCGGCGGCGTCGAGCAAGGCGATCGCCGCATCCCGGCCCGAGGCATAGCCAAAATCGCCCCGCGCCAGCAGATCGTCCGCAAGGCCCGCCGCCAGCATCGTCTTGCGCCAGCCATCGATGCGCCATGCGCTCAGTTCATAATCCTCCGGTCCGGCAATGAAGCCGATCCTGGTGTGGCCCAGCGCGATCAGGTGCTCGGTGGCCAGCGAGGCCGCGGATTCATCGTCCATCGTCAAGGCAAAACCCGCCCCCCCCGCGCCGCGAGCCGATCCGCGCGAAGCTGATCCGTTGCTGCTCCAGCAGGCCGATGATCAGCGGATTGTCCGAATGGGGCGGGGTCAGGATCACGCCATCGGGCTGCAGCGCGGCAATCGCCGCCATCAATTCGCGTTCGATATGATCGCTATGCGTGTCGACCAGTTCGACGATCATGCGATAGCCATGGGTCGCGCAGGTCAGCATGCCGCCCAGCAGCATCTGGTCGACCCAGTCGGTGCCTTCGCGCGCGCGCCAGTCGGCGATGGTACGCTCCCGGTCGTTGAGCGCAACGATCAGATAGGAACGCGAGCCCCCCATCCGCTGCGCCGCGATCGAGGGGACATAGCCGAGCCGGGTGATCGCCTCCTGAACCCGTTCCACCAATTCCGCCCGGACGCTGGGCTCCTTGTTGATGACACGGCTGACGGTCTGCAGCGACACGCCCGCATCAGCGGCCACATGCTTGATCGTGACAGCCTGCCGCCTGCGCGCCATCGCCTTCAGGCTCCGCAATAATGCGCGACATAGTCGGCATGCGGCGGCAAGCCCGCAACCGTGCGTTTCACATTGTCGCGCAGTGTGGAGAGGAACTTCGCCAGTTCCTCATCGGGCAGCTTGGCGGCAATCGGATGATGGGTGGCGGGCATGATCCCCTGCCCCATCATCACCTGCACCCAACTGTTCTCCGCGAACAGCTCCTCATTGCGGCGGAAGACCCGGCCGGTTTCGCGGAACAGCTCGATTTTTTGCGCAAGGCTGTCGGGAATGTCCATGCTCGCACATTGCCGCCAGAAAGCGGAGTCACGCCGATCGGTCGCCTTGTAGTGGAGGATCAGGAAATCGCGGATCTGTTCCATATCCGCGAATTGCTGGTCGTTGAACTCGGCGATGTCGCGCGGCGAGATCGGCCCGCCCGGCATCATCCGGATCAGCCTGAGGATCGCGCGCTGGATAAGATGAATGCTGGTCGATTCCAGCGGCTCCATAAAGCCGCTCGACAGGCCGATGGCCACGACATTGCGATGCCATTGCTTCCGCCTGGCGCCCGTGACGAAGCGCAGATTGTTCGGCTCGGTCAGGACCTTGCCCTCGATGTTGCCAAGCAGGCGCTCAAGCGCGGCGTCACGCTCCAGATAGCGGCTGGAAAAGACGATGCCATTGCCCGAGCGATGCTGCAGCGGAATCCGCCACTGCCAGCCCGCATCATGCGCCATGGCGCGGGTATAAGGCACGGGCGGGCCGACATTCTCGGTCTGCACCGCGATGGCGGAATCGCAGGGCAGCCAGTGCGTCCAGTCGTCAAAGCCCGCATGCAAGGCCTGCTCGATCAGCAGAGCGCGAAAGCCGGTGCAGTCGATGAACAGGTCACCCTCGACCACGGTCCCCGATTCAAGATGAAGCGCGGCAACATCGCCGCTTTCGCTGTCGAGCGCGACATGGGCGATCTTGCCCTCGATCCGGTGCGCGCCATCGCCCTCCGCCATGCGCCGCAGGAACTGGGCGTAGAGCGTGGCATCGAGCTGATAGGCATAATTCATGCGCTCATCGGGGAGGTGCGCGAATTTTCCGTCCAGCGCAGCGACCAATTCGAGGCAATAGGCGTCGTAGGACTCGTCATGCCCGCGTTCCAGCCCGTTCAGCCAGAAATGCTGGAAACCGGCGGACCAATGATCCTGCCCGGTCAGCCCGAAGGAGTGGAAATAGCGGTCTTGCCGTTCTTCCAGCCGTCGAACAGGATGCCCAGCTTGAAGGTGGCTTGCGTCGCGCGCATGAAATCGGCCTCGCCGATGCCGAGCAGCCGGTTGTAGATGACGAGCGGCGGGATCGTCGATTCCCCCACCCCGACCGTGCCGATGGCATCCGATTCAATCAGCGTGACCTGCGCGGTGCGGCCCATCGTGCGCGTGATCGCGGCGGCGGCCATCCATCCTGCGGTGCCGCCTCCGGCAATGACGATACGGCGTGGGTTTGGGATCATTGACTGAGATTCCTGAGCAGGAAGGCACGAATACGGTCGGCGCTTTCCGGGGTGAGCGGGGCCAGCACGCTGCGGCCTTCCTCCGGAATATGGGCGGTCACCTCGTCGCCATTGGCGAAGACGTAATAGTCGAACATGTCGCGCCAATGCTGCTTCTGGTCGGCGGGCAGATCGCGGATCGCCAGCAGCGCATGGGTCAGCGCATCCTGCGGCGAGCCCATCCAGCGCGGTGTCTCACGCCACCAGTAGTTCACCAGAATGTTGAAATCCTCGAGACCCTCGACGTGATGCCACCACATGGACGGGATGTACAAGGCATCCCCCGCCTCCAGCTCGGCGACCTGCGCATGGGCCAGCGCGTCGGGAAAACGGGGATGGCGCTGCGGATCGGGCGCGTGGAAATCGACCATGCTGATCGCGCGGCCCGCGGGCGTGTTATCGATCGGCCCCAGATGCAGGTTGCGGAACTGCTCACGCGGGAACAGGGTGAAGCGGCGGCGGCCCACCGCCACGCAGGCCAGATTGTTGGGCAGGTCATTATGCGCCGCGATGCGCGTGCGCGTGCCGATCCAGATGCTCGCCAGACACGTCCGCTCGCCCAGATCGAGATGGTTTGCTTCATGCAGCCCATCGAAGAACTGGTGCATGTCGATCGAGGAAAGATAGACCGAGGGTGCTCCCGCGCGTCCTTCCACCGCATCCATCCGCTGGAAGATGTCGGGCAGCTTGGCGCGCAAAGTGCGAAAATTCATCGCCATATCCGCGTCGTAGAACAGGCGCCCATCGCCGCCCAGTTCCCCGACGGCGACGGTGAAAGCCATATCGCGGTGATGGCGCAGCAGATAGGCGCGCGCCTCACGCGATGAGCGGCGCCCGGCCTCGACCAGCGGCCAGTCCTTCACCAGGCCGCGCACCACGAAAGGCGTATCGGCACCCTGCAGCCGCGCATCGAGATCAGCGGCATCCACGACCCGCACTTCGGGCACGCGCGCCAGATCTTCGAAGATGCCCGGATCGGTATCAACCATGCATGGCGACCCGCAGGCTCTTGCGATCGCGCAGTTCCGCGACATTGGCAAGCGACGCCAGCGCCATAAACACCGGCATCAGATGGCCTCCGGCCTGCAGGTCGCCAAGCGCCGCCGCATCGAGTTGTTGCAGCCTCTCCTCGGCAATGCCGTGATAGCCCACCAGCCGACTGGTCGAACCATCGTTCAGCGTGATCTCCAGCGTCAGCGGTTCAAGCAGCTCATGGCGGGTGAGCGCGGTGAAGAAATCATCATTCGCCTGCCACCCGGCATCGAGTTCGCCAAGCCGTTCGGCCATCGTCTCAAGATAGGGGGTCGGGCGACCGAGGTCATCGAACAGCCGGATCCCCTCCTCACTGCCCGAGATGCGCGGACTGTCCAGATCGATATGGATCTGCTTGTCGCCGCCTTCTGTCGCGGGATGGCCGATCAACAAGGGCTGGATCTGCATCGCCAGCGGAAGATAGCCCGCATCCCAATGATTGTCCTGAAGGAAGAGGTTTTCGCCCTGTTCAAAACCAAACATCGCGAAGGCCTGGAAGCGGTCGCGCTGCGGCGTCAGGCGGAACAGGATGGGAAAGTCGTTCTGCACACGGCGGAACTCTGTCGGCACGATGAGGCAGGCCATCACCGCATCGCCCCTGTCCGCGCCGCGCTGCGGGATGATGCGCAGGGTCAGGTGATCATCCGAGGAAAGAAGGGCGTGATTGGCCATCAGATCAAATGCTCCATTGCGAGCGGGCGCCACGCCGCAGGGCCCGCGTCGAGATAGGTCGAGGTTGGCAGAGGCGCAGGTGTCCGACGCCGGGGCGACCTGCAGTGTCCCCGCTCATGGCTCCCATCCCGGAAATGGCCGTATCCACGTGACCCGTCCTGCTGCGTGGTCCTGCTCAGGCCACTCCCTGTCAGCCTTGTGCCTCACGAAACGGGAAAACGCCACCCTCGCATCGCGAGGGTGGCGCTGTTCGCTGGGGTCAGAAGGTGATCCGCGCACCGCCCGAGTAACGCGGACCCTGCTTCGTCACAAAACCGACGTTGCTGTCCGCACGGGCATGGCCGCTGCGATTCTCGCTGTTGACGTTGATCCCCTCGAAGAACACCGAGATGTTCTTGGTGATCGCATAGCTGGCACTGACGTCCAACTGACCGTAGGTGTCGATGTAGAACGGGTTGACGCCCGAACTCGACAGATAGCCCTTGCGCCAGTTGTAGGCGGCACGCGCCTGCAGCCCGTTCTTGTCGTAGAACAGCACGGCGTTGGCGCTGTCCGACAGACCGGTGATCGCGAATTGCGACACGCTGGCCGGCAGGCTGTTGTCATAGTTCCGGTTGCCCTTCACGATCGTGTAGTTGAGGATCGTGCCGAAGCCGGTGTGCCAGAAGTTGTGCTGGATCGCGAATTCGAAGCCATCGACATTGGCGGTCTGGTTGCTGTTATACGGCGTCTGCAGCACGAAATTCACCAGCGGATCGTTCGGCTGCGCGACGATGGTCCCATTGACCACGCCACCGGGATAGTTGGCGGCGATATAGTCGCGGATCTGACCATAGGTCGCATTGGCGCCCAGAGCATTGAGTGCGGCCTGATAACGCGGGCCGTTCTGCGTGACGCCATTGAACGTCGTGGTGGGCGATGTGACGCCGGGGATTGTCTGATTGACCACCGTATTGCCAATGTAATTGGCCACGCTCTTGTGGAAATAGCCGACCGAAAGGTAGCTTTCCTTGTTGTAATACCACTCTGCCGACACATCGATGTTCTTCGACTTGTACGGGATCAGATTGGGATTACCGACAGACCCCGTGCCGCCACCAATGCGGAACAGCGTATCGAGCCGCTGACCGCCCTGCAGGCTGCCATAGTCCGCGCGCGTGATGGTGTGGCTGTAGGAAGCACGCAGCTTGATGTTGCGCGTCGGTTCGATGTCGAAGTCGATCGACGGCAGCCAGTTCTGATAGCTGCCCTTCGACGAGGTGAAGCCGCTGCCGTTGAACAGGATGTTGAACTCATTCTGCGAATTCTGCCGTGCGCCCGAGGGAGTCGGCACCAGCGCCGAGGCATCGACGGTGGTCGTTTCATAGCGCACGCCACCGATGACATGGCCGGGGATCGAGAGAATGTTAAACTTCCCGCTGAACTGGAAGTAAGGCGAGATCGTCTTTTCGTGAATGTGCGAATCGGTGGTGTAAGGGATCAGGCACTGACCGTTACCGCCACAGATCTTATAGGCCTGATCAAGCCGCGAGACGACGCTCCCCAGATCGAACGAGTAGAACGACTTGACGATGTTCGCCGCATTCGCGCCGCTGATACCCGAGAACTTGTCGGGAATGCTGACGAGATTGAACAGATTGTCCGGCAGCAGCGCGGCTGCGGCCGCACGTTGCGCCGGGCTGTCGCCACCGGTGCCGCCCCATGTGTCGTTCTGCAGCACGCTGTAGGCCGAACGCACCGCATTGTCGGTGTATTGAACACCCCAGTCGAGGCTGTCGAGGAAGCCGCGATGGTGGTCGTAATGCCCCTTCACCTGGAACTGGTTGATCTCGTCGCGGAAGTAGGAGTTGCGGAAAGCGTTACCCGTCGGGACGATGTTCGCCGGGTTCAGCGGATCGATCCCCGGATACATGGTGTAGGAGATGCCCGGCAGCTTGTTCTGGAAATTGACCGTCTGGCTCTGGATGCCGAAGATGGCCGTGCCCACCGAATTGCTGTTGCCATAGGGGCTGTTCGGCTTCGATTCAGCGGTCGAATGGCTGACGTCGAGCACCATGGTGACGCCGCCGGGCGCCTTCCAGGTGAGGTTGCCGCCGATCGCCTTGTTCTCGCTGCGCGCCGAAGTCTGCGAGGCCGAATAGGACAGATCCTTGCCTTCGCTCGCCTGGAACCGCTCGGTGTAGAAGACGGGGCCAGCGACCGGGCCATTGGTCCATGCGCTCGACGTGTCGTTGTGATTGTACCAGATGCCGACGCTGTTGTCGCGAATGTCGACCGTGTTGCGCGAATAGGTGTAGTCGAAGGTCGCCGTCAGCGTATCGGTCGGCTTGAACTGCAGCACCGCCTGGCCGTTGATGCGCTGGCGCTTGCCGTTGACCACGTCATAGCTGGCATTCTGCGGCACCTGATAGACGCTGTTCGGGCCGGGCCGGTTGGTGATGTTGGCATAGCGCGGATCGCCCTGCTGCGCGAGCGAGCCCCAGTTGTTTTCCGAACCGAGATAGCCGTCGCGGTAACCGACATTGGCCTGGTTGGCGCTGAAATGGCGCTCCTGGAACGAGCCGAGGATCAGCACGCCGATGCGATCTTCCGCGAAGGTGTCGGAGAAAATGCCCGACACTTCCGGCGTTACGTCCTTGCCGCCGTTCTGCGTCGTGTCGACCACGCCGCGTGCCTGCAGCGAACCATGCATGCCCGGCTTGTCCAGGGGACGCGGCGTGCGGATGTTGATCGTCGAACCGATGCCGCCCGAGGGTACGGTGGCGCGCCCCGACTTATAGACTTCGAGGGCTGCCACACCTTCGGAGGCGAGATTGGCGAAGTCGAACGAGCGCGAGACCGGTGCGCTGTTGCCGTCACCGATGATCGAGGTCGCGATCTGGCGGCCATTGAGCGTGACGAGATTGTATTCCGGACCGAAACCGCGAACGGTGACAAATTGCCCCTCACCATTCGAACGGTCGATCGACACGCCGGTGATACGCTGGAGCGATTCAGCCAGGTTGGTGTCGGGGAACTTGCCCATCTCTTCCGACGAGATCGCATCGACAATGCCCTGCGCATCGCGCTTGAGGCTGAGCGAACTGCGAAGGCTGGCGCGGATGCCGGTCACGACAATCGCTTCGCCCGTTTCGGCGGTATAACCGGGCGCAGCCTCCGGCGGCGTGGTCGCTGGCTGGTTCTGGGCCGTGGCGCCCGTATCCTGTGCAGCGGCAATCATCGGACAACTCGCCAGTGCGAGCATCGATCCACCGAGCGCCAGGCGCGCGGCAAGACTGGTGCCAAAGCCCCTCATCATCATCCCCCTGTTAGCGGCGCATTACTCCTGCGCACTCTGCTTGAGAACGTTCACTTGTTCCTGGACAAAGTAATTGTCAAGATGGCAAGGTGAGAAAACAAGTTGTTGTTAGCGTTATCAGCATGGGCTGTCCCCACGCCATCAGGCGCGGCATGGGCAGCCGTGCGATATTCTGACGGCAAAGACATATCCATAAAATCGGGGAGAATTTCGACGTGGCAAAGGCACATCATGGCTGGCTTCTGGGGACGACGCTGATCTGCGGTATCGCGGGCGCCGCGCCCACGGCGATGGCCGATCCATCAAGCGGACAGGCCCCGGCGCAGGATGCGCGCAGCCGCGCCGCCGCAATCGTTGCCCGCATGACGCTCGACGAGAAAATCCAGTTGATCCACGGCCTTTTCCCGCCGATGGCCAAGGGCAAGACGCAGAACGAACTGATCCCTTCCGCCGGCCATATCGACGGCATCCCGCATCTGGGCGTTCCCCTGATTCGCGAGAGCGATGCCTCGCTGGGCGTCGCGAATCAGGTCGAGCAGCGCAAGGGTGACGTTGCAACCGCCCTGCCCTCCAGCCTCGCCACCGCGGCGAGTTTCGATCCCGCAATCGCGCGGGCGGGTGGCGCGATGATCGGTGCCGAGGCACGCGCCAAGCGCTTTTCGGTGCTGCTCGCAGGCGGAGTCAATCTGACGCGCGACCCGTGGAACGGGCGGAATTTCGAATATCTGGGCGAGGACCCGCTGCTTTCCGGCACGATGGCGGGCGCGCATATCGCGGGCGTGCAATCGAACCGCATCGTCTCGACCATCAAGCATTTCGCGCTCAATTCGCAGGAAACCGGTCGCACCGTCGCCGATGCGCGGATCGACGAGGCCGCGCTCAGAATGAGCGACCTGCTCGCCTTCGAAATCGCCATTGAGACGGGCAAACCCGGCTCGGTGATGTGCGCCTACAACAAGGTCAATGGCGACTGGGCCTGCGAGAATGCCCATCTGCTGAGCGATGTGCTCAAGCGCGACTGGGGCTATCGCGGCTGGGTGATGAGCGACTGGGGCGCGGTGCATTCCTCAGCCAAGGCGGCGAATGCCGGGCTCGATCAGGAATCGGGGCAGGAACTCGATCAGGCCATCTATTTTGCCGATGCGCTCAAGGCCGACATCGCTGCGGGCCGCGTGCCGATGGCGCGGCTCGATGACATGGTGACGCGCTATCTGACGGGGCTGATCGAAACCGGCGCCTATGACGCCCCCGCCAGCGCCGCCCAGCCGATCCCCTATGACGCCCATGCCGAAGTCGCGCAGCGGGCCGCCGAAGCGGGAATCGTGCTGCTCAAGAATGACGGCGATCTTCTCCCACTGGCACGCACCGCCAAGCGCATCGTGCTGATCGGCGGCCATGCCGATGTCGGCGTGCTGTCGGGCGGCGGGTCGAGCCAGGTCCGTTCGGTTGGCGGCGCGCCGGTGGAGATTCCGCTCACCCATGGCGCCGCCTCATCCTTCGCGCGGGTCACCTGGCATGCGTCCTCGCCGCTGCTCGCGATCCGCGCGGCGATGCCTCAGGCGCAGGTGACCTGGATCGATGGCCACGACTCTGCCGCCGCCGCGGCAGCCGCCAAGGCCGCTGACGTCGCGATCATCTTCGCAACCCAGTGGACCACCGAGGCACAGGACGTCCCCGACCTGTCGCTGCCCGATCATCAGAACGATCTGATCGCGGCGGTCGCGGCCGCGCAACCCAAAACAATCGCGGTGATGGAAACCGGCGGTCCGGTGCTGATGCCATGGCGCGCAGCGGTGCCCGCGATCCTGCAGGCATGGTATCCGGGCCAGCGCGGCGGCCTGGCGATCGCCAACATCCTGACGGGCCGCGTCAATCCCTCGGGCCGCCTGCCGATCACCTTCCCCGCCAGCACGGCCCAGGCCCCGCGCGCCGCGCCGGTCGGGTTTGACCAACTGACCGCCGTCGAGGCGCAGGCCGCCGCCGATCCCGCTCATGCCGGCGACCATCAACTGGCCAGCTTCCCCATCGATTACACCGAAGGTGCCGATGTCGGCTATCGCTGGTATGAGAAGACACATGCCGCGCCGCTTTTCCCCTTCGGCCATGGGCTCAGCTACACGCGCTTTGCCTATCGCATCCCGGTCGTGACCGGCGGCGCGAAGCTCAGCATCAGCTTCGATGTGGTCAACACCGGGCGTGTTGCGGGCTCCGACGTGCCGCAGGTCTATGTCGCGCGTGAGGGATCGTCGGCACCGATGCGGCTCGCCGCATTCCGGCGCGTCACGCTCAAGCCCGGCGAGGCAACGCGCGTGACCTTGGTGGCCGAGCCGCGCATCCTTGCCGACTATGACACGGCCTTGCCCGGCTGGCGTGTTGCGGGTGGCCGCTACCGCGTCGCGCTGGCGCATGATGCGCAGGATCGCTCGGTGATCCTGACCACGACGGTCGATGCGGCGACGATGAAGCCCTAACCGACCGAGAGAAACCCGGTGACTGTCAGGCGACCGAATGCCGGGTCGCTCGACAGCACCGCGTCGGGCGCGATGGCCCCGCTGTGGAGCAGATAGCTGGGATAGACGAGCGCGCGGTTGTAACGCGCCTCGACCTCGAAGATGCGCTCGAACAGAGGCGTGTCGCCCGTGACATAGCGCGCGGGCGGCAGGCCGCCATAGCGGATTTCAGCCTCAAGCTGGCCGAAGAAGATCGGCGCACGCTCCTCGTCAAGCGTCTCGAAGCCGGTCGAGCGATGGCGGAAGAACGCTGTTCCGTCGCCCATGGGCGCAAGATAATGCACCAGCGCGATCCGGTCCGCGCCAAAGGCATCGCAATGCGGAAAGCGCTGACGGACCTCCAGTTGATCGGGCGGGGTCGTCACCATCGAGAAGCTCGCGTCGATCACATCCACCGCGCCGGAGCGGCCCAGCATGGGCCCCAGAATATCCGCCAGAACCGCAAGTTGCGATGGCAGATAGGAAGGCGGCAGCGCCGCGCGAATGCCCGGATAATGCTGCGTGGCCGGACCAAAAGTCGCCCCGATTGCGACATCGCGCAGCGCATCGGGATCAGGCGCGAAACCGTCGATCACCACAACCGGCTGCGCCTCGCGCCCGACGCGATGGACCGTGATTGCGGGCGTGCTCACGATGCGCGCCAATAGCGGACATAATCGACAGACATGCGCTGCGGCAGCGCGCCATCATCGATCCCCTTGGCGCCACCCCAATCGCCGCCGACCGCCAGATTGAGGATCAGGCGATAGGGCACGGTAAATGGCCAGGCGGCATGTCCCCCCGGCTGATCATCGGCGACACGCATATAGCCATGACCGTCCACGCCGATGGTGATCGCATGCGGCTGCCAGTCGAGCTGATAGGTGTGGTAAGCGGTGCAGGCACTGGCAACGCGGATTTCGGCACCGCGCTGCGTGCCCTGCTTGTGATTGAAGGCCCCGCTGTGCACCGTCGCATGCACCACGAGCGGCTGCCAGCCGACCATTTCCATCACGTCGATCTCGCCCATGTCGGGCCAGTTCCCCGCCTCGGGCAACAGCCAGATCGCGGGCCATGTGCCGCGCCCGCAAGGCAGTTTCGCGCGGATCTCATAGAAACCATAGCCCAGCGCCTCACGGCTGACGAGCTTGGCCGAGCTATACGCCTGACCGCCCCAATCGGCCTGCCCGCTCAGCGCCTCGCGCCGCGCCTCGATCACCAGCGCACCATGCTCGATCCGCGCATTCTCGCGGCGGTCGGCGGCGTAATATTGCTTCTCGTGATTGGCCCAGCCCTGCCGGTTGCGCCCGGTGTCGAAACGCCAGCGGGTCTGGTCGATCTTGCCGCGAAACTCATCCGCCCAGGCCGGCGGCGTATCGGGCGCATGCATCGGCACATCGGCCCCATAGTTGGTCGCGGCCAGACTTAACCCTTGTGCCAGCAGGGTTGCGATCAGTGTCACCATGCCACCTCATCCCTTTGGCCGCTCTGCGACGGCCTGCGTTCCAACATCGCAGCGCTAGCACGACAGATAGGGATGGCCAACTGCGCCGAGGATAGATTACGTAACGATAACGGCAACATGCCGAGCATAAAAGGACGAGGGGTTGATGAAAGGAACGACACGCCGAGGCGTTCTGGCGGGTATCGCCGTGATCGGAGCGGGCAAGGTCGCGGCACAGAGCCGGAGGCCAAGGCGCGATCCGGACCTGGGGCCCAATGTGCTGATCGTCGACCCCGGCATGCCCGACGCGCAGCGCCGCATCGACAGTTGGTTCGCGCAGCAGGAAAGCGCCCATTTCACCGACCGCCGCTATGCCGTGCTGCTCAAACCGGGCGCGCATCGGCTGGACATCAATGTCGGCTTTTTCACGCAGGTCGCCGGACTGGGCCTCAAGCCCGACGATGTGACCGTCAGCGGCCATGTTCATGCCGAAGCCGATTGGGCCAAGGGCATGGCGCTGGTCAATTTCTGGCGTTCGGTCGAGAATATGGCGGTCCGCCCGCCGGATGGAGTGGACCGCTGGGCCGTGTCCCAGGCCGCCCCCTACCGGCGCATGCACCTCGCGGGCGATCTGGCCCTCGACGATGGCGGCTGGTCGAGCGGCGGTTTCATGGCCGATTGCCATGTGGAGGGCACCGTCCGCTCGGGCACGCAGCAGCAGTGGTTCACCCGCAACGCGCAGATTGGCGGCTGGCAGGGCTCCAACTGGAACATGATGTTCAGCGGGGTCATCGGAGCACCCCAAACCAGCTTTCCCGAGCCGCCCTACACCACGCTTGCCAGTGTGCCCGTCATCCGCGAGAAACCGTTTCTCCACATCGGCCCGGAGGGCGGATGGGCCGTGTTCATCCCGGCGCTTCGGCGGGATGTGGCAGGGGTATCGTGGCAAGGGCAGCCCATGGGCCGCAGTGTGCCGCTCGACACCTGCCTGATCGCCGATCCAGCCACCCCGATCGGGACGATCAACCGCGCGCTGGCCCAGGGCCGCCATCTGATCCTCACGCCCGGCGTGTACCGCCTGCGCGAGCCGATCCGCGTGGTCCGACCCGACACGGTGGTGCTCGGACTGGGGCTTGCGACGCTGCTGAGCGAGGCGGGCAATGCCGCCATGACCATCGCCGATGTGCCGGGCGTATCCGTCGCGGGTCTGCTGATCGATGCCGGGCCGCAGCTCTCGCGCGTGCTTGTGGAGGTCGGCCCCAAAGGATCGGCCCGCGATCATCGGGACAATCCCACGCTGCTGGCCGATGTTTTCTTCCGCGTCGGCGGGGCGGCGGTCGGCAATGTCGGGACCTGTCTGGAGATCAACAGCCGGCACGTCATCGCGGACCATCTCTGGATCTGGCGCGCCGATCATGGTGACCATGGCAGTGGCCGAGAGCACATCGGCTGGAACGAGAGCCGGGGTGAGCACGGGCTGGTCGTCAATGGCGATGATGTGACCTGCTACGGCCTGTTCGTCGAGCATTTCCAGGGCTGGCAGACGCTGTGGAACGGGGAGAATGGCCGGACCTTCTTCTACCAGAACGAATTGCCCTACGACCCGCCCAGCCAGAAAGCATGGCGCGCGGATTCGGATCGTGGCTGGGCGGCTTACAAGGTTGCCGATCACGTCCGCCACCATGAGGCAATCGGCATGGGGGTCTATGCCAACTTCACCGCCGATCCATCCATCGTGCTGGCCAGCGCGGTGGAAGTGCCCGATGCGCCCGATGTGCGCATCAGCCATGTCACGACGATTTCGCTCGGCGGCGGCAAGGGGACGATCGCCCATCCGGTGAACGGGGCGGGTTCAGCCGCCGGCCCCGGCAGCATCCGGCAGACCTTGCGCCACTATCCCGAGCGGCCATAGCCAGGGGCGCCAGCCTGAAAGCACTCTCTCTCATCATGGATCATGACAGGAAAGGATTGATATAGCCGCGCCGTGCCGCGACCGTAACCGCATGGGTACGGTCGTGAACACCAAGCTTTTCGAAGATCGATTTAAGCTGGGCCTTGATCGTATCGTTCGACAGGTTCAACCGCCATGCGATCTCCTTGTTGGCATGGCCTTCGGCAATCAGGCGCAGAATCTCGATGTCTCGTTCGGTCAGCGCCACATTCAGCGCATGCGTGGCAATTTCATGCGCGATGTCCGCCGATATCGCGCGGCGGCCGGCATGGACCGAACGGATGGCGTCCGTCAGTTCGCCGCGAATGGCATTCTTGAGAAGATAGCCGGCCGCGCCCGCCCTTATGGCGCGCGCGGCATTCGCATCGCCCGGATAGGTGGTCAGCACCAGAATGCGGGCATCGGGCGACAGGCGGCGGATTTCCGCAATGGCCTCGACGCCGCCCATCCCCGGCATCTGCACATCCATCAGCGTCAGATCGGGCGACAAGGCGCGAAACTTCTCGACGGCCTCGATGCCGTCAGAGGCTTCGCCGATGGCCTCCATATCGGGCTGCCGAGCAAGCAGAGCGGCGATCCCGTCGCGCACCATCGGATGGTCGTCGACGATCAGGACACGGATGGGCAGGACATGGATGGGAGGCGGCATCATGAACTCCATGGTCGTGGTCTCCGCGGCTTGTAGGCGATCGCTCCGGGGACTGTCAGCACCACTTCGGTCCCGCGACCGGACCGGGGCCGGACGACAAGGCGACCGTGCAAACGCCGCGCGCGTTCGCTCATGCCAAGCAGGCCGTAATGGCCGGCCTTGCCGCCGGCGCGGGCGATTTCGGCATCGATGCCGCGCCCATTGTCCGCAAAGCAGATCCGCAGATTCGTCTCGTAATGCAGTTCGACGGTCGCCTGTGTGGCGTCGGCATGGCGGTGAATGTTGAACAGCGCCTCACCGGCAATCCTGGTGATCTCGTCAAGCGCCGCCGGGTCGAGGCGCCGCGCCTCGCCCTCCGAGGAGATGGTGATCGCCACCTCCGAACCGAATTCGAGCCTTGCGACAAGGTCGCAGATGATTTGCTGCAGGTCGCCTTCCTGCTGCTTGCGCAATTCGCGGACCCGGTCACGGCCTTCGGCGATGACCTTGTCGGCAATGTCGATGGCGTTGATGAGCGAGGCGCGCGCAGGCATCGCCTCCGGCAGATCGTCAGCCGCGAGCTGAAAGCGGAGCGTCAGCGACTGGACCGACTGCAGCAGCGTGTCATGCAATTCGCGCGCGATCCTCTCGCGTTCCTCGGCACGTTCGGCCATCCGCATGCGGATGCGCTCGGCCACGGTGCGCAGGCGCAAGGAGTAAGCGAGCCACATCAGCGCCAGCACCACCACCGCGCAGATCAGCTTGAACGGCCAGCTTTGCACGAAGGTGGGCTGGATCTCGAAGGTCAGCGTGGCGCCCTGGCTGTTCCACACGCCATCGCTGTTGCGCGCGATGACGCGGAAAAGATATCGGCCCGGCCCAAGGTTGGTGTAGGACGCCGTCCGCCGCGCCCCGGCATCGACCCAGGCGTCATCCACGCCCTGCAGCCTGTAGCGGAACTGCACACGCTGAGGCACGGTGAAGCTGAGCCCGGCATAGGCGATGTTGACGGTGCGGGTGCCGCCGGGAAGCACGACATGGAGCGGATCGCGCCATGTCCCCCCGCTGCTTTCCAGGGAGCGGATCGTCACCGGAGGCGGCACTCTGTTGGGCTGGAGTTTGGCGGGGTCGAAAAAGGCAGCGCCCTGCCGGTTGAGGAACCAGAGCCGGCCATCTGCCCCCACGGCGGATTGTTGTCCCATGAAGCCGCCTTGCTGAACCGTGCTCGCCAAGCCATCCAGAGCGTCGAATTTGGTGACGGGCAGCGGCGCGCGCGGATCGTCGAAAGCACGATCCAGATCGGCGGTGGCGACTTCGTAGACGCCGGTCCGGCTGAACAGCCAGCTCTTGCCGTCCGCCGTCTGCTGCATCGTCCTGACCCAGGTGATCCAGGGGAAGCGCCGCTCGTCGAGATGGCGCAGTTGATGGCCGCGCATCCGGGCCAGACCGGCACTGCCGCTGACGAAGAGGTCCTGCCCCTGGCCGGCCATCAAGGCCCAGGGCGTGCCGATCCCTGCCTGCTTCAGGCTGATTGTCTCAAGCCGCCCCCCGTGCAGAATGGCGATGTCGGGCGGAGTCACGAGCCCAAGGTCGCCGGCAGGCGTCCTCATCACATCCCAGATCTTGAGGTTGGCGAGCGCACCGCCCGCCCGATGCCAGCCTGATGCATCCCGCCACAGCAGCGCCCCGCTGGCAACCGCAAGCCAGAGGCGACCAGAAGCATCCTCGGCGCAGGCGATCCTCGCCTCGCCGCCCGGATAGCCGGGAAAGCGCTGCACATGCGTGCCTTGCAGCAGGATGAGCTGGCCCCGTGGCTCGATGATCCAGACACCCCCGGCACGGGCGGTGCACATCGAAATTTCGTCCGTGTCCAGCTTCAGAACGGGAGCCGCAGGCCCCTTCGCAGGCACGCGAAACACCGTCCGACGCGAGCCGACATAGATGCTCCCGTCATGCGCGCGGGCCATCGAGACGCCATGTTCGGGATCGGCGGGGACTGCGGGGTCCTGCTGTGCCGCAGCCCGGCGGAACTGGTCGATGCCGCTTTCCGTGGTGATCCAGACATTTCCCTCACGGTCGACAAACGGCATATAGCTCGTGTCGGAGGTCAGGCCGTTGGCCGCGCCGAACCGGCTGACCGGCGCAGCAGGCATGGCGGGATTGGCGACATAGAAAATCCCCACTGACCCCGTCGTGCCCCACATCCCCCCACCGCGATCGAACGCAAGGGCGGCCCGCGTGACACCGGGCACGGGCGGAAAGCCAAGCACCGGCTGTTTGCGCTTTCCACTGGCATCAAGAAACATGCGGGTGCCAGTGGCATCCGAAATCCAGAGTGCGCCGCTGTGATCGAGCGCGATCTTGGGCCGCCCCGAGAGTTTCACAGGCACGGTCTGAAACCGCGTCGCATTGGGGTCCAGAAAGGCCAGCGTGCCGCTTTCCCCATTCTCGGCGCTCAGCGCGACCCACAATCTGCCGTCGCGCGCGGGGATCAGGTCCATGATGTAACCGGGCGGCAGGTCCAGCGTCTCGTCCACCCGCTCCCACCGGTTGCCGCGTTTGCGCTGCAACCGCTTGTCGAGGCTCATGGACGAGGCCCAGATCGTTCCATCAGGCGCCTGTGCCAGAGCAGCCAGCCCGCGCGGCGGGTCGGGCATGTGCATGTCATGAAGCGCGCCCTGACGGTAAACCGCGACGCCGCCCGTGTCCCGCAAACCGACCCAGAGTTCGCCCCGGTCGCTCACCATTAGCGCCGAGGGCGAGGCGCGCCGCCGGCCCGATCCCTGCGGCCAGTCGATCCGCTCGAAGGTCGCGCCATCGAAGCGATAGAGCGCGTCGCCCGCCAGCCAGATGTAGCCATCGGATGTCTGGGCGATGCGCAGCAGACCATCGGGCGCGCCATCGTCGGCGGCGGCGCGGACGTGTTTAAACGCCTCGAAACCGGGGGAGGAGGATTGCGCAAGGCAGACCGTGCCCGCCAGCGATGACCATGCAAGCAACGACCACGCCAGCAGCGTGAGCGCCCCCATTCTGGTCAAGCAAGACCGGATCATGCGACTGGCCTTTCCCCCATAGGAGGTGCCATCCTCCTGTCCCGGCACGATTATTGCCGAAGCTTGCGGCCTCGACAATCTCCAATCGCCGCTCCGGGTTACATCAGCGTATCGATCACCCCGCCATCGACGCGCAGCGCGGCGCCGGTGGTCGCCGAAGCCAGCGGCGAGGCGAGATAGACAAACATGTTGGCGACCTCCTCGACCGTTGCCGCGCGCTGGATGATCGAGGTCGAGCGCGAGGCCTTGACGAAGTCCGCGGCGACCTCCTCGATCGGCTTGCCCGTTGTGGCCCGCTCATGCTCCAGCATCGCGGCAACGCCTTCCGACAGCGTCGGTCCGGGCAGGACGGAGTTCACCGTCACACCGGTTCCCGCCATGCGCTTGGCAAGCCCGCGCGCGAGGGCGACATCGGCGGTCTTGCTGACGCCATAATGGATCATGTCGGCCGGAATGTTGAAGGCGGATTCCGAGCCGAGCAACAGGAAGCGGCCCCAGCCGCTCGCCTGCATCTTCGGCAGATAGGCGCGGGCAAGCCGCACGCCCGCCATCACATTGACCTGCCAGTGGCGGTCCCAAATCGCGTCATCCGTGTCGAAGAAATCGACGGGCTGGAAGATGCCGAGGTTGCTCACCACGATATCCGCCTGCGGCTCCGCCCTGACCAGTTGGTCATGCCCGGCGGCAGTGCCGAGGTCCGCCGCCACGCCGCGCGCGCTGCCACCGATGCGCGCCACCGCGGCATCGACTTTCGCCCCGGTGCGGCCATTGATGATGACGGTGGCGCCAGCTTTCGCCAGCCCCTGTGCGATGGCGAAACCGATGCCCTCGGTCGAACCGGTGACAAGCGCGGTCTTGCCGCTGAGATCGATGTTCATGAGCTTTGTCCTTTGATCGGATGGGAGGGGGGGTATCAGATCCGTTCCGGCTCAGCGTTTCAGGCGCCAAATCCGCCGTCGATGGTGTGCATGGCGCCGGTCACCGCGCCGGCGTCAGGCCCTGCGAGCCAGAGCACCATGCCCGCAACCTCGGTGGGGCGCACATGGCGCTTGATCGCCATGAAGCTGTGCATGGCGTCGCTCATCGGGCCGTTGGCCGGGTTCATGTCGGTGTCGGTCGGTCCAGGCTGGACGACATTGACGGTGATGCCCCGCGCCCCGAAGTCCCGCGCCAGACCGCGCGCCATGCCCTGCATCGCCGATTTGGTCAGCGCATAGGCCGCCCCGCCTTCAAAGGGCATCCGGTCGCCATTGACCGAGCCGATGATGATAATCCGGCCACCCTCGGCCATGCTCCGCGCGGCCTCGACGGCGGCATGATAGGGCGCGCGGACATTGAGGTCGATCATCCGGTCGACCGCATCGGCATCGAGGTCGAGCGGATTTCCCAGCACCAGCGCCCCGGCATTGACCACCAGAACATCGAGTTTGCCCTGCGCCCTGATCACGGCGATCAGGGCCTCGCGATCCGAGGCATCCGAAAGCACGGCAACAGCGCCGGTGTTCTTCTGGAGCGTTGCCGCCGCTTCGGCGGACCCGGCATAGGTGAAGGCCACGGAATCGCCGTTTTCGGCAAAGCGCTGGACGATGGCGGCGCCGATACCACGGCTTCCGCCGATGACGAGAATCTTGCGGCTGTCTTCGGTCATGGGACACTCCATTGGGATGGTCGATGGTGGCCTGTCGCGGTCAGTGGCCGACTTCGGCGAAGACGATTTCGGCAAAGCCCGAGGTGGTCGCGTCGCGGGCCCAGTCACGCTGCAGCTCGCAGGCGACTTGTATCCAGCTCACGGGAACGGCGCCAGCCTGAACCAGTCGATCGATCCCGGCCTGATGCGCGGTTTCGGATGTGCCCGCCACGGCATCAACGACGGCATAGACCTCATAGCCCGCACGCAATGCATCGAGCGCTGGGAAGACGAGGCACACCTCCGTCCACAGCGCCACCATGATCAGTTTGGACCGCCCGGTGGCCTTGACGGCGGCCACGAAATCATCGTCCTCCCAGGCGTTGATCGAGTTGCGATCGATGGGCGGCACATCGGGCAGCACCTCGGTGATCTGATGGATCGTCGGCATGTTCCGCCCGGTCGCGACATTGACGGTCGAGAGCACAACGGGAAGTCCGTAGAGTTTGGCGGTGCGGGCCAGCGCGGTGACATTCTTCACCAGCAGCCGCTTGTTCATCGTCACGATCGATCCGACCTGCACCGGCTGGAAATCGATGATGATCAGCGCCGCATTCTCCGGCGTCAGCATGTGGTCCGCGATGGGGTCACGGGCGATGGCGGGCGAGGTCATGGTCGTTTCTCCGTATGGGTTGCAGGCGCTGCGGCGACGAATTTGGTGTCGGTGGGGCCAAAGCCGCTGATGATGACCGTGACCGGAGTTGCGCCTGTCATCGCGAAATGAGCATCACCGCCCGGCTCACTGTAGAAACTGCCGGGCCCCAGCGCTTTCGTCGCCGAGGCATTCGCAACCGGGCCATAGCCGAAATGCCAGATGCCCGAGACGACCACCGCGGTGCGATCATCACGATGGGTGTGGGCCGCGATTTTGGTGTTGGCGGGAACCCGCAGTTCGATCGTGTAGGGACCGGCCGCCGTCGGATCGCCCGCCAGAACGATCGTCTGGATGCCTGCGACGCCAGAGGTGCCCGGCCCGCCAGACGCGCGATGCTGCGCCGCGATTTCGGGCTGCGTCAGGCGCATCTCGGCCGGATGCGTGGCGGGCGCTCCACTCGCCGCCGTGGCGGTCAGCAGGAGCGCGGGCAGCAGGAGGCGGCTCACTTCTGCGCGTCCAGGAAGGTGCGGATCACCGAGACGGTTTGCGCGGGCTGCTCCTCCATCAGCCAATGGCCGGAGTCGCGCACCACAGCCTCCTGCACATTGGTGGCCGCGGCGCGCATCACCACCGCCATCGTCGGGCCAAAGGAGTGATCGCCGCCGATCGCCAGAACCGGCATGGTCAGCTTGCCCGCCGCCAGAAAGGCCTGATCGTCCTTGACGTCCTGATCGAAGGCCTTGAACTGCTCGAAACCGGCATGCATCGCGCCGGGCCTGGCGTAAATCGCAGCGTAATGCTGGCGGGATTTTTCGTCGAACTTTTTGGGATCGGCGGAAAATTCGTTCCAGAAGCGGTCGAGATAGATGCGCTCGCGACCGGCAACGAGCCGCTCCATATCCGGCCCCCCGAAGCGGAAGTGCCAGAGCATCGGGCTTTTCAGGATCTCATCCCAGGGGCCGACGCCGGGAATGGGCGCATCCATCAGCACAAAGGCTTTCACCCGGTCGCGATGCTCGGCCACGAAGGCGAAGCCGACCATATTGCCAATGTCATGGGTGACCAGATCGACCTGCCCGACCTTCAGCGCATCGAGCACACCGGCAATGTCATAGCCCTGCGTCTTCTTGTCATACCCGCCCGCTGCCCGTGCCGAGAGGCCCATGCCGCGCAGATCGGGCACAATCACCGTGTGATCGCGCGCAAGGTCCGCAGCCAGCGGCGCCCACATGTCGCCGGTTTCACCATAGCCATGCAGCAGAACGACAGCAGGCCCGCTCCCGCAGACACGCACATGCAGCGAGGTGGCATTGGTGGCGACATCCTGAACCTTGCAGGCCGCCGGGAACGGCAGGACCCTGGCGTCAGCCGAAGCGGCGGACAGCAAGGCGATCAGGCTGGTGGCGAGCATGCGTAGCATAAAACCTCCTCGGGCTTCAGGGAGCGGCAAAGGGGCAATCCGGGAAGCATCTCGCCTGTGGTTTATGGAGCGCGACCGGAATGCGGGAACGGGGGAATCCGGGCCGGCACGGGTGCCGCGAGGCAAAGTGTGCCGGCCATCGCAATGGCTTGGGACATCGCTTCTCCCCTGGGCGGTGACGGCCACGGTCATGGCGGTGGCTACTGTCTGCGCACGCGGGTCAGGCTTCAACCCCAGGGAGGGTCTGCGGCCCTACCCGAACGGGTAGAACCATGTTCGTTGTCCGGGCAGGACGATCATCAAGCCGCCCCTTGCGGCATCCCGGCAATGCCCCTAAAGATGCGAATGCCTCGCAAATGCGGCGGCCAGTCCCCTGCCGCGACAGAAAGGCGAGCACGTGCCGCAGCGCAAGGTCATTGCCGATATTCTGGTCGAACAGCGCGGCGATCTGATCAATTATGCCCGCGCCGTCAGCGGCGATGCCGATGGCGCCGAGGATCTGGTCCAGGACGCCTGGCTGCGGCTCGACAAGGCCGCGCGGACACAGCCCATTGCCAAGCCAACCCATCTGCTCTGGCGGATCCTGCGCAACCTCTCGATCGACCGCAGCCGCCGGATCGCCAGCGAGCGGGGGCTGATCGCCGCCGAGCCGATCCCCGCGCAGGCCGAGCAGCAGCCGGACCGCCAGCCTTCCGTGGAGGAGATGCTGATCGCGCGGGACGAACTCGCCCGCATTCGCCATGTCATCGAGGGCTTCGATGCACGCAAGCGCGAGGCCTTTGAAATGCACCGCTTCGAAGGCGCCAAATTGCGGGAAATCGCCGAGCATCTGGGCATTTCGGTGACCGGCGCGCATGGGCTGGTGGCATCGGCGCTGCGGGATATTCGCGCCGCGCTTGATCACGATTGAAAAGATCGGCCAGTGGGGTTGGAAAAAACGCCCCGTCATGCGTCTCTTGAACAAAGGCATGAGAGCCAGGCGGCAGAGGTGATGAGACGGCAGGGCATGACAGGCGCTTCTCCCGACACAACGGACGCCGATGAGGCAGCGATCGCATGGGCCATCCTCCTGCGCGAGGAGCCGGAGAATGCCGAGCTGCTGGCCGCTTTCGAGGCCTGGCTTGCCGCATCGGACCTGCATGCAAACGCCTGGGCGACAACAGCCCATGCTTACGACCGGGCGGGCGATCTGCGCCCCATGTTCATGCCGCCGCTGCGCGCCGCCGACGCGCGGCCGGTCCTTCCGGCCGGGCCCATCCCTTACCGGCGGCGCGCCGCAAAAACCGCCTGGCGGCCCAGAGCGCGCCACATCCTTCCCACCGCTCTGGCCGCCTGTCTGGTGCTGGTCACAACGCCCTCGCTGCTGCTGCGCATGCAGGCCAGCTATCGCACCGGAACCGCCGAGCGCAGCCAGACCGTTCTGGCGGACGGCACCATCGCCCGGCTTGCGCCCGACAGCGCCATTGCCGTCACCTATGCCGCCAACCGCAGGCAGGTCCGGCTGCTGAAGGGCGAGGCATGGTTCGATGTGCGCCACGATGCCGCGCGCCCCTTCTATGTCGATGCCGGGGGCGTCACCACCACCGACATCGGCACCGCCTTCGATATCAGGCTGGGGCGCAAGGGGGTGACGACGGAAGTCACCGCGGGGCAGGTCCGCGTCGCCTACAGCAGCGCTCCGCCCGTCTCGGAACCTTTGTCGCGGGGGGACAGCCTGCATGTCGGTTTTGACGGCACCGTCAGCCGGGGACAGCGCCCGGCCGAGCAGATGGCCGCATGGCGCAACGGCCAGATCATCGTGCGGGATCGCCCCGCGGGAGAGGTGATCGAAGCGCTTCGCCCGTGGTTTTCAGGCATGATCCTGATGCGCGACGAAGCTTTTGCCCGGCAGCGGGTCACCGGCCTTTACGATGCGACCCGGCCTGTCGAGGCGCTGCGCGCTCTGGCGCAGGCCTATGGTGGATCGGTGACCAGCATCACGCCCTGGGTGATTGTGGTGTCATCGGCGGGTGAGCCGTGATCGGGTGATTTTCAAAATAATATCATTTTAAATCAGTTTTATGATCGCGATTTCCAGCTTTGGCGCGATCTAAATTCTCCCTCACCCCGAAAAATCCTCTGCCCCCACGTCAATTGCATTGAGAGGCAATGCGACGCATTATCAACATGCCTCTGGATTCAAGACAGTGTGCAAGGAGGCAAGAGCATGGTTACGGGCGGTCAGATCAGCGGGAAGGTGACGCTCAAGAGGAGCCAGCGCCGCCTCATCACCGCCGCATGGGGCCTGCCAATCGCCGCGTCGATCACCACGATGGCGGCGCTATGCGCAACCTTGGTGCAGGCGCAGGAGGCCGCGCGCAGCTTCGATATCCCCGCCCAGCCGCTGGCCGATGCGCTGACCAGTTTCGGCCAGCAATCGGGGTTGCAGGTCAGCACGCAGGCGCCGCTGGTCGAAGGCCGCAACGCCGCCGAGGTGAAGGGCAGCATGCCCCCGCTTCAGGCGCTCAGCCGCCTGCTGGCGGGAAGCGGGCTGACCTTTCGCATCACCGGCAGCACCGTCACGCTGGAACCGGCGCCGCAGAGCGCGGGCGCGATCAGCCTTGGCCCGGTGCGGGTGGAAGGCGAGGCAACCGACACCTCCGGCGCGGATATGGCGCCTGATGCCGTGCCCGGCATCAAGGGCTATGTCGCCACGCGCGGCGCGGGCGCGACCAAGACCGACACGCCGCTGATCCAGATTCCGGCCTCCATCTCGGTGGTCACCCATGCGCAGATCGTCGACCAGAATGCCCAGAGCACCTCGCAAGCCCTGCGCTACACGCCGGGCATCGTGGCCGAGCAGCGCGGCATCAATGAGGATTCGCTCGAATATCTCTACACGCGCGGTTTTCAGGCCCGCAGCTTTATCGACGGGCTGACCATCCCCTTTTCCGGCTTCAACATCGCCACCCGCGACACCTGGCTGATCGACCGCGTGGAAAGCGTGCGCGGCCCCGTCTCGGTCGTCTATGGCCAGACGCCGCCCGGCGGGCTGGTCAACATCGTGTCCAAGCAGCCGACAACGCAGTCACTCCATGAGGTCTTCTTCGAAACGGGCAGCTATGGCCGCGCCAGGGGCGGCTTCGATCTGGGCGGCGCGCTCAACGCCTCGGGCAGCCTGTCCTATCGGCTGACCGCCGTGGCCATGACCACCGGCACCCAGACCGATTATGTGCGCCAGAAGCGCATCGCGGTGGCCCCCGCCCTCACCTGGACGCCGGATGATCGCAACACGCTGACCGTGATCGGCAATTACCAGAAGGATCCGCAAGCGGGCGCCTTCAACTATGTGCCCGCCGTGGGCACGGTGCTGCCCGGCAAGGTGACGATCCCCCGCTCGCTCAACACCGGCGATCCGGGCTATGACGTCTACCGCAAGGAAGAAGCGAGCATCGCCTACCGCTTCGAGCACCGCTTCACCGACGCGCTCAAATTCCGCCAGAACTTCCGCTTCATGCACAACAGCCAGACGATCCACCATGTAGGCGACGGATCGGGCTATGATGCCACCGGCACTGCGCTCAGCCGCGTGGCCTATAACAATTTCGGCACGGTCGATGCCGTCAGCATGGACAATCAGCTCAACGCCGATTTTGCGACGGGGCCGGTGCAGCATCGTTTCGTGGCGGGTGTGGATCTGCTCAACACCCAGTTCGATCATTATCTCTATTACAGCCGCCTCGACGGGCGCAATCCGCCCAATCTGGTGATCGCGGCGCCCGCCTATTTCCAGACCGTGCCCGAACCCGATTTCCTGCTGGGCAGCTCCACGCAGGAACGCACCCGGCAGGCCGGGATCTATGCTCAGGATCAGGCGACCTTGGGGCGGCTGACGCTGGTCGGCGGTTTGCGGCAGGACTGGGCGGGCACGCACAGCGTGTCCTACAAGACCGGCGGCGTCACCGACCAGAACAGCCATGCCCTGACCGGGCGCGTGGGGGCCGTGTTCAAGATCACCGACAGTCTGGCGCCCTATGTCAGCTGGTCCTCCTCCTTCCAGCCGCAGGCGGGCAACACCGACACGGGCGCGCCGCTCAAACCCACCAGGGGCAAGCAGGTCGAGGCCGGGATCAAGTTCCAGCCCGCGGGCGGCAAGAGCTTCGTCACGCTGGCCGCCTATGATCTGCGGCAGACCAATGTCACGGTTTCCAACTCGCTCTACACCGGCTCGCTCACCCAGACGGGCGAGGTGCGTTCGCGCGGGGTGGAGGCCGAAGCCCATGCCTGGCTGACCGACCGGGTGCAGGTGATCGCCAGCTACACCCATGACGAGCTGCGCAACACCAGCGCCACCGCCAGCATTCTGGGCAAGGCACCGGCAGGCATCCCTCAGGACATGGCCGCGCTCTGGCTCTCCTACGATCTGGCCGACACGCTGATCCCCGGCCTGAAGGCCAGCGGCGGGGTGCGTTATGTCGGCCCCAGCTATGGCAATCCCACCAACAGCTTCAAGGTGCCCGGCTATACGCTGGCCGATCTGGGCATGCAGTATGAGGTGGGGCGGCTTGTGCCAAGGCTTGCGGGCGTGAAGCTCAGCGTCAATGTCAGCAATCTGTTCGACAGGACCTATGTGACCTGCACCGATCTGACCTATTGCACCTTCGGGCAGGGGCGGCAGGTGCTGGCCGGGATCCGCTACGCGTGGTGACGATCAAGGGCTGGTCGCGGCTGCATCGCTGGAGCAGTCTGGTCTGCACGCTGTTCCTGCTGGTGCTGTGCCTGACCGGCGTGCCGCTGATCTTCAGCGCGGAGATCGACCGCGCCTTCGATCACACGCGGCACGATGCGCCACGACCGGGGATGAGCGCCCCCTCGCTCGACCGCCTGATCGCGCAGGGGCGGGCGCGCTATCCCGGACAGGCGGTCATCTCCCTGTTTCAGCCGGATGACGCCGCGGCGATCATCCTGCGCATGGCGCCCTCGCTGGAAGCGGTTCATGCCGATCCCGCGCTCGAACATCTGCTGGTCTTCGATGCGCAGTCGGGACGGCTGCTGCGCGAAGGCAGCCGCGCGGCGCTGTCCGCGCAAAGCCCGACGGCTTTCCTGCTGACGCTACACCGCAGCCTGCTGGCGGGCCTGTGGGGAGAGCTGTTTCTGGGCGCGATGGGCCTGCTCTTCATGGTGGCGATCGTCTCGGGCGTGGCGCTCTATGGGCCCTTCACCAGAAAACTGGCTTTTGGAACCTTGCGCCGGCATCGCGGCGCAAGGATCTTGTGGCTCGACCTGCACAATCTGCTGGGCATCGTCACAGTCGTCTGGGCGCTGTTGGTGGGGGCGACGGGGGCCATGAACACGCTGGCCGTGCCCCTCTTCGCGGTCTGGCAAAAGCATGAGGTGGCAGCCTCTCTCACACCCTATGCGGGGCGGGATCTGGCCGGGCAGGATCATCTGGCCTCTGCCCAGCACGCGGTCGAGACCGCCATGCAAGCCCTGCCCGGCACCACCATGCTGAGCATCGGCTTCCCCAATGACCGCGAGGGCAGCCCGTGGCACTATATCGTCTGGCTGCAAGGCGACACCCCGCTCACCAGCCGCCTGTTCAATCCGGTGCTGGTCGATGCACGCAGCGGCAGGCTGACAGCGATTGTCAGCATGCCCTGGTATCTGCGTTTGCTGGAGGTCGCACGCCCCCTGCATTTCGGGGATTATGGCGGGCTTCCCCTCAAGATCATCTGGGCGCTGTTCGATCTGGCAACGATCGTGGTGCTGGTCAGCGGCCTCTATCTCTGGTGGCGCAAGCAGACATAGGCTTCGGGTCGCCCTATCGGCTGTAACGCTCCAGCGCCGATTGCTCGGAAATGGCCGGGTTGCCGCGCCCGCAATAGACATGTTCGCTCAACCAGGCGGTTTCAGCCTCCAGATCCTCACCCGATACGCTGGTCCACCAGAAGCGCAGGAGTGAATCCCAGCGATAACCCCGCGCCTTGAGCGCATCCTTGGCGTCGAAAGGAGCCTCGACGGCATGGATCCGGAACAGAGGCTGCGCCGAGCGGGCCAACAAGGCGGAGAGGATCGTCGTCTCATCCGGCAGCGCATGGGAAAGCAGATGGATCAGCGCGAGAATGTCATTTTCCGCGCGATGCCCCTCGTAGAACCAGCCGCATTGCGCGACCAGATGCGCCAGCGCCCGCCCCTCGAACCCCAGTTCGAGCCAGTCGACCTCCGCCATCGAGCAGGCCCATGCCTTGCCCGCGATGGCCGGCAGACGGCGGTCGACAAAGGGCCGGTCGAAGGCCGCATTATGCGCGACGATGATGTCCGCCGAAGCAAGGATATGGATGGCGGCCGCCTCATCGATCGCCTTGCCGACCAGATCCTCATCGGTGAGGCCGGTGAGCATGGTGATACGCGGATCGAGCGGGACGCCGGGGTCCTCCCGCCAGACCCTTGCCTGACCGATTTCGGTGATGCGGCCCAGCGCATCGAAGCGAAAGCGCTGGATCGCCAGTTCGATGATCTGGTCCTTGCCATGGTCCAGACCGGTGGTTTCGACATCCACCGCCACGCCGACCCGCATATCGCCCGAGGGCTTTCCGGTGAACAGCCATTCCACGGCACGCAGGCGGCGCAGCACCCGGAAATCGGGATGGGCTTCGAGCAGGTCGGCGGCGTGATCGAGTGTTGCGGCGGAAAGGTTTGTCATGGCAGCGCGCCGATAGCCCGGTCTCCGGGAATGGGAAAGGCGCATCCGCTTTCGCGCACTGATAAGCAGCGGTCATCAGCCATCACAAATCTGCATCGCTCGCTCCATGCGCTAACAGAATAGCATCGCTTCAACTGCACGGGACCGGCCAAAGCACAAGCCATCCGGCCCGATGACAGAAACAGAACATCTGGGGAGATGATCATGCACACCGCCTTGATGAGCACGGTTGCGTGCCTGGCTTTGGTTCCGGGGCTGGCCTTTGCCCAAAGCGACGCGCCATCGGGGGGCGCGGCCGCCGGCAGTCCGCAATTGACCGAAATCATCGTCACCGCGCAGCGGCGCGAGGAAAACCTGCAGCGCGCCGCCGTGGCCGTCGATGTGGTGACCGGCGCCGATCTGGTCGCCGCAGGCACCACCAACGCCAGTCTGCTGAGCGACCATGTGCCCGCCCTGACGGTGGAGCCCAGCAGCACCGGCAATCTGATCTTCCTGCGCGGCGTCGGCAATTTCACCGTCGTGCCCACCAGCGACCCGGCCATCGCCTACAATTACGACAATGTCTATGTCGGCCGCCCCACCTCGACCACGGGCGCCTTCTTCGACCTGTCGCGCGTCGAGGTGCTCAAGGGCCCGCAAGGCACGCTCTATGGCCGCAATGCGACCGGCGGCGCGATCAACGTCAACCCCGAGCATCCGCATTATGGCGAGACTTCGGGCTATGCCACCGCCAGCTACGGCAATTACAACGCCTTCAACGCCGAAGGGGCGATCAATCTGGCGATGGGGCAGGATGGCGCGGCCCGCCTGTCCGGCACGATCACTCGCCGCGACGGCTATCTGAAAGACGGCACCTTTGACGATCGCACCGAAGGCCTGCGCTTCCAGATGGCGGGCAGGCTGACCGACCGGCTGACCGCGCGGATCGGCATCGATTATGCGCATAATGGCGGTTATGGTTACAGCGTCAGCTACACCGGCAAATATGTGCTCAACCCCGCCACAGCCAGGTACAGTTTCGTCCCTTCCAACATTCCTGTCGATCAGGGGCTGTATACGCCAGCGTCCCAGGCCTTTCGCCAGGGCACCTATGTCGGGCTTTCGGGGCGCACTCTGGGCGCGCTGACCCCGATGCCCTATCAGAACAACCACTTCTACGGCGCCAATGCCGAGATCACCTGGAAAACCGATGCCGGCACACTGACCTTCATCCCGGCATGGCGCGATTCGAAGCTGGACTATTCCGCCGATGCCGCCGCCTTCTTCTACAAGACGCGCGAGGATGACTCGCAATACAGCGGAGAATTGCGCTTCAACGGCAACCGTATCGACATCTTCTCCTATACGCTGGGCATGCTCTACTACCATGAGACCGAAGACTATCATGCCGATGTCAATGTCTTTGCTCAGTCTTCATGGACCGATCAGCGGATCAACACCGCCTCATGGGCGCCCTTCGGTCGCCTGACCGCCAATCTGACCGACACATTGCGCCTTGTCGGCGGTATTCGTTACACCCATGACCACAAGGATTTCGTCAGCAACGGCGTCACCGGGGTGATCGTCTGCCGGGCCCCGGCCACGGTCGGCTGCCCCACGGCGCCGCTGTTCCCCCTTGTCGACGATCCCTCGCAACTGCCCTTCGCCTTCCCGCCGCAGGGCGTGCCCGCAGCGCCTCTGGGCACCAGCGGTGCCATCGTGACCCGCACCGACAGCAGCTACAATTCGCAACTCACCAACCAGCGCGTCACATGGCGCGGCGCGGTGGAGTATGATCTGACCCGCCATTCCCTGCTCTATGCCAGCGTGGAGACCGGCTATCGCTCGGGTGGCTTTGCGGCGGCGGTCGGCCATACGACCTATCAGCCCGAAACCATCACCGCCTACACGCTGGGCAGCAAGAACCGTTTCTTCGGCAACCGCCTGCAGTTGAACATCGAGGGCTTCCTCTGGAATTATCACAATCAGCAGGTCAACCATGTCGGGCTCGACAGCAACGGCAGCAACGCCAATTTCACCGACAACATCGGCAGCTCGAAGATCTACGGCGTCGAGGTGGAAACGCAGGCGCTGGTCACCAAAAACACCCTGCTCAGTGCCGATATCCAGTATCTGCACGCCCGGAACGACTCTTTTGTCTACACCACGGGCGCTTCGGCAGCGCCGGTCACGGGCTGCCCCTATACGCTGAGCGGGCCGGTCTATGTCATCAACTGCTCGGGCTTTGCCGCCAACAATGCGCCGCGCTGGACGATGAATCTGGGGGCGCAGCAGACCATCCCGGTCGGCGACTACAAGGTCGTGATGGGGGTCGATACGCAGTATAAGAGCGGCCGCTTCATCAACTTCTCCTATGTCAGCGATGGCGGGGGCTACGTCGATCATAGCTGGCAGACCAATGCCCAGATCTCCTTCGGGCCCGCCAATGGCCGGTGGTCTGCTGCGGCTTTTGTGCGCAACATCGAGGACAATCGCGTGCCCACCTTCCAGTCGCCCGCGCCGCTCATCAATCTGACGGTGGTGGGCACGACTCCGCCGCGCACCTTCGGCGGCCGCGTTTCGGTCAAATTCTAGATCCCCCCTGCGAGAGGAGACGTCCCCATGAGCACATTGCAAGTCCCCGGCGCCGAGCTCTATTTCGAAACCGTCGGCGATGGGCCGCTGATCGTGTTCATCCCCGGCGCGCAAGGCTGCGCCATGGTGTTTCAAGCCCTTGCGCAGCAGTTGCGGGACCGGTTCACCGTGCTGATCTACGACCGCCGGGGCTTTTCCCGCAGCATGCTCGAGGGCGAGCAGGATTATGCCCAAAGGCTGGAGACCGATGCCGACGATGTCGCCCGCCTCATCGAGCATACCGGCAAGGGCCGCGCCACTATTCTGGGCAGCAGCTCGGGCGCCATCGTCGCGCTGACCGTGCTGGCACGCCACCCCGAGGTGGTCGAGACGCTGATCGCGCATGAGCCGCCCGCCTCGCACCATCACCCAAAGGGTGACGCGCTGATCGCCGAAAATCTTGCCATTTACGATCTCTACAAGGCGCAAGGCATCGGCGCGGCAATGCAGCGCTTTATGCGCGTCTGGATGCAGACGCCGACCTCGGATCATCAGGTCTTTGCGCAGACCATGTCGGGCACGCCCGCGCCCCAGATCGTGAAGAACATGACCTATTGGTTCGAACATGAAATGCGCCACTATCCGCCGGTGCAGCTCGATATGGCGGCGCTGAAGCTGGAAGCAGCCCGGCTGGTGATCGGCGTGGGCGAGGAAATGCAGGACCCGGCCAACCCCACCACCCCCATCGCCCACGCCCTGTCGGACAAGCTGGAGGCCCCGCTGCGGATCTTCCCCGGCGCCCATCTGGGCTATGCGGTGAAGCCCGAGGCCTTTGCCCAAACCCTGAACCACCTGCTGGACGAACGCGCGGCGGTGGCTGGCTGACCCCCGATCAAAGGAAACATATATGGCCAACATCAAAGGCCTCTGGCTGCATGCGGCCAGCATGGCCCTCGCCCTGGGCACGGCTTCGGCGGCCTGCGCGCAGCGCATCGTGCTCGACAATGCCACCATCGTCGACACGCGCAGCGGCAAGCTGACCGCGCATCGTGCGGTGGTGGTGGAAGGCAGCCGGATCGCCAGCATCGCCGAAGCCGGAAAGGTCAAAGCCGCCCCCGGCGACCGGCTGATCGACGCCAGGGGCAAGTTTATCGTCCCCGGTTACAATGACATGCATGCCCATCCGCTCAATCCGGGCGACACGGTCAACCAGCTCCAGATGATGCTGGCGATGGGCATCACCGGCTTCCGCCAGATGAGCGGCTCGCCCGAGCTGCTGGCCGCGCGCAAGGCGGGCACGCTGATGCCGAAGCTGGCGCCCACCTTGCTGGTGACGCCCGGATCGCTGCTGGTCGGCCCCAATGCCGCCACGCCCGAGATGGCCGCCGCCGAGGTGCATCGCCAGAAAGCGCAGGGCGCCGATTTCATCAAGGCGATCAGCCTGCCGCCCGCCGTGCTGTTTGCCGCCCATGCCGCCGCCAAGGCCGATGGCTTGACGGTCACCGGCCACCTCCTGCCCCTGGTGGACCCGCGTGAGGCCGCCGAGCATGGCATGGACGGCATCGAGCATCTGGGCCCCGGCGATGCGCTGCTGCTGGGCTGTTCCTCGCAGGAAAGCGCCTTGCGCGCGGCCATCGTGCCGCCGCGCCCGGTCGTTGCACCGCCCGAGGCCCCCAAAACCGGCGCCGGCACCCCGCCGCCCGGCGTGCCCGGCGCGATCGGGCTGGCCAATCCGCTGGCCTTCACGCCGCTGCCCGCGATCCTGGCCTATGCCAGAGTGCTCGACAGCTATGATGCGGGCAAATGCGGCGCTCTGGCAGACACGCTGGCGGCGCGCGGCATCTGGCAGACACCAACGCTGATCCGGGTGCGCACCATGGAGTTAGGCGATGACCCGGCCTATGTGAACAGTCCCGAGCTGCGCTATGTCATCGGCTCGGACCGGGCCGTCTGGCATGCGGCGGGCGAGCGCTACACATCGGTGATGACCGAGCCCGCGCGCGCCGTGCTGAGCCGCCTGTTCACCGTGCAACTGGCGCTGACCAAACTGTTCTACGACCATCATGTGCCGATGATGGCGGGCGACGACACGGGCGGCGCGGGCTGGGTCGTGCCCGGCTATGGCCTGCATCAGGAGTTCGATCTGCTGGCTCAGGCCGGACTGCCGCCGCTGGCGATCCTGCAGATGACCACGCTCAACCCCGCCCGCTACCTCCACCGCGAGGCCAGCATGGGCACGGTGGAGACCGGCAAGACCGCCGATCTTCTGCTGCTCGATGCCGATCCGCTGGCCAGCGCCGCCAATCTGCACCGGATCTCCGGCCTTATCCACGATGGCCGCTATTTCACCGCCACCGACCTCGCCGGGCTCCGACAGAAGGTTGCCGATCGCGAACAGTGATGCGCGGGGGGCGTCGCCTGTCCGCTCCCCCCGCCCGGAAAGCGCTTGCTAAAGGGCATCAGGCGTCGGGCTGACCAGCGTGACCTGCTCCGGCAGGACCGGATCGTCATCACCGGGCGCCCGCGGCGTGATGAATTTTGCCAGACGCGGGCGCAGACGCATTTCGAGATTGTCGATCAGCTCATAGACCACCGGCACCATCACCAGCGACAGCATCGTCGAGCTGATCAGCCCGCCGATCACCGCAATGGCCATGGGCTGGCGGAACGTCGATCCCTCGCCGATGCCCAGAGCCGTGGGCAGCATGCCGGCCGCCATGGCCACGGTGGTCATCACGATCGGGCGGGCACGTTCGCGGCAGGCGTTCATGATGGCCTCACGCTGGGGCTGCCCGGCGCGCTCGTCCTCGATGGCGAATTCGACCAGCAGGATCGAATTCTTGGCCGCCAGCCCCAGCAGCATCAACATGCCGATCAGCACCGGCAAGGTGATCGCGATGCCCGTCACCTTGAGCGCCACAAAGGCCCCCAGCATGGTCAGCGGCAGGGCCGAGAGAATGGTGACCGGCTTGAAGAAGCTGTGGAACAGCATCACCAGCACGAAATAGATCATCAGAATGCCCGAGGCCATCGCCCCCACGATGCCGCCGAACAGATCGGCCAGCGCCTCGCTGTCGCCGGTGCGGGCCTCATGCACGCCTGCGGGCAGGTGATGCATGGCGGGCAGGGTCGCCACCTCGTTCAGGGCCTGGCCGATGGTGGTGCCGTTAAGATCGGCCTGCACCGACACGCGCCGCTCGCGGTCATAGCGCTGGATCTGGCCGGGGCCGGACGCGATCGACAGCTCGGCCACCGTGCGCAGCGGAGTCATCTTGCCGTCCAGCGTGGGCACCTGCAGATTGCCGATCTGGTCGAGATCGGCGCGGGCGTCACGCGGCAGACGCACCCGGATCGACAGGCGCTGTTGAATCGTCGGGAATTTGGCGACATTGGCGTCGATATCGCCAATCGTCGCGATCCGCGCCACCTGCGCAATCGCCTGCGACGACACATTCAACCGAGCCGCCGCATCGGGCAGTGGCCGGATGATGAGTTCGGGCGCGGAGGGCGGCGGCGCGGGGCGCGGGTCCAATGTGGTCTTCATGCCCTGCATGTCGCGCAGCAGGGCAGACTGCGCGCGCGCCAGAGCGTCACCATCGCGCCCGGCCAGCACCACTTCCACGCCCGCCGCGCCAAAACCGCCCTGATTGTTCAGCCGCACTTCGGGCACCTGCCGCAACAGGCCGGTGATCGAGCGCTGGAACTCATCGGTGGTCATCGAACGGTCGTGCTTCAGCACGATGCTCAGCGTGCCGGTCTGCAGATCGGAGGAACCGCCGCCCCCGCCGGGCCCGCCGCCCGAACTGGTGGACCCCACTTGCGCAAAGACCCGCTCCACATCGGGCAGCTTGCGCAACCGCGCGGTCACGTCGCGCACGGCGCGGTCCATGGTCTCATGATTGGAGCCCGCGGTGCCCTGCATCGAGAGGTAGAAATAGCCCGGATCGCCCGTCGGCTGGAACCCCACCGGCAGGGTGGCGGCAATCCCCAGCGCGCCCACGAACACCAGAATGCCGATCCCCACCGTCGTCTTGGGCCGGGCCAGCGCCCAGTCCAGCACCTTGGGATAGGCCCCGCGCAACTGATGCGGCGGCGTGCTGTGGGTGGAAGGCTTGAGAAAGTAGGCCGCCATCAGCGGGGTGACGAAACGCGCCACCAGCAGCGAAAAGAGCACCGCCACCGCCACCGTCAGGCCGAATTCGCGGAAGAACTGCCCCGATTGGCCGCCCATGAAGGACACGGGCGCAAAGACCACGATGATCGTCGCCGTCGTCGCCACCACGGCAAGGCCGATGGCGTCCGCGCCGATCAGCGAGGCGCGATAGGGGCTCGCCCCGCCCTCGATGCGCTTCTGGATGTTCTCGATTTCCACGATGGCATCGTCGACCAGAATGCCGATCACCAGGGTCAGACCCAGCAGGGTGATGACGTTGAGGCTGAAACCGAAGATCACCATCGCGCCAAAGGTCGGCACCAGCGACAGCGGCATCGCCAAGGCCGCGATCACCGTCGCGCGCCAGTCGCGCAGGAACAGGAACACCACCAGCGCCGCCAGCACCATGCCCTCGATCAGCACATGCACCGTCGCCAGATAGGAGGCCCGCGTGTCCGACACGGTGGAGACCACCTTGCTGATCGCGATCCCCTTGTTCTGCCCGTTCAGCGTGGCGATGGCGCGGTCGACGCCGTCTTCGACCGACACGTCGCTGGCCGCCGTGGTCTTGCTGACCTGAAAGGCGATGGCGGGGTGGCCGTCGAGCCGGGCAAAGCCGCGTTCCTCGGCATGGCTGTCGGTGATGGTGGCCAGATCGCCCAGCCGCACATATTGCGTGGCGCTCAGCGGGATGGTGAGATTGCGCAACTGCTCCATCGTCGCCGAGGAGCCCAGCACGCGGATGGTCTGCTCACGCCCGCCCGCTTCGGAGCGGCCGCCGGTGTCGTCGCGGTGGAACTGGGCCAGCGCGGTGTTGATCGCATAGGCCGTGACGCCATGGGCGGTCATGCGGTCGGGATCGAGGGTGATGTTGATTTCCCGGCTGACGCCGCCGATCCGCTTCACCTGCGCCACGCCGCGCTGCGCCTGCAAGGCGCGCGCCACCGTATCGTCCACGAACCATGACAGATCGACCGCGCTCACCCCCGGCGCGCTGACCGCATAGGTCAGGATGGGCGCCGAAGACATATCGACCCGCGTCACGCTGGGCGCATCGATGCCCTGCGGCAGGGTGGCGCGGGTGCGCTCGACGGCGGTGCGCACATCCTCCACCGCCTTTTGCATATCGGTGCCGATTTCGAACTCGGCCGAGGTGCTGGAAGCCCCCAGCGTGACGGTCGAGCTGGTGTGACGCAGGCCCGCAATACCGGTCAGCGCATCCTCGATGGGGCGGGTGATCTGCTGCTCCATCTCGCTGGGCGCGGCGCCCTGCTGGGTGACGGAGACCGAGACGACGGGGAATTCCACATTGGGAAAACGCTTGATCGGCAGCAGCAGATAGGACCAGATCCCCGCCAGCGTCAGCGCGATCATGATGACGGCCACGGGAATGGGATGGCGGATCGCCCAGGCGGAAATCTTCATGAAATCAACGCCCCTTCTGCGCCACGGGCTGGACCTTCTCGCCGTCCAGCACGAAGTCCTGCGATCCGGTCAGCACACGCACACCGGCCTGCGGTCCCTGGGTCAGTTCGATCATGCCGCCGCCGCGCCGCCCGGTCTTGACGGCCACACGGCGGACCTTGTCGCCCGCCTCGATCACCGTCACCGAGGCGCCATTGCCGTCATAGGAGACCGCCGCCTCCGGCACGGCCAACACCGGCACCGGGGGCCCGGCCATTTCGGCGCGGGCATAACCGCCGGGACGGATCTCGCGATCCACCGGCAGCAGGATGCGCGCACGGCCCAGCCGCGTCTGCGCATCGACCTGCGCGGCGACGAGGCGCACCGTGCCCTCCACCCAGCGGCCCGAGGCAAGGCGCACCCGCGCATGATCGCCCGGATGGACGGCGCCCAGCAGCTCCTCGGGAATTTCGGCATCCAGTTCGCTGCGGTCATCGCGTGCCAGCGTGAACATCACCGTCGAGGGCGAGGCCACGTCACCGGGCCGCACCGTGCGGGTCAGCACCCGCCCCGCCACCGGCGCGCGCACCACCATCAGCCCCTGCCTCACCAATTGGGCGGACAATTGCGCCTGCGACTGGTCGACCTGTGCCTGTGCCGTGCGCGCGGCAAGGCGGCGCTGGGCGATGGCTTCGTCCGACAGCACGCCGGTATGGTCGAGCGCCGAGACGCGCGAGGCCTCCTGATTGGCCTTTTCGGCGGCCACACGCGACTGGGCGACGGCGGCCCGATTCTGCGCGATATCGGAACGCAGCAGCGTCTCATCGAGATAGGCCAGCGGTTGCCCGGCCTGCACCAGCGCATCCTGATCGACCGCCACCCGCGCCACCAGATAGCCCGAAAGCTGGCTCGACACCGCCGCTTCCTCACGCGCGACAAGGCGGCCCGACACATCGATGCCGGTGCCCAGCGGTTGGCGGACCACGGCGGCGAAGGGCACCGCGCGCGGCGTATCGGCGCCGGGCGGCGGCGCCTCGGCCTTGTGGCAGGCGGCAAGAGCGATAAGGGCGACAAGAAAGAGCGGACGGGCGGTCATGGTCTGTGATCCGGAAAAGATGTCACGGGATGGTTCGGGTCGAGCGGGGTCCAGCCGCCGCCCAGCGCGCGGAAGACATTGACCCCGTCGCTCAGCGTGGTGGCGCGCAGCATCGAGAGCGCATTGCGGCTGGAGCGCCATGTGCGCTCGGCGGTGAGCAGCGCGGTGAGATCGACGACACCGGCGCGATAACCGGCGTTCTGGCCGTCGAAGGCGTGGCGGGCGCGCGCCTCCGCCTCGATCAGCAGGCCAAGGCGTGCGCGGTCGGCGGCATAGGTGGCCAACTGGTTCTGCGCCTCGCCAAAGCCGGTCTGCACCGCCTTTTCATAGGCGATGGCGGCCTGCTCGGCGCGGGCGCGCTGGGCGCGCACCTCGCCCAGCAGGCGGGCGCGGTCGAACACCGGCATGGCCACGCCGGCGGCCAGTGACCACAGCGAGGTGGTGTAACCCGCCGGGCCGGCAATGGCGCTGATGCTGGTGGAGGCCTGCAGGTTGATCTTGGGCAACAGGGCCAGCGAATCCAGCCGCAGCGTGCCCATGGCCGAGCGCAACCGGGCCTCGGCCTGCATCACATCGGGGCGGCGCACCAGCAGCGTGGCGGGCGTGGTCTGCGGCACATCGGGCGGCGGCCCCAGCGCGCCATCCACCGGCAGGCTTTCGGGCGCGGCCCCGGCCCGGCCCAGCAGCACCAGCAAGGTCTGGCGCGAGACGGCCAGTTGCGCCTCAAGCTGGACGACATTGGCCTGCGCCGTGGCGCGGTCGGCGATCAGGCTGTCGGCATCGACATCGGCGCCGATCCCCGCCCTGGCCTTGCGCACGCCGATCTCGGCCAGTTCACGCGCCACACGCAGACTGTCACGCGCCTCGGCCAGTTGCAGCGAGAGGCCGCGCGCTTCGAACAGATTGGAGGCCACCTGCGCGGTCAGGCTCTGCAAGGCGGCATGATAGGTGAAGGTCGCCGTCACCAGATCGGCATCGGCGGCCTGACGCGCCGCCCCCCGGCGACCGAACAGATCAAGCTCCCATGAGGGCGAAAAGCTGCCCGCCGTGGTGGTGGTCTGCCCCGAGGGCGCCATCTGGAACGCGCTGTTGCCGCTGATCGAGGTCTGGCCGCGCGTGATCGAGCCCGAGGCATTGCCCTGCACATCATAGGCCAGCAAGGCCTTCGAGCGCGTCGCCCGCGCCTCATCCAGCACGGCCAGCGCCGAGCGCGCATCGGGGGCATGGGCCAGCGCCTCATCCTCCAACGCGGTCAGTTGGGAATCGGAGAACAGCAGCCACCAGCGGTCCAGCGCCTGCGCCGCGGCAGGCTGGGCATCCTGCCCGCGCGTGTCGGCGGTGAAGCGCTCGGGCAGGCGCAGATCGGGCCGGGACACCGAGGTCGCCGCGCAACCGGCCAGTAGCAGGGCAGGCAGAAGCAGGGCCGGCAGCGTCAGGGAAAGGGAATGGCGTCGCATGATGGCCGCTTATGCCAGCCGGATCGGCGCTTGCGGGTCAGGACTTCGCAAGTGAAGTGTAAGGATTGTGTAAATCGGGCGGGACAGCGCCCTTGCAAACCGTCACAAGGCAGCCATGAACACGCCTGCCTTCAACATTCTGCTGGTCGATGACGATGCCGCCCTCACCCAGATGCTCGCCGAATATCTGGAGGGGGAAGGCTTTGCCTGCCGCGCCGTGCACACCCTGCCCGATGGACGCGAGGCGGCGCTCTCGGGCCATTATGACGCGGTGATCCTCGATGTGATGCTGCCGGGGGGCAATGGCATCGACCTGCTGCGCGCGATAAGGGGGACGAGCGACGTGCCCGTCATCATGCTGACCGCCAAGAGCAACGACACCGAACGCGTCATCGGGCTGGAGCTGGGCGCGGATGATTATGTCGCCAAACCCTATTTCCCGCCCGAACTGGTGGCGCGGCTGCGCGCCGTGCTGCGCCGCCCGGCGCGGCGGGCGGCCAGCGGCGACCATCTGCGGCTCGGCGCTCTGGCGCTGGATGCCGCGCGGCGCTGGGCCGGGTGGGAGGGCATGGCCCTGGAACTGACCGCGACCGAGTTCAACCTGCTGGAAATCCTGCTGCGCGGGGGCGAGCGCGTCTCGACCAAGGACGAGCTGTCGCTGCGCCTGCTGGGACGGCGGCGGGAAAGCTATGACCGCTCGATCGACGTTCATATTTCCAATCTGCGGCAAAAGCTGGAACGCGCCAGCCGCGAACGCCTGCGCATCGCCACGGTGCGCGGCATCGGCTGGCGGCTGGAGGTGGCACCATGAAGGGCAGGCTGTTCTGGAAGATCTTCACCGCCTTTTGCTGCGTCTTTTTCGGGCAATTGGGTGTGCTGTGGACGCTGTTCATCGTCATCGAACGCCACCATCCCTATTGGGCCAACGATCTGGAGCGCTATGCCGCCCCGCGTCTGGAACAGATGGCCGCCGCCATCATCACCCATGAGGGCCCCCAGGCCATCCCGGTCGCTCTGACCGGGGGCGCCAATCCCACGCTGGTCGTGGCCGCCGATGGCGCTGCGCCTCCCCCCGGCGCCCAGGCCACCACCGCGCAGGCGACCGCGCCCGATGGCCGCCATTGGCGCATCTTTTACCGCCTGCCACGCAAATTCAACAAGGGCGGCATCACCCCGCCGCTGATCTTCTACATCAGCGGCATCCTGTCGGGCCTGATCTTCGCGGCCATTCTGGGCCTCTATCTCGCGCTGCCGATCCGGGCCCTGCGTGAGGGGCTGGAGCGCTTTGCGCGCGGCGATCTGGGGGTGCGTCTGGCCGCGCGCATGGGGCGCCGCCGCGACGAGATCGCGGATCTCGCCCGCGATTTCGACGGCATGGCCGAAAAGGTCGAGCAGCTTGTGCTGTCGCGCAGCCAGCTCATCGATGACATGTCGCATGAATTGCGATCGCCGCTCGCCCGCCTGCAACTGGCCATCGCCCTGGCCCGGCAAAAGCCCGAGGGCGCGGTGACCGCCCTCGACCGCATCGAGCAGGAAGCGCGGCGGCTGGATGCGATGGCCGGCAGTCTGCTCACCCTGTCGCGGCTGGAAAGCGCCAGCGCTCCGCTGGAGCATTTCGTCCATCTGCGTTCGCTGATCGAAGACATTCTGGCCGACGTCCGCTTTGAAAGCGAAGCGAAAAATGTGCGGATCGACCTCTTTTGCCACGCCAGCATGCCGGAGGGCTTTCACGCAGATGTCGCGGGCGATGCCGAATTGCTGCGACGTGCTTTCGAAAATGTGTTGCGCAATGCGCTGCGTTTCTCACCCCGGAACGGCACGATCCGGGTCACCCTGTCCGAGGAAGCCGACCGGATCGTTGTCCAGATCGAGGATGAGGGGCCCGGCGTGCCTCCCGAGCAGCTTTCGCGCCTGTTCGAGCCCTTCCATCGGGGCGAGGGCGAGACGGGTGGCTTCGGGCTGGGTCTGGCCATCGCCAGGCGCGCGGTGGTCGTCCATGACGGGATGATCGTCCTGAAAAACCGGCTGCCTGTCGGCTTCCAGGTGGGCATCACCCTGCCGGCGCGCTGGGAAGAGGCGGCGCCCGAGGGAGAGTCCGAGCACAACAGCCAGGATGTTCCGCCGGGCACGCACAGCGCGCGCCCGGCCTGAGCGGCTATTTGGAAATTCGGCGAAGCCGAATTTGCGACACCAAGCCTCTCCCCCGCCCGGCCACCCACAGGATACGACCGATGGGTGGCCGGGGGGGGGGGAGGGCTGGTGCTGCTCAGGAAAATGCGCTTTCGCGCATTTTCCAAACGGACTCTCAGGGCTTGCCAGCAGCCAGATAAGTGTCGAACCAGGCGACGGTGCGGGCGGCGGCATCCTTGATATGGGCGGGCTGGCGCAGGCGGTGGCCTTCGTCCGGGTAGATCACCAGGCTGGTCGGCACGCCCAGATCATGGAGCGCGTGCCAATATTCCACCGACTGCGTGGGCGGCACCTCGATATCGCGCTCGCCCACATAGATGAAGGTGGGGGTCTTCGCCTGCTTGATGAAGTCGATGGCCGAAGCCGCGCGATAGGCGGCCGGATCGTCATACATGGTCTTGCCGAAGAAGGGCAGCATCCACTGGTCGATCCCGTTGGTGCCGTAATAGCTGATCCAGTTCGACAGGCCCGCCGCCGCGACGATGGCCTTGAAGCGGCTGGTCTGCGTGTTCGCCCACATCGACATGAAGCCGCCATAGCTGCCCCCGGTCAGGCCAAGGCGGCTGTCGTCGATGGGGGCGATCTTCTCCACCGCATCGATGCCCGTCAGGATGTCGCGCAAGTCGCCGCCGCCGAAGTCACGCCGGTTGGCAGCAGTGAAGGCCTCACCCTGCCCATAGGATCCGCGCGGATTGGGGTAGAAGACGTAATAGCCCTTGGCCAGCAGATCCGCCACGGTGCCCTTTTGCACATAGCGCGGTTCGTTGGCCGCCGCGGGGCCGCCGTGGACGATCGTCACCATCGGCGCCTTGGCCGCGTTTTCAGCGGTGAGCGGCGCCAGAACCCAGCCCTGCACGGTGAAGCCATCATTGGTCCATGTCACGCTGCGCGCGCGGGCAAGGGCGGGCAGCCTGTCATTGTCATGGGTGAGGATGCGCGGGGCAGTGGCGGTGCCTGCCAGAATGGCGGGGCCATGGGTGAAATCCTGCCGCACGCTGGCCACATGGCTCCCATCGGCCGACCACACGGCACGGCCATCGCCGGCGCCAAGGCTCACCGGGGCGCTCCACAGGACCTTCGCGGGGCCGGTTGCCCCCCACGACACCAGTTGCGCGCTGTCACCGGCAAGGCGGGTGCCGCGCAGGCCGCCCGTGGTCCAGTCGATCGCGTTGACGGTGGCCTTGTCGCCCGCCGTGCGGTTGGCGGGCGTGCCGCCGGCCAGAGCCACGGTCCAGACATCACCGCCGATCGAGCCGAAATCGCTCATCACGCCGCCGATGAAGGCCACGGTTTTGCCGTCCGGGGAGACGCGGGGCATGTTGATCTGGGTGGCGGGCTTGGCGATGGTGCGCAGGGCGCCGGTGGCGGCATCCACCGCGTCCAGCGTGGCCACCCACCAGTTGTTGTCGCCATTGCCCACCGCGCTGGTGACGACCAGGCTGCGCCCGTCAGGCGCCCAGTCATATTCATAGATGTAGCGGTCGGCAGGGGTCAGCGGCCTGATATCGGCGCTGGCGAGGCTGGCCTTGCGGTCGAAAAGCGCCAGACGCTGTTCGTCACTCTTGTCGCCGATCTCGCCCACCTGCCGGGCTCCGGCCTGTGTCGCCCCGGTTTCCTTTGATGCACCCAGAGTCACCAGCAGCGCCACGCGCTGGCCATCGGGCGAGAAGCGTGGCGTGGCCGCAAGTCCGGCAATGGTGGCCAGCGTGCGGAGCTGGCCGTCCTGCGCCAGCATCAGGCTGGAGGTTCCCTTGGCACGGTCGCGCGCAACAAAGGCCAGAGCGCCATCCTGCGCAAAGCTCAGGCCAGCATAGGTGCAGGTGCCGCAAGGATCGAGCGTGGTCAGCACATGGCCATCCGTCGCGGCGCGCAGGACGATGGCGGAATGATCCTTGCCCGCCGGTTCCACTGCGGCCAGACGATCTCCCTTCGGCGCGAGAGCCAGCCCGTCATAGCCGTGGATGGGCTCCGGGGCGGCCTGGGGCGCGGCTTGCGGCGTGGTTTGAGACTGGACAGGAGAGGCCAGCATGGTGGCGGCCAGAAGCACGCAGGCGGGAAGGCGCATGGGGCAGGAGACTCCGTGAAACGATCGGCAAGGGGCTAGGACGACAGGGGAAGCATCGCAACCCTGCTTTATCGCGCTTTGCCTCTCCCAGCTGGCGTGCCTTCGGAAGGGCCGGTGCCTCACATCCGGCTTTCGCCGGATGTCCAGACAGCCCGTGACAGCTTGCCTAGCCGAACGGGGCAGCCAGCGTCAGGATCGTGCGGGCATGTCTCAAGGCCACCGCCTCCCGGTCCGGGCCATATCCCCCGCCCAGCGTGCTCGCCAGCGGTATCCCTCGAAGCCGCGCCTGCGACGACACCATGTGATCGCGTGCCGCAAGCCCGTCATCGGTGAGGGCCAACCGCCCCAGGCGGTCGTCCCTATGGGCATCGACACCGCCCTGCAGAAGGATGAGGTCCGGCACAAAATGGTCGAGAACACCGGGCAGGCAGCCACTCAGCGCTTCGAGGTAAGCGGCGTCGCCTGTCAGGTCGGGCAAGGCGATGTCCAGCGACGAACGCGCCTTTCGCGCGGGAAAATTCTTCTCGGCGTGCAGGGACAGCGTGAAAACGTCGCCACGCCCTGCCGTGAGTGCTGCGGTCCCATCGCCCTGATGCACGTCGAGATCCAAAATCAGGATGCGTGAGGCATCTCCCTCTGCGATCAACCTGTTGGCAGCGACCGCCAGATCGTTGAAAACACAGTATCCTGCCCCGGTCTCCGCCAGAGCATGGTGGCTGCCGCCCGCGCTGTTGGCGGCATAGCCGTGCCGCAACGCCAGCTTTGCCGCCAGCCATGTTCCGCCCGGCGACAGTTGCGATCTGCGCGAAATCCGCTCGTCGATCGCGAAGCCGATCCTGCGTTGTTTTTCAGCGGGAACCTTGCAGGTGACGACCTCCTCGACATAGGTCGGATCATGGACCGCCTCGAGCCAGGCTCTGGGCATGATCTCGGGCACATGCACCGTCATCGCCGCGCCGCTTTCGCCCAGCGCGCGCATGACCAGAGCATATTTGTCATGCGGAAAGGTGCCGGGGCTGTCGGTGGCGACAACATAGCCCGGATGGTGGACGACATGCAGCATCCCCCGGGCGTTAACGGCCCTGACCACGCCCGTCGAGCCTCTTGCGGTCACGCCACCCCGGCATTTTGCGCAAAAAAAGGGGCCAGCCAGATCGAAGGCAGGGCGGGCTTCCGGGGGCATCAACCAATGGGCCCGGCATTGTCGTCGATCTTCGACCATGAATGAACATCCGCCAGCACCGGATCCGGGAAAGGCAGGATTGTCTGGGATTCGCTGGGGGTGGCGGTCCATTCTCGCCCGGACCAGCGGAAATCCGCCTGCGATTCGGATGTTCCGCCGCCGGAAACGACCAGGAACGTGCAGGCCGTTGCCCCTTCCGGCTTCGCATTCAAGGCCGCCTTGCAGGTTCCCAGCACGACGCGCACCTGATCCAGGCCAAGCAGGGCCCGGACAGCGGTGGTGGCGCGACCATTGGTCAGCTTGGTGGGCGGCTGCGCATGGCACGCCGTAGCGATGGAGGCCAGCATCAAGGATAAGAGAAGCTTGCGGTTCAGCATGTCACGCTCTCCTGACGAGAGCATGTATAGAGACACCGTTCACAAGATAAAACGTCATTTTCTTGTCAAGAATGGCACATCAATCCGCAGTATAGGTGAAAAGCGGTCATTGCCGTCGAGCAAGGAAGCATTCTCAGCCGGAGGCGGGCGACGGCACTCAGCATACGGTTTCATCCTCTATCAGGGGGCTTTTCCCCTGAGGTAAATGGTTTAGGTTATCTCCGAGGGTGGAAAGCCACAAACGCACCACCACAAAGGGGAGAGATCATATGGCTCATTGGCGCGTGATGGGAGCAACAGCGATGGCAGTCCTCGCGATGCTGCATGCGGTTCCATCGCAGGCCGCCGATACGGCGCCCCTGCCGATCGAGGCCAGCCATGGCGCCGCGCTGATTTCGGCAGACGATCTGGGGGCGCAGATCTCCGCGATGAAAGCGCGGGTCAAGCCCGACACCTCATTGCTCTGGCAGCCTGTGCTGCTGGCCAATGGCACCACGGCGGCGCTGGAATACTGGCATCGTCCCCGGCCGCCAGCGGTGCATGTGCGCGAGGCAGAGTATGTCACGGTGATGCAGGGCAGCGGATGGATGCTGTCAGGCGGCACCATGACCCAGAGCCACGAAACCCATCCCGGCCTGCTGGAAGGCGGGGAAATCCAGGGCGGCACCAAAAGGGCGCTGAAACGCGGCGATGTCTTTCTGATCCCGGCGGGCATGCCTCACTATTTCGGGATCGAGGGCGAGGGGCTGGTGCTGCTGGGCATCAAGATCCCTTCGGCCAGCCAATAACCCAACCCAAGGAGCCGCTTTCATGCTGCATCATGCCTTCTTCTGGCTCAAGAATCCCGCATCGCTGGAGGATCGCGACACTCTGGTGCGCGGCCTGAAAACGCTGGGCGAGATACCCCTGATCCGCTCGCTGCAGATCGGCATCCCGGCCTCGACCGAGCAGCGCGATGTCGTCGACAGCGGCTTTGCCGTCTCCGAACTGATGGTCTTCGACAGTCTTGCCGATCAGGCCGCCTATCAGAGCCACCCCATCCACCAGCGCTTCGTCGAGACCTGCAGCCACCTCTGGTCGAAGGTGGTGGTCTATGATGTCGAGACGCTGCCGTAAGCCTTACAGCGTACGGCGCACCGCATCGTGCCAGCCGGCGGCCAGCGCGTCGCGCTCGGCCTTCTTCATGGCGGGCGTGAAGAGGTCGCCCTGCGTCCAGGTTGCCGCCAGCGCATCCAGATCGGGCCAGACGCCCGTGGCCAGCCCGGCGTGGAAGGCCGCGCCCAGCGCCGTGGTTTCCAGATGCACCGGCCGCTCCACCGGCGCGTCGAGCATGTCGGCCAGGAACTGGCACAGCCAGTCATTGGCAGCCATGCCGCCATCCACGCGCAGGGCTTCGGGCCGCGCGCTGCCATCCTCGATCATGGCGCTGGCCAGATCCATCGTCTGATAGGCCACGGCCTCCAGCGCGGCACGGGCCAGGTGAGCCTGCGTGGCCCCCAGCGTCAGGCCGAAGATCGCGCCCCGCGCGTCCGGGTTCCAGTGCGGAGCGCCCAGCCCCACAAAGGCGGGAACCATATAGACGCCGTTGTTGTCGGGCACCTGCGTTGCCATATCGTTGGTCTGGCGCGCGCTGGTGATCACGCCGATGCCGTCGCGCAGCCATTTGATCGCCGCCCCCGCGACAAAGATCGAGCCTTCCAGCGCATAGGTCATCTGCCCGTTCAGGCGATAGGCGGGCGTGGTGAGCAGACGGTTCTGCGACTCCAGCGCCTGCGCCCCGGTGTTGAGCAGCATGAAGCAGCCCGTGCCATAGGTTGATTTGGCCATGCCCGGCTGAAAACAGGCCTGCCCGAACAGCGCTGCCTGCTGGTCCCCGGCAATGCCCGCGATGGGGATTTCCGCGCCCAGCAGGCTCTTGTCGGTGATGCCGAAGATATGGGCATTGTCATGGACTTCGGGCAGCATCTGCATCGGCACGCGCAGCAGGCGGCACAGCTCCTCATCCCAGCGCTGCTCACGGATGTTGTAGAGCAGGGTGCGGCCCGCATTGGTCACATCGGTGGCATGCACCTTGCCGCCGGTCAGCCGCCAGAGCAGAAAGCTGTCGATGGTGCCGAAAGCCAGCTCGCCCTTTTCGGCCCGCGCCCGCGCGCCCTCGACATGGTCGAGAATCCACGCCAGCTTGGTGCCGGAAAAATAGGGATCGAGCAGCAGGCCGGTGCGGGCGCGCACATCGGGTTCCGCACCATCCGCCTTCAGCTCGCCGCACAGCCGCGCGGTGCGGCGGTCCTGCCAGACGATGGCATTGTGGATAGGCTTGCCGCTCGCCCGCTCCCACACCACCACGGTTTCGCGCTGGTTGGTGATGCCGATGCCCGCGATGCCCCCCGCCCCGACGCCGCTCTTTTCGATCGCCTCGCGCGCGGTGGCCAGCGTGTCGCGCCAGATGTCCTCGGGATCATGCTCGACCCAGCCCGGCTCGGGGTAATGCTGCGCGAACTCGCTCTGCGCGGTGGCGACCGGGCGCGCGGCGTCATCGAACACGATCGAGCGCGTCGACGTGGTGCCCTGATCGATGGCGAGGATATGGCGGGCTAGGGTCATCAGGAACTCTCCAAAGGCGGGCTGGCCGAAAGCGGGCTGGCTAAAAGGCTGGCGCGGCCTGTTTTATTGCAAAATCTTGCGGTCCTTGGGCAAGTAGGGCTTGATCAGGAACTGATAGATCCCCGCGCCCACAACGCCGCCCAGCAAAGGCGCCGCAATCGGCACCCACCAGTAATTGTCAGGACCGGGAAAGGCCGAGGCGTCCCATCCCGCCAGCCACGCCAGCAGGCGCGGCCCGAGGTCACGCGCGGGGTTGATCGCCCAGGCCTCCAGAAAGCCGCCCGAAGCGCCGATGGTGGCCACCAGCAACCCGATCATCAGCGCACCCGAATTGGCCATGGGGGCGCTGGTGTTGTATTCATCGGTGATGGCGAAAATGCCCAGCAGCAGGATGGCGGTCAGGATCACCTCGTCCCAGAAAGCATGCATCGGCAGGATATGCGGCCCCGGATGGGTGAAGAACACACCCGCCGCGCCGCCGCCCGCGCGGGTCAGGCCATGGGCGGCATTGTAGGCGTCGATGACCGGATGATAGAGCTGCAGCACCAGCGCCGCGCCGATGAAACCGCCGATCACCTGAGCGATCCAGTAAGGCAGCACCTTTTCCCTGGGGAAACCGCGAAACAGCGTCAGCGCCAGCGTTACCGCCGGATTGGCATGGGTGCCCGACACCGCGCCGGTCACGAAAATGGCTAGAGTCACCGCCAGACCCCAGGCGATGCACACGCCCCAATAGGCGGTGGCATAGGGGCTGGGATCATAGAGCGTGATCATCGCCGCCGCCGAATCGCCCAGCGTGATGATGATCACCACGGCGATCACCTCCGCGATCAACTCGCCACGCAGCTTGTGGTCCAATCTCATGCCCATCCTCTCACGATGCATCCAACGGGGCGTTTTCGCCTGCTTCGGCCATCTGCTCACGCTTTCGCGCCAGCGTCAACAGTTTCGTTTGCATTTTCGTTATTGCGATCATATTTTCGCATTCGAACATTGAACGGACTCACTTTCGAAAGAGACGCACCATGGCCATACCCCCGCCCCAGAGCCCCGAACCGGTCTACGATCTGCTGATCGTGGGCGGCGGGGTTAATGGCGCGGGGATCGCGCGCGATGCGGCGGGGCGCGGCCTGTCGGTGCTGCTGGTCGAGGCCGAGGATCTGGCCAGCCACACCTCCTCGGCCAGCACCAAGCTGATCCATGGCGGGCTGCGCTATCTGGAGTATTACGAGTTCCGTCTGGTGCGCGAGGCACTGATCGAGCGCGAGCGGCTGCTGGGCATGGCCCCGCACATCATCTGGCCGCTGCGTTTCGTGCTGCCTCAGTCGCAGTCGCCGCGCCCGGCGTGGATGGTGCGGTTGGGCCTGTTTCTCTACGATCATCTGGGTGGTCGAAAAAAGCTGCCCGGCACGGAAAGGCTGGATCTCGACCGCGCGCCGCAAGGCAGTGGCCTGAAGCGTGGCGCCAAAGGAAAAGGCAGCGCTTTCGTCTATTCCGACTGCTGGGTGCAGGACAGCCGCCTGGTCGTGCTCAATGCGATGGATGCGGCGGCGCGCGGGGCGGACATCCGCACACGCACCCGTCTGGTCGAAGCGCAATCCGCAGGCGATCAGTGGCTCGCCACCATCGAAGATGAGACTGGCCCGCGTCAGGTGCGGGCGAAAGTGCTGGTCAATGCGGCAGGCCCATGGGTCGATGCCGTGCTGCGCACACTGGGCCGGGCGCGCAATGATCGCGGCGTGCGGCTGATCAAGGGCAGCCATATCGTGGTGCCGCGCCTCTATGAGGGCGACCATGCCTTCATGCTGCAGAACCCGGACCGCCGCATCGTTTTCGCCATCCCCTATGAGCAGCACTTCACCCTGATTGGCACCACCGACGAGCCATGGAACGCCCCCCCCGGCAAGGCCGAGATCAGCCAGGGCGAGATCGACTATCTCTGCGAGACGGTGAACCGCTATTTCGAACGCAACGTCTCCCCCGCCGACATCGTGTGGAGCTATGCCGGTATCCGCCCGCTTTACGACGACCATGCCGCCAATGCCTCGGCGGTGACGCGCGACTATGTGCTGGATTTCGACCAGAGCGAGAGCCGGGCCCCGATGCTCAGCGTCTTCGGCGGCAAGATCACCACCTATCGCAAGCTGGCCGAACACGCGATGGAGCATATCGCGCCGCTCTTCCCGCAAGCCGGCGCGCCATGGACCGCCGGGGCCACCCTGCCGGGCGGAGACCTGCCGGATGGCGATTTCGATGGCTTTGTGGCGGCACTGGTCTCCCGCTATCCGCAGCTTGATCCCGCGCTGCTGCATCGTCTGGCCCGCGCCTATGGCACACGCGCCCTCGATCTGCTGGGTACGGCCAAGACGCCGGGCGATCTCGGCCCTGATCTGGGCGGGGGCCTGCACACCGGCGAGGTCGATTATCTCGTCCGGCACGAATGGGCCCGCAGCGCGCAGGACATTCTCTATCGCCGCAGCAAGCTGGGGCTGCATGTGCCGGAAGGCACGGCGCAGGCGCTGGAGGCCTATCTGGCAGGCAATTGACCTGAGCGTCACGCAGGCTAAGGCCAAGGTGGCAAGGAGGCGCCGGTGAACACAGTGACGGACAGTCAGGACGATGCGGTCGCCCGCCGCCGCGCGCGCATTCTGGAAATCGCCCGCAACGCAGGCAGCGTCGCCGTGGAGGATCTGGCCGAGCGCCTTGCCGTCACGCCCCAGACGATCCGCCGCGACCTCAATGTGCTGGCCGATCAGGCCCTGCTCTCGCGCATTCACGGCGGGGCGATGATCGCCTCAGGCGTCAGCAATCTGGCCTATGACACCCGCCGCGCCGTGGCGGCCCATGCCAAGGCGCGCATCGGCGCGGCGGCGGCGGCGCTGATCCCGGATGGCTCATCGCTGTTCATCAACATCGGCACCACCACCGAGGCGGTGGCCGCCAATTTCAGCCATCACCGCGATCTGATGGTGATTTCGAACAATCTCAATGTGGTCGATGCGCTCAGCAATCACGGCTCGGTCGATCTGGTCTGCGTCGGTGGCAAGGTGCGGACCGAGGACCGCGCGGTGGTCGGCGCGCTGGCGATGCGCTTTATCGAGAACTTCCGCGTCGATTACGCGCTGATCGGCATTTCCGCGTTGGCCCCGGACGGCACGCTGCTCGACTTCGCGATCGATGAGGTGGAGGTTTCGCAGACGATCATCCGCAACGCCCGCAAGGTCATTCTGGTGGCGGATTCCTCGAAGGAAGACCGCTCGGCGCCGGTGCGGGTCTGCGGCATGGAAGAGATCGACTTCTACGTCTGCGACCGCATTGTGGACGAGGGACTGAGGGCGGCATGCGAGCAGCATGGCGTAACCGTGATCGAAACCATTGGATCGATGGATGAAACACCCACCGATCAACAACCGCCCGCACCTTAACGCAAACGCCCGCCGCCTTATTGCGGAACCAGCGTCTTGAGCGGCACCGCCGGATCGGCCAGCACCTCTGGAGCGATCATCGCTCCGGACGTGATCAGGCCCCGGCCCTGAATGAAATCCCGAGCCATGTTCACGCAATCCAGCGCGATCACCTTGCCGCCCCGCGTGTAGAGGATGGAAAAGCCCCCCGCCTCCGGATCGCCCCGGAGGATAAAGGCATCATGCCCCGCCGACAGGCCGATGGTCTGGATTTTCAGATCATACTGGTTTGACCAGAACCATGGCAAAGCAGCATAGGTCGCCTCGGCCCCGGCGATGGTGCGCGCCACGGTGATCGCCATATCCACCGCATTCTGCACCGATTCCAGCCGAACCGTCGCGCCCTCGGCAAAGCTGTTGGCATGGGCGGCCAGATCGCCGATGGCATAGATGTCGGCAAGGCTGGTGGCGCAACGCTCATCGACCAGCACGCCATTGCCCACCACCGCCCCGGCAGCCTCCAGCGGCGCGACTTCGGGCACGATGCCGATGCCGACGATCAGCAAATCGCAAGGGATCACCTCCCCATCCGACAGGCGCACACCGGTGACGAGAGCCTCGCCTTCTAGCGCCTCGATCCCGATGCCGAGGCGCAGATCGACGCCATGCGCCCGATGGGTCTGCTCGACAAAGCGCGACAGAGCCTCACCGGCGGCGCGCGCCAGCACCCGGTCCTGCATCTCCAGCAGGGTCACCTGCTTGCCGGCCTTGGTCAGCACGGCGGCGGCTTCCAGCCCGATATAGCCGCCGCCGATGATCACCACATTTTCCGCCGCAACCGCCGCATCCCTCAAGCGATCCGCATCGGCCAGCGTCCGGATGGCCAGCACATTGGCGGCATCGCCCTTCTCCAGCGGCAGGCGACGGGGCGCCCCTCCGGCGGCCCAGACCAGCTTGCCGTAGGCAAAGCTGCGGCCAGCGGCGGTGGCGATGCTGTGCGCCCCGGCATCAACCGACACCACCCTTTCGCCGGTGATCAGGGTGATGCTCTTGTCCTGCCAGAAGGCTTCCGGGCGGATGAACAGCCGCTCCCGCACCTTCTCGCCCGAGAAATACTCCTTCGAGAGCAGCGGCCTTTCGTAAGGCAGCTCCACCTCTTCCCCGACAATCGCGATCGAGCCGGTAAAACCATGCTGCCGCAAGGCAATCGCGGTCTGCGCGCCGCCGTGACCGCCGCCGACGATGATCACATCATAGGATTGCACCATGGGTATCAAAACCTCTCAGTCGGCGGGGGCGAGGCGGACCCGAATGGCATCGAGGTCCTCGGTGATGGTGATCTGGCAAGACAGCCGCGAATGATCCTGACGATGAAGCGAGCTTTCGAGCAGATCGGCCTCATCCTCGCTGGCCGGGGTCTTCATGCTGTCCGGGCCGGATTCGACGAAGACATGGCAGGTGGCGCAGGAACAGCAGCCGCCACACAGCGCCAGCAGATCGTCGAAACCATGGTCGCGCAGCACCTCCATCAGGGTGATGCCCGGCGCTGCCGAGACCTGTGTTTCCACCCCGGCATGATCGATCACATAAAGATTGGCCATAAATCCCTCCCCCGGTCAGCGCATACGTTCGGCGTGCCAGGCGAGATGATCGGCCATAAAGCTCGCGATGAAATAATAGGAATGGTCATAGCCCGCATGGTTGCGGATGGTGGCCTGCTGCCCGGTGCGGGCGCAGACATCGCGCAGCAGATCGGTGCGAAGCTGCCCGGCCAGAAACTGGTCGGCCTCGCCCTGATCGACGAGCAGATCGGGCAGGCGCGCGCCATCCTCGATCAAGGCAACCGCATCGTGGCGGCGCCATGCCTCGCGATCCTGCCCCAGATAGCCACCCAGCGCCTTGTGCCCCCAGGGCACCTGCGATGGCGCCACGATGGGCGCGAAAGCCGACACCGCCTTATAACGCTCCGGATAGGTCAGGCCGATGGTCAGGGCGCCATGGCCGCCCATGCTGTGCCCCATGATCGACTGGCGAGCCATATCCGCCGGAAAATGCGCCGCGATCAGCGCGGGCAGTTCCTGCGTGACATAGCTCCACATGCGGTAATGCCGGTCGAAGGGCGCCTGCGTCGCATCGACATAGAAGCCCGCGCCGAGGCCGAAATCATAGGCGCCCTCCGCGTCGTCGGGCACACCTTCGCCGCGCGGAGACGTATCGGGCGCCACGAAGATCAGGCCGAGCTGCGCGCAGGCACGCCGGAATTCGCCCTTTTCGGTGACATTGGCATGGGTGCAGGTCAGGCCCGAGAGATACCACACCACCGGCAGCCGCGCCCCCGGCGCATGGGGCGGGACATAGACCGAGAAGGTCATGTCCACGCCGCACACGGCAGAGGCATGGGTGTAGACGCCCTGAGCGCCGCCAAAGGCATGATGAAGGCTGATCTGTTCCATGCCGCGCGTCAGTTCCCGTCGGTGAAGGCGTAGGACACGACCTTGTTGCCAGCCGGATCGCGCAGATAGGCGGCATAGGCGCCGGGCAGATGGCCGCGCGCGCCCGGAGCGCCCTCGTCGCTGCCGCCATGGGCGAGACCGGCGGCGTGGAAGGCATCAACCTGCGCGGGTGTGGCGGCGGCGAAACCGATGGTCACGCCATTGCCCGAGGGGGCTTCGCCGTTGCCCGGCTTGGCGATGATGAAAGCGGGCTTGTCCTTGCCGTAAAGCACCCACCCGCTGCCGAAGGGCCCGAGGTTCTTCACGCCCAAAGCGCCCAGCGTCGCATCATAGAAACGCGTCGAGACATCGACGTCGGCCGCGCCGATAAACACATGGCTGAACACGCCGTCACCGGAAATCACTGCCATTGTCATTCTCCATCATCAGCGAGCGCAAGCTCGGTGGGATCAAAGGCTTACCTGCCGGACCCATTCGGGCAGATTGTAGTAAAGGCTCACCCGCGAGATCAGCCCTTCGCGCAAGGCGAAGAAGGCGCCGGCGGGCAGGACGTAGCGCTGGCCGCTGGCCTCGGGCAGACCCTCGTCGGTGACCAGATACTGGCCATGGACGGTGAATTCCGCCGCCGCCCGCAGGCCATCGGCATGCTCCATCAGGGTGATGTCGCTCAGTTGCTCGGCGTAGCAGCGGTCCATATGGGCGAGGAAAGCCGTGAAAGCCGCCTTGCCCGTCTGGCGCTCGCCCTGGTTGATGTCATGCGCCACATCCTCGGTCAGGCAGGCCAGCATGGCGGGCCTGTCTCCGGCGTTGAAGGCGGCATAGTAACGCTCCAGCAGGGCGAGCGCGCTCATCAGAACACCACGACCGAGCGGATCGACTTGCCCTCCTGCATCAGGTCGAAGGCCTCGTTGATCTCTTCCAGCGGCATGACATGGGTGATCAGGTCGTCGATGTTGATCTTGCCTTCCATGTACCAGTCGACGATCTTCGGCACGTCGGTGCGGCCGCGCGCGCCGCCGAAGGCCGAGCCCTTCCATTCGCGGCCCGTCACCAGCTGGAACGGGCGGGTGCTGATCTCCTCGCCGGCCTCGGCCACGCCGATGATGATGGACTGGTGCCCCAGCCGCGATGGCAGGCCTCCAGCGCCGGGCGCATCACCTTGGTGTTGCCGATGCACTCGAAGGAGTAATCGGCGCCGCCATCGGTCAGCTGCACGATGTGGTCGACGACGATCTCCTCGCGGCTCATGCCTTCGGTGTTGATGAAGTCGGTCATGCCGAAGCGGCGGCCCCATCTCCTCGCGCTCGGGGTTGATGTCGACGCCGATGATCTTGTCCGCGCCGACCATCCTCGCGCCCTGGATCACGTTCAGGCCGATGCCGCCCAGGCCGAAGACCACCACGTTGGCGCCCGCCTCCACCTTGGCGGTGTTGACCACCGCGCCGACGCCCGTGGTCACGCCGCAGCCGATGTAGCAGACCTTGTCGAACGGCGCGTCCTCGCGGATCTTGGCCACCGCGATCTCCGGCACGACGGTGTAGTTGGAGAAGGTCGAGCAGCCCATGTAGTGGAAGATCGGCTCGCCCTTGTAGCGAGAAGCGCGTGGTGCCGTCGGGCATCAGGCCCTTGCCCTGCGTGGCGCGGATCGTCTGGCACAGGTTGGTCTTGCCCGACAGGCAGAACTTGCACTCGCGGCATTCGGGCGTGTAGAGCGGGATCACGTGGTCGCCCGGCTTCACGGTGCCGACGCCGGGGCCGACGTCGACCACGACGCCCGCGCCTTCATGGCCGAGGATCGCCGGGAAGATGCCTTCCGGATCGGCGCCCGACAGCGTGTAGTAATCGGTGTGGCAGATGCCCGTGGCCTTGATCTCGACCAGCACTTCGCCCGCCTTGGGGCCTTCCAGATCGACTTCCACGATCTCCAGCGGAGTCTTGGGCGCAAAGGCGACGGCGGCGCGGGTCTTCATCTCAAGCTTCCCTTTCGGAGACGGCATGGTGCGGCGGTGCGACAAGCCTCGATCGGATCATGGGCCCCTGCCGACTGTTCTGTTCTTGCAGCTTTACCCAAAGCCGGTCCTTGAGATAAAGGGCGATATCTGGAAATCATTATACCATATCTGGAATAATCAAGGCCGAACCGGGACGGGATCGAGCCGTTTGTCGCGGTCGCCAAAGGCGACTCCTGCACCAGAGCGGCGGAGAGGCAGGGATGTGCCAAACCACAGCGAGCATCGAAAGCCGCCATCAATCGATCCTGCGGGCTCCACGGCCATAGTGGCAGATGGTACCAAATTGTCCTGCTCTTACGAAATTTCATTCCGCAAGTTCCGCACTATCCCTCTGGCAGCGGCCGCATTCAGGCTTTGAAACTGCCCGAGCAGCGTGAGGACGAGAAGAGGCATGACCTACGATCTGGAAACCATCGTCTCCGACGCAATAGCAATCCGCCGCGACATTCACGCGCATCCCGAACTCGCCTATCAGGAGCATCGAACGGCGGCGCTCGTCGCAGATGCTCTGAACGCGCTCGGCATGGAGGTTCAGACCGGTATCGGCGGCACCGGTGTCGTGGGCACGCTGCGTCGCGGCACCTCGCCGCGCAGCATCGGCCTGCGCGCCGACATGGACGCCCTGCCCTTTCAGGAAGAAGGCTGCCCTGCCCACGCCAGCACGGCCCCCGGCATTTTCCACGGCTGCGGCCATGACGGGCATACGGCCATGCTGCTGGGCGCGGCACGGCATCTGGCCACACAGGGGCACTTCGATGGCATCGTGCATTTCATCTTCCAGCCAGCGGAAGAAGGCCTCGGCGGCGCCAAGGCGATGATCGAGGACGGCCTGTTCGATCGCTATCCCTGCGATGCCGTCTTCGCGCTTCACAACTGGCCCGACCTGCCTGCGGGCACCATCCACACCAGGCCGGGCCCGATCATGGCGGCGGGCGACAGGTTCGAGATCGTCATCACCGGCAAGGGCGGCCATGCGGCCCAGCCCCATCACACACCCGATGCGATCCTGACGGCGGCGTCGGTCATCACCCAGCTCAACACGATCGTCTCCCGCCGCGTGCCGCCCACGGAGCTGGCGGTGCTGTCCGTCACCAAGATGGAGGGCGGCCAGACCCACAGCGTCATGCCCGCACAGGTCAGGCTGACCGGCACCGTGCGCAGCTTCAATCCGTCGGTGCAGGACATCATCGAGGGCGCGATGCGCGAGATCGCCGCCGGAACCGCGACAGCCACCGGCACAGCGATCGAGGTGATCTACACCCGCTATTACCCCGCAACCATCAACGATCCGCAAGCGGCTCAAGCGGCCCTCGCCGCCGCCAGACTGGTCACGCCCGATGTGGCGGAGGCCCCTCACCCGGCCTTCACCTCGGAGGATTTCGCCTTCATGCTGCAGCGCTGCCCCGGCGCCTATATCTGGCTGGGACAGGGCGAGGGGCAATCGCCGCCACCGCTGCACAACCCCTTCTACGATTTCAACGATGCCATCATCGGCACGGGGATCGGCTGGTTCTCCGCTCTGGCAAGCACGCTTCTGCCTGTCGACTGACATCCCTCTCCCATCATCCGGAAGAACCCCATCCCATGACAGATCTGGCCATCACCATCGACGATATCCGCAGCGCAGCCACGCAGATCGAGGGGGCTGCGGTCTACACGCCGCTGCTGGAAAACGCCGCGTTGAACAGGCTGGCCGGTCGCCGCGTGCTGATCAAGTTCGAAGGGGCCCAGCACACCGGCTCCTTCAAGTTTCGCGGCGCCTACAACCGCCTCAGCCGGATCGCGGCAGAAGACCGGGCCGCAGGGGTGGTGGCATGGTCATCGGGCAACCATGCGCAAGGTGTCGCCGCGGCCGCGCGCCTGCTGGGCATGCCCGCTGCCATCGTGATGCCCGCTGACGCGCCCCGCATCAAGATCGAGAACACCCGCGCCCTGGGCGCGCAGATCGTGCCCTATGACCGGTTGACGCAATCGCGCGAGGAGATCGCCACAGCGCTGGCGCAGGAGCGCGGCGCGGTGCTGGTCCCCTCCTTCGACGATCCCTTCATCATCGCGGGTCAGGGCACGGTCGGGCTGGAAATCCTCGATCAGGCGCGGGCGATGGGTGCCGTAATCAGTCAGCTCGTCTGCACCTGCGGCGGCGGTGGACTGATCGCCGGGATCGCCACGGCCATCAAGGCCACAGCGCCCACGGTCGCCATCTATGCGGCGGAACCGGCAGCTTTCGACGATACCGCACGTTCGCTGGTCTCGGGCCAGCGGGAGACGGTTGCGGCAGGCGCCAGCTCGATCTGCGATGCCCTGCTGGCACCCAGTCCGGGCGCGCTGACCTTCCCGATCAACCATGCCCTGCTCTCGGGCGGCCTCTCGGTAACGGACGAGGAGGTGCGCGCCGCGATGCGCTTTGCCTTCGAGACACTGAAGCTGGTCGCCGAGCCGGGCGGATCGGTCGCGCTGGCCGCGCTGCTGCACGGCAAGGTGCCGCATGACGATGCGCCGCTCGCGCTGGTTATCTCGGGCGCCAATGTCGATCCGGCAGATTATGCCGCGATCCTGCAGGGGAGCCCCGCCTAGGGGCATGCCGAGGCATGTTCGGCTGGAATGGCGTGTCAGAAAAGGTGATTTCGCTCGATGACGCCTCAAATGCGGATTCATATTCCACAGCCAGCCGATAGAGTGCCAGATCTCGACGCAGGGGCGGTGACCATGCAGCACATCTTTGTTGCCAACCCGGACCGGAAACAGGTGGAATCGCCCTCGCATGCGGCCCGCCATTTCATGCAAGGCATTGCGCTATGACCAAGCCCAGCCCCATCTCCTATTGGCTCGCCAGCGCACCGGACTTCACCGGCGGCGCCAAGGGTTCGCCCGAGGGACGGGTGGATGTCGCCATCATCGGCGGCGGCCTGACCGGACTGTCCGCCGCTTTGGCCCTGCGGCAGCGCGGCGCCAGCGTCACCCTGCTGGAGGCCGGCCAGGTGGTGGGCGAGGCCTCCGGGCGCAACGGCGGCCATTGCAACGCAGGCACGCATCAGGATCATGGCGCGCTTGTCGCCTCGCTGGGCGAGGAACGCGCCTCCGCCTTCTATCGCGCGCATTGCGACGCGGTCGATACGGTCGAGCGCATCGTGAGGGAGCAGGGGATCGACTGCGCCTTCCGCCGCTGCGGGCGCCTGAAACTGGCCGCCAAGCCGCAGCATTTCGAAAAGATGATGCGGGCGCATAATCTGCTGCATCCCAGGGTCGATCCCGATATCGACCTGCTCTCGGCCAGCGATCTGGAGCGTGAGATCGGCACCCATGACTATCACGGCGGCCTGCTGCAGAAGACCAGCGCCCAGTTGCATGTCGGCCAGTTCGGCGTCGGCCTGGCCGAGGCCGCCGCGCGCACGGGCGCAAAAATCTTCGAGAACTGCACCGTGCTGGGCGCGCAGCGTTCGGGCAGCGGCTGGGCGCTGCGCACCACGGGCGGCACCGTCCATGCCTCGCAGGTGCTGATGGCCACGGGCGGCGCCCCGGCGCAGAGCGATTTCCGCTGGTTCCAGCGCCGCCTGGTCGGCATCGGCGCCTTCATCGTCGCCACCAGCCCGCTCGACCCTGCGCTGATCGACCGGCTGCTGCCGCAGCGACGCAACTATGTCACCAGCCGCGTCATGGGCAATTTCTTCCGCCTGTCGCCCGACAACCGCCTGATCTTCGGCGGGCGGGCGCGCTTTGCCATCTCGAACGCCAAATCGGACGCCAAGAGCGGTGTGATCCTGGTCGACACGATGCGCCGCATGTTTCCCGAGTTGGCCGATGTGGGCGTCGACCATGTGTGGGGCGGCATGGTCGACATGACCGCCGACCGCCTGCCCCGCGCCGGCCAACATGAGGGGCTGTACTATGCCGTGGGCTACAGCGGCCATGGCGTGCAGATGGCGGTGCATATGGGCCAGAAGATGGCCGACTATATGGGCGGCGACACCAGGGCCAACCCATGGGAAGACCTCGGCTGGCCGGCTATTCCCGGCCATCTGGGCAAGCCATGGTTCCTGCCCGCCGTGGGCCTCTGGTACAAATTTCAGGACGCGATCCACTGAGCCAAGGGCCCGTCCGCGCGCTTCACGCCATCAGCCAAGGACCATCGATGACCATGCTCACGCCCCCTGCTGTGCAGGCAGCCCCCTCTTTTGTCGATCTGCGGGCCTTTGCCGCCGACCTTCAGGCCGGTGAGCCCGTGCCGGACGACGGCAATCCATGGACCTTCTCGCGCCGTCTGCTGCCGATGCCGCCGGGCCCGGTCACCATCGCCGCCCTGCGGCTGAGCGCCGGATCGGGCCATGCCGCAGCCACGCCCTTCGATGATTATATCATTCTCCTGTCGGGCCGCCTGCGCCTGAACGATGGCGCCGCAACGATCATCGAGCCATCCCGCTCTTTCGTGGTGCCCGCAGGCATCGCCTTCGACTGGCAGGCCGATGACGACACGGTCGCCATCGTGATGCGCTGCCCCGGCGGCACATCCGATACCAAGGGGCTGGTGAAGGTGGACATCGACGCCCCGCGCACGCCGTCCGCCCCGCCCGCGCCCGAGGTCCTGCTGACCCCGACGCCAGACTGCCGCAACCACACCGACTATCTGTCGGCGACCGGCGAGTTCAAGGTCGGCAGTTGGGACTCCACCCCCTATCACCGCTCCGCCATCGACTATGGGCATTATGAAATGATGCTGCTGCTCGACGGCGAGGTCGAGTTCGAGGACGCATTGTCCGGCACCAGCGCCACCTTCCGGGCTGGCGACGTCTTCGTCCTGCTGCGGGGCGCAAGGTGCAGTTGGAAGCATGAAGGCTTCTGCTCGAAACAATATGCCATCTATCGCCCCGCCTGATCGCCAAGCACCTGACCGCCAAGAGGACCACGCCATGACCTTTCGCCCCAAATACATCAGCTTCGACTGCTATGGCACGCTGATCCGTTTCCGCATGACCGAGATGGCGCAGGCTCATTTCGGCGCCCGGGTCTCGGCGGAAAACATGCCGCGCCTGATCGAAGACTGGGCACAATATCGCTTCGACGAGACGCTGGGCGCATGGAAGCCCTACAAGCAGGTGCTCATCAATTCGGTCGAGCGCCTGTGCAAGCGCTGGGGTCTGGCATGCGACGAGGCCTTTGGCGCATGCGTCTATGAGTCCGTGCCCACCTGGGGCCCGCATGACGATGTGCCGGGCGGTCTTGCCCCCATTGCCGACAAGATTCCGCTGGTCATCCTCTCGAACGCCAGCAACGACCAGATCCAGCGCAATGTCGACCAGTTGGGGGCGCCTTTCCACCGCGTCTACACGGCGGAGATGGCGCAGGCCTACAAGCCGCGCATGCAGGCCTTCGAATATATGTTCGACCAGTTGGGCTGCGGGCCGGAAGAGATGATGCATGTCTCCTCCTCCTTCCGCTATGACCACAACACCGCAAAGGATCTGCGCTTTGGCTGTCAGGTCTTTGTCGGACGCGGACATGAGCCGTCCAACGCCCATTACCGCGATATCGAGATCCCGCATATCGGCTGCCTGCCCGCCGTCGTCGGCCTCTGATCCCGGTCGGGCGAGGCGCAGGCTTCGCCCGATCCACCCGCCATACAGCGCATAAAAAAGGGGGCTTTTCAGCCCCCTTTTACATGGATGTCATCGCCTCAGAAATCGGCCACATCGACCCTGCCCCCCGGCATGAAGCGCGACAGGCTGTAATCCTGCGGATCGACGATCGGCGCCGCCCCCGTCGCCAGATCGGCAGCCAGATGGCCAGCCCCCGGACCGATGCCGAAGCCATGCCCGCTGAAGCCTGCCGCCAGGATCATGCCCGGCACGCCGGGCACCTCGCCGATCACCGGAACGCCATCGGGCGTGCTGTCGACATAGCCCGCCCATGAGGCCACCACCGGCACCTTGCGCAACGAAGGCACAAGTTCGGAGGCCCGCTCTTGCGCTTTCACCACAGCCACCGCATCGACCTTGGCATCAAGAATGCGCATCGCCTCCATCGGCGTGGGCTGGTCCAGCCGCCAGCGCGTAACGCCCTCATGCCCCGCGCGCCAGCCATCGAAGCCACCGGGGAAGAGATTGCGCCAGCGCTTGGCGAACATCGGCAGGAAATCGCGATGAAAGCGCAGAAACTGCGGCGTGGGATCCACCCGCGCCCGCCCGCTGACGGCCAGCGTGTGGATGCCCTCGCCCCGCCGCGTGATCGCCACGGATTTGCTGAAGAAGGCATCGGGCAGATGCAGGGCGCTGGTGGCCACCGCCGCGATGGTCTGACGCACCGCCGCCTGAGGAAAACGCACACCGAGCTGATAGCAGAAGGACGAGGCCCATGCCCCGCCCGCCATCACCACCAGCTTCGTGCGGATCGTGCCCTTCTCCGTGACGACCGCGCTGACCGCGCCGCCGCTGGTTTCCAGCCCGCGCGCGGCGCAGCCCTGATGGACACTGCTGCCCATCGCCATCAATGCCTTGGCGGCGGCAGGCGCGGCCAGCCCCGGATTGGCGATGCCATCGGTGGGGGACCATACGCCGCCGCGCCAGCTCTTGTCGGTGAAGGCCCCGGCGCGGGCCATGGCCTGCTGCGCGTCGAGCATATGGGTTTCCACGCCGACGGTGCGGGCGAAACGGCCCCAATTGGCCCAGGTCTCCAGCTCTTCCTCGTTGTTGCTGGCGTAGAACAGGCCGCAACGCTGAAAGCCGGTGGCCTCGCCGCTCTCCGCCGAGAAACGCTCCCACAGGTCGAGGCTCTTGGTCGAGAGCGGCAGTTCACGGGCATCGCGGTTCTGCTGGCGACACCAGCCCCAGTTGCGGCTGGACTGTTCGCCGGCGATGACGCCTTTCTCGATCAGCGCCACCTTCAGGCCGCGCCGCGCCAGATAATAGGCGGTGAAGGAGCCGATGATCCCGCCGCCGATGACGACAGCATCCGCTTCGGCCGGCAGATGAGAAGAGGATTCGATGTAACGCAAGGGTGCAGGCATGGTCAGCGCCTTCTTTCATTGGGGCTCAAGGCAAAGGCTCGGATCAGGCAAAGCCCACGATAGCTTTGGTTTCCAGGTAATCCTCAAAGCCCGGCAGGCCATATTCGCGCCCGTTGCCCGAACGCTTGTAGCCGCCAAACGGCGCATGGGCGTCCCATGCCGGATGGTTGATATGGACCTGCCCCGTGCGGATGCGGCGGGCAACCGCGCGGGCCTGCTCCAGATCCCGGCTCTGGACATGGCCGCCCAGGCCATAGACGGTGTCATTGGCCATTGCCACGGCCTCATCCACATCGTCATAGGCCATGATGCTGAGAACCGGGCCGAAGATTTCCTCCTGCGCAATGCGCATGTCGGCGGTCACCCCGGAAAACACGGTGGGCCGGGCGTAGAAGCCTTGTGACAGCCCCTCCAGCCGCCCCAGACCGCCACAGATCAGCCGGGCGCCATCGGCGAGGCCCGCCTCGATCATCTCCTGCACGCGGTTGAACTGGGCCTGATTGGCGATGGGGCCAAGCACCGTGCCTTCATCCAGCGGATCGCCCATGCGGATCTGCGCGACGGTGGCGATGGCCAGCGCCTCGACCTGCGCTAGCCTGTCGCGCGGCACGATCATCCGCGTGGGGGCGCTGCAGGACTGGCCGACATTGCGGAAGGCGGTCATCACCCCGCTGGCGACGACCGTCTCGAAATCGGCATCGGGCAGCAGGACATTGGGCGATTTGCCCCCCAGCTCCTGTGTCACCCGCTTCACTGTCGGCGCGGCAGCCTGCGCCACCAGCACGCCCGCCCGGTTCGATCCGGTGATCGAGATCATGTCGATGTCGGGATGGGACGCCATGGCGCCGCCGATCTCGGGCCCGGTACCGTTGACCAGATTGAACACGCCCGCAGGCAGCCCCGCATCATGCAGGATCTGGGCGAACATGATGGCGTTGAGCGGCGACAGCTCGCTGGGCTTGAGCACGATGGTGCAGCCCGCGGCAAGCGCCGGCGCAACCTTCGCGGTGATCTGATAGAGCGGCCAGTTCCATGGCGTGATCAACCCGCAGACGCCGATGGGCTCGCGCACGGTGGCCGTCGTGCCGCGCAACGTCTCGAAAGGATAGGCCGCCAGCACATCGATGGCCGCGCGCACATGGGCGATGGCGAAGGGCACATGGGCCGCGCGCGCATGGCTGATCGCCGCGCCCATCTCCAGGGTCAGCATCCGGGCCAGCGCTTCCGCCCGCTCCTGCATCAGCGCCTCGATGCGTTCGAGCCAGGCGATGCGCTGGGCCACCGATGTGGCCGCAAAGGCGGGAAAGGCGCGGCGCGCGGCAGCCACGGCGCGATCAAGATCGGCCCCGGTCGCGCCGGTCAGCCGGGCCACCACGGTTTCGCGCGAAGGGTCGATCACCGGCAGGCGCTCGCTTCCCGTCACCGGCAGCCACTGCCCGTCGATATAGGCGTGATCGAGGCACGCCAGCAGCGCGGGGCTCAAGGGGTCGAGTACAAGGGTCATATCGGCAAGTCCTGCTCTTGAGGCCCGCAGGCCGCGATCGCGTCGATTTCCACCAGATAGCCGTAGTGCAGCTCCGGCACGGGCACGACGGTGCGCGCCGGGCGGATATCGCCCATCACCTCGGCATAGATGGCGTTGAAGCGCGGCCAGTTCTCCACGCCCACGATGTAGGCGGTGACCTTGGCGATATCCGCCGGTCCCGCTCCCGCCGCAGCCAGAGCGGCCAGTATGTTGGCCAGCGCCTGCCGCACCTGTGCCTCGAAAGCGAGATCGGCGGTATGCGTGCCATCGGGCCGGATGCCCAGTTGCCCGGCGGTGAAGACCAGATCCCCGACGCGCGCGGCATGGCTGTAATGGCCGCCGGGGCGAGCCAGTGTCTCGGGCACGAAGGTCTGGACGGTCGGTGTCTTTGGCTTTGTCATCGGCTTACCATCCCCGCATGCGCGGCCAGTGCGCGACGATCGCGCGGCTGCCGGTCTCGACGGTTGCGGCGGGCTTGGTGGCGGTTTCGATCATGCTCGATCCTATGGACAACAAGAGGGCTAACCCAGCGACTGGTTGGCAAGCGCGAAGACCGCCAGGCGGCCGGACGGGTCGGTGGGCGGTCCCTTGGCCATGGCCACCACCGCATCGACCTGCGGCAGGCCGATGGCCTCCAGCCAGGGCGACAGGTCGCTGCGGCGCGTGACGTCGATGCGCAGGAACCCGCCTTCGTGGTCAGCGGTCAGCGCCGCGATGATGCTCTGCGCGTCCTCGCGCGTTTCCGCCACGACAGGGCCGATCACCACACCACGCCCCCAGACGCGCGCGCAGCCATAGGCCTGCACCACGCCATCGCGCTCCAGCACCTTGATCTGGCCGATGGCGCGCAGCGCCGCGATCAAGCCGTCGCGATCCATCCCGCTCCCGGCCCTGTCCAGCGCGCGCAGCGCCGCCAGGTCATCGGGGCCGAGGGGGCGGATGGTCGCATCGCTGTCGATGCGTGGCGCCGCGGTCAGCACCGCCTGATGCTGGTGCACCGCGCCGCAAGGCAGGAAGCCGAGCCGCTCATAGAGGGGCAGGCCATCGGGCGTGGCATTGAGCACGATGCGTCGCCCCTCAAGCCGGGCCAGCAACGCGTCCATCAGCCGGGCGCCGATCCCCTGCCGCCGCGCCTGCGGCGAGACGATGACCATGCCGACCGAGGCCACATCGTCACCATACAGCCACCACAGCGCCGTCCCCAGCACCTGCCCCTTATGTTCGGCAACCAGCCCGTGGCCAAGGTCAAGCGCGAAGACCCAGTCCTCGCGCCGATAGGGCCAGTTCAGCGCGCGGGAGAGATCATGCGCCTGATCCAGATGCTGCTCGCACATCGGAACCAGCCGGATCGCCTCCTGCGTGGCGTGATCGATCGACAAGTGAACCATGATGCGCCCTTTGTCCTGTCAGCAGCCATGCCGCTGCCATGGCATCATAATGACCTTACGCGGTGACATCTGCCGGATTCCGGGAGAATGCGGCAGATGCTGCCGGGGCGAGGCCCATTGCCCGATGTCAGAAATATCGGAGCCAGGTGATGTCGCGGCGGCGCTTCTTGAGGCGCGAATACCAGGCGGTGGGCAGGTAGAAGGGCACGATCAGCCCGACATACCAGACCAGCACCCAGCCATAGCTGTCCAGCCCGAACAGCGGCCCCTTGTTGGGGCCCCAGATCGCGAAGGCCGTGTGATACAGCAGGCGCAGCGTGGTGAGATGCAGGATGTAGAAGAACATCGGTGCTCCGCCGAAGACGCCGAGGGCCCGCACCAAGGGCGCATCCCCCATCCGCTCCAGCACGGTGAGCAGGATCGCCCCGACGCCGAGCGTCAGCAGCAGGAAGTCGAGCGAGGGCGGATATTTGGTCAGCGAGAGGAAGCTGATGGCCGTGCGCAGCGGGCTGCCCTCGACCGTGAACCAGGAGTGGTCGCCATAGCCATTGTTCAGGCGCAGCGCGACAAAGGCGGCCAGCAGGGCAAGGCCCAGAATGACGAGGCGGCGCTGACGAAGCTCCGGCGCGGTGTCGGGCGCAAACCACGGCCCGATGCCATAGCCCAGCGCGATCACGCCCACCCAGGCGAGAATGGGATAGCTGACCTTGGCGACCAGACCGAAGGGCAGCGCGATCGCGTCACGCTGATGCAGCTCTGCCCAGGGGATGAAGAAGGGATTGTCAGGCGTCAGATGAATGCCGTCGAGCAGATTGTGCCCGCAGACGATCACCAGCCCCAGCCCGATCAGCACCGGGCGCGGCAGGCGGATCAGCCCGGCCAGAATGATCATGCAGACGCCGATACACCAGATCACCTGAAGCCACAGCGTCGGCTTGGCGATGCCCCAATAGATCGGCGAGAGATAGAACACCTCGATCGCCATCAGCAGCAGGCCGCGCTTGAAGAGATAGGCGGTGGTTTCCTGCAAGGTGTGGGTGCGATGGAACAGGAACACGCCAAGGCCGGTCAGTGCGACAAAGATCGGCGCGCAGAAGCTGACCGCGAGACGGGCGAAAGCGATGGCCGGCAGGATGGTGCGCGCATCGACCGGATCGGTGACGGGCACCTGCAGAAACCAGGTTTCGCGCGTGTGATCCAGCAGCATCAGCACCATCACGAAGCCACGCAGGGCATCGATGTTCTGCAGACGCGTCTTCACGGTCACGAGGGCCTTGGGCAGAACGTGTTCGGAGGTTTGCGACCCTAACGCCGCGGCTGTTGCTGCGCCCATCTCATGCTCTTTCGCTTCTGCCGACGCCATCGTCGGCCGAACCATTAAAGCGGATTTTTCTGGCAACATATTCCGAATGTCACTGCGGCAAGCGGCCACCATGCGGTAGGATCGCCCGATTGCAGAATTTGCTGCCGTCATGCCACATGCGGCCGGAGACAGCATGCCATGCGGCGGGGATGACCCAAATCGACAGGAAGACGGCGAGGAGAAGGCGACAATCGGCACACACTACCGGCGCTTGCACGCGAAGATAGGCCAGGCGGCAAGCCCCGTAGGCGAGCCGTAAAGCATCATGCCTTGCGGCATGGACCGCATCATGCCGTCCGGCATGGGGAGATTTGGCAGTATGAAGGCCCACATGTTCGATCGCCGCGGCTTCCTGGGCAGCAGCGCCGCCAGCCTGCTGGTCGCGGGCTGCACCTCCGCCAGCAGGCGGCAGCCGGTCAAGGGCGGGCGTATTCGGGTCGCGGGCGCCACCAGCTCCACGGCGGACACGATCGACCCGGCCCGCCAGATGGCGGTGATGGATTATTGCCGCTGCAACATGTTCTATGACGGGCTCATCAAGCTTGATGAAAACCTGCGGCCCGAGCCCGCGCTGGCCGAGGCCATCGACAGCAAGGATGGCCGCGTCTGGACGCTGAAATTGCGCCAGGGCGTGCGCTTTCACGACGGCAAGCCGCTGACCCCGGCCGATGTCGTCTATTCCCTGCGCCGCCATAAAGACCCCTCGGTCGGATCGACGGCCCGCACCTTCATGTCGCAGTTCGAGGAGGTCGCCCCTTTCGGCGAGGACGGCGTCCGCATCACGCTGACGGCGCCCAACGCCGACCTGCCCGCCATTCTGGGCATCCCCCAGTTCATGATCGTGCGCGACCAGACGCGATCCTTCACCACCGCCAATGGCACCGGGCCCTTCCGCTGCGCCGAATTCAACCCCGGCGTGCGCTCGATCTCCACCCGTTACGACGATTACTGGCGCGGCCCCGTCCGGCTGGGCGAGGTCGAGCTGTTTGCCATTTCCGACGAAAGCGCACGAATCAACGCCCTGCTGTCGCATGATGTCGACCTGATTTCCGAGGTCAATCCGCGCATGGCCCGGCGCCTGAGCGAAACCGGGCTCAAGCTGCTGTCCAGCAAATCGGGCGGCTACACCGATCTGGTGATGCGGCTGGACCAGCGTCCGGGCCGCTCACCGGCCTTTGTCGAGGGCATGAAGCTGCTGATGGACCGCGAGGCGATGCAGCAGGTGATCTTTCGCGGCTATGCGACGATCGCCAACGATCACCCCATCCCGCCGACCAACCGCTATTTCGACCCGAGCCTGCCCCAGCGCCCCTTCGACCCGGATCGCGCCGCCCATCTGTTCCGCAAGGCGGGGCTGGCGGGGGCCAGGATACCGGTCGTGGTGTCGGGCGCGGCGGTGCATTCGGAGGATATGGCCATGCTGATGCAGAATGCGGCGGGCAAGGCGGGCATCGGCCTCGACATCCAGCGCCGCCCCACCGATGGCTACTGGGCACATAACTGGATGAAGGATCCGGTCGGTTTCGGCAATCTCAACGGGCGGCCCACGGCGGATATCATCTTCACCCAGCTCTATGCCTCGCATGCGGCCTGGAACGAGTCAGGCTGGCGCAACGAGCGGTTCGACCGGCTGCTGCTGGAAGCACGCGGATCGACCGACGAAGGCCTGCGCCACACCATCTATGCTGAGATGCAGAGGATGGTCCACCGCGAGGCGGGCGTCGGCATCCCGCTGTTCCTCAACATGATCGACGCCTACACGCCGCGCGTGAAGGGCATGGCATCGCGGTCTCAGGGCGGGCTGATGGGCTATGACTTTGCGTCGCATGTCTGGCTTGAGGATGCCTGACACAGCAAAACGGCGCGGCGTGATCGATCACGCCGCGCCGTCAGGGTGTTAAGTTGATCGTCAGGCGGCCGGACGCTGGGTGGCGTAAACCTTCTTCACATGCTCTTCGCTCAGCCAGGCGCAGCCTTCGCCGCGCACGAAGAGAATGACATCGCCGGCCTTGTGGGTGACGCTGGCATGGGCATCGGTGAAGGTGACGCTGCCCTCCAGCAGATGCATCAGCTCGATCTGGCGATAGGGGTTCTGCTTGCGGTGATAGGGCGTGGAATCCCAGGTGCCGCAGACAAATTCGCGCGTGGCCGACCAATAGTCCGAATGGTTGCGGCACGAGGGCGTCGGCCCCAGCAGCAGCTCGGCCAGCGGCGGGTTGGACGGGCTGAGCGGCGCCGTCTCATCGATGATGACCGGTCCGTCCTGTGTTCCCACGGCATCCGCCGGAGCGCTGACAATCACCAGCAGGGCATCCTCGCCGGCCTGCCAGCCAAAGCTGCTGCCCACCGGCAGCACGCAACTGGCGCCGGTCGGCACGGTCAGCGCGCGATCGCCGAGATCCAGATCGAGGCGGCCTGCCAGCACGATCACGAACTCATCCGCACCCAGGGTCTCCACCCGCCCCTTGCCGCGCGGGGCCAGCGCCGCGACCTGCGCCGCGCCGTCGGCAAAGGCTGGTGCGGCCCGCTCGGTCAGCCAGTCATGCGCGGGGGCTGTCCCCCGCGCATAGGCACGCAGGTCGATCACCGCGCCGACGGCAGCTTGCGTCATCACGCCGCTCACAGCCCGACCAGCCCCGGCAGGCCGCCGATATCGGGAATTTCATGGACCTGATAATAGGGATTGAGCGGCTCATGCCCGCGATTGACGAAAGCTTTCATGGTGATGCCCATGTCGAAGGCCGTCATCAGATCGTAGCGGAAGCTGGATGAGCAATGCAGCACATCCTGCGGCCCGCAACCCAGCGTGTCGAACATGAATTCGAAGGCCTTCATGCGCGGCTTGTAGGCCTGCGCTTCCTGCGCGGTGCAGACGGTGTGGAACGGCGCTTCCAGCTTTTCGACGCTGTGGGGGATCAGATCGACCATCGAATTCGACAGGATCACCAGCGGGATCTCGCCCGCAATGCGCTTGAGCGGCGCAACGACATCGGGGTGGGGCTTCCACGTCGGCACCGCCGCATAGAGCGCCTCGCCATCGCTGTCGCGATAGTCGATCCCCGATTTCCTGCACGAGCGCTGGAGCGCTTCGGCCACGACCTGCGCATAGGGGCGCCAGGCGCCCAGCACCGCATCGAGGCGATAGGCCGAAAAGTCGCGGCAGAAGGCTTCGAGCGCCTCACCGGCCAGACGGTCCGCGTAGACCTGCCGGGCCACCGGGGCCATCTCGAAGTTGATGAGCGTTCCGTAGCAGTCGAACGTGATGAATTTGGGCTTCAGATAAGCCATGGGGTGCCCCCTTCCATATGTGCCGCGCCCTGACCGTGAAACCGTTCAGGGCATGCCCGGTCAGTTCACCGGCGGGCGAATGAGCTTGCGATAGAAACCGCTGGTCTTGAGCGTCAGCGTCACGGGCGTCTCGCCCTGATTGCGCCAGTACCAGCCGTGAATGCCGTTGAAGGGCGCCATCAGGCTGCCCTGCGCCGCGCTCAGGCCTTTTTCCTTCCAGTAGGTGGTGGCTTCGCTGGCGGTCATCGACGTCTCGCCATGCATGTCCATCTTCACCGGACCACTCGCGGTCCAGGAAAAGACGAACTGGTCGCCCGTCTGCATCTCGGCCTTGATCTCGGCACCGGCATGCGGGGCGATGGTCAGCGTCATCTGATCCTCGCGATAGGGCGTGGCGCGGATGATGCTGTCGCGGGTCTGCGGGCCGACCTTGACCGGCGCGGCGGCGGCCTGCGTCGAGGCCACAGTGGCGGCGGGCTCGGCATCTTCCATCGCGCCGCTCAGCGCGGTCAGACCGAGCTTGTGGCCGACCCCGGTGGGGTCGATGTTGTATTCGGCGGGCAGCACGAAAAGCGTGAGGATCGCCGCCCCCGCCACCACCGCCGCTGCTGTCGCGCGCAGGATGGTGCTGCCTTCGGCCTGATAGGGGATGGTCGGGTTGAGAAGGGTCTGGGAGGTCACGAGCCGCTCTCCATGGCAAATCCGGTGAGTTGGAAACCGACCAGCACCAGGCCGGCGGTCATCAGCAGGGTGTTGGCGATCACGACATTGCGCTCGAAGCTGCGCGTGCGGCGCCACAGGGTCATCAGGATCAGGATGATGCTCAAAGCGATGAACTGGCCCATTTCCACCCCGACGTTGAAGCTGACCAGATTGGCAAACAGTCCCTCGCGCGAGAGCGACAGGGTCTGCAATTTGGTGGCCAGGCCAAAACCGTGGAAGAAGCCGAAGATCAGCACCGCCGCCTTGGGGTTGGGCTCAAAGCCCAGAATCTTGCGAAAGGCCCCCAGATTGTCGAGCGCCTTATAGACCACCGAGAAACCGATGATCGCGTCGACAATGAAGGAATCTGCGCGAATATTGGCCAGCACGCCCAGCAGCAGCGTGGTGCTGTGGCCGACCGCAAACAGCGTCACATATTTGCCGACATCCTTCAGGCGATAGAGAAAGAAAATCACCCCGAAAAGAAACAGCAGATGGTCATAACCGGTCACCATATGCTTGGCGCCCAGGTAGATGTAGGGGATGATGTTGATCCCCGGATGGGTCTGGATATAGGCCTTGTCGCCCGACGACACGCCATGGGCCAGAGCCGGATGCGCCATCAGCGCCGACAGGCCGAACGCGATTGAGCCGACGGCACAGGCCGCCCTTGCCGGGAATCTCATCCCGCCTCTCCCCTTTGGAAACGCCGGCCCGGTATCCCCTTGAGGAACACCGGACGCGCATGCCTCACTTGATGATGAAGGTGCCGCCCAGATGCGCCTGGCTGGTCTTGTTGATCACCATGACGGCAACCTTCGCGCCCGGCGCCAGCTTGAGCGCGGGGCCATCGAAGCGATTGCCCGCCGCCGGCTTGAGCGGCACATTCTGCGTCTTGCCACCGGTGTTGGTGGTCAGGCTGGCGGTCATGCCCGAGGCCGCGACCGGCTCATCGTCATCGATGACATAGAGCTGGACACCAGCAGGCTTGGCCACCAGTTCGAACAGCGTTTCGCCGCTGGTGGTCACGATGCCGCCATGCTGGGGCTTGGTGAAACCATGGGCCAGCACCGGCGACGCCACCGACAACGAAAGGGCAAGCGCGGCGCAAGCCGCAAGACGATTGGTCATGAAACGACTCCGGTGTTGGGCCTGATTATTCGGGCCTGATTATTCGGGCTTGTGAGCGAGGGTGAAGGTCAGCGTCGCCGAATTCTCGATCCGGTCGTACTTCTTAGGATTGTCGGTCGGACTGACGAAGACCGCCTCCAGCACGTTGAGGCCCTGATTGCGCACCACCATCGTCACCTTGCCCTCGGCATCGGTGGTGACGGGCGTCTGATCGGGGTCGTTGACCAGATCGTTGATGACCGTGGCGCCGACCGCGGGCTTGCCCTTGTAAAGCACCTGATAGGTCATCTTGCTGCCGAGCAGCGCGGGAATGGCGCCGACCGGCACGATCTGCAGCACCTGATCGGGCAAGGCCGGGATCGGCTTGTCGAGCGGGCCCATGATGGCGACCGAATATTTGTAGTTCTTTTCCGAAAGGGTCGAGGTCGGCGCCTCGTCACGGCCCTTGGGCTCGAACTCGCCGTTCACGCGCGACCAGATGCCGTTGAAGAACACCACGGAAAGCAGGGTGGGCTGCTGCTCGCTGTCCACCAACACGATCGGCCCGGCGATGCGCGGCGTGGCCTTGATCGGCTGATAATTGGCATCATAGCCGCCCATCTTCTCGATGAAGGAGAAACGCTTGACGGAATCGAGGTCATCGGCCCCCACGCCATAGATCAGCGCGGTCTGGCGCGCGCGCTGGGCGAACCACACGGCATGGGCATCGGCGGGCACATTGGCGAAGCTGGCGAAAAGGCTCGCTGCGATAACGAGTTTGGACCTGCGCATGGCGTTGGTGACTCCCGGTTTGAAACTGGATCTGACCCGGAAAGACTAGTCCGGATAGACGAAAGGATTCCGCCTTTTTGATGGCGCTCAGGAGCACATCGCCGCTTTAGACGGGACATCCACAGCATGATCTACCAGACCTTGAAGGGATGCCATGCCTGCCTGCCATTCAAGGGGGGCATGCCGGAGAAAGCACTCACCGGCATATCCTGCCGACAGCATCCGAGCCTCGGTCACGCCGGTACCGCGCCCTGTGCGATGCCAAGCGTCGCCTGCAAGCCATCAAAGCCGCGATGGCAGGCGATCGTCTGTCCGGCACCGACATGGACCGCAGGATCGAGCACATCGCAGAGCCCCGGATGCGAAACCGCGCAGCGCTGAAAGAAGCGGCATCCCGCCGCATGGCCGGCGCCCGGCGTCGATCCGCATGAAAAGGCGCTGTTCGCGGCCTCCAGCCAACCGGGCCGCAATTCGGGCACCGAGGCCATCAGCAGCCTGGTATAGGGATGATGCAAGGGCCCTTCGAGCGCCTCATGCGAGGCCAGCTCCACCGGGACGCCGCCGTAAAGCACCATCACCTCATCGGCGATGGCCCGAACGATGCCGATGTCATGGGTGATGAACATATAGGCCAGCCCCAGCTCGCGGCGCAGATCGATCAACAGATCGAGCACCGCCTCGGCAACCACCGGGTCGAGCGCGGAGGTGACCTCGTCGCACAGCAGCAGATCGGGCCGGGCGGCCAGCGCGCGGGCCAGATTGACCCGCTGTTTCTGCCCGCCCGACAATTCTCCGGGCAAGCGACCCGCCAGCGCGGCAGGCAGCCTGACCAGATCCAGTAAGCGGGCGACCTCGGCCTTTCGGTCCGCCCCTCGCAGAGCATGGAAGAAGGTCAGCGGGCGGCCGATCGCCTCCCCCACCGATACTGCGGGGTTGAGTGCTGTATCGGCATTCTGGAACACAAGCTGGACCCGGCGCAACTGCTCCTTGTCGCGATGCCGGATCTCGCCCTCAAGCGTATAGCCGTCGAGATTGACCCGCCCCGATGCCGGGGCATGCAACCCTGCCACCACGCGCGCCAGAGTGCTTTTGCCGCTGCCCGATTCGCCGATCACACCCAGCACCTTGCCGCGCTCAATGGCAAAGCTGACCCCGTCGAGGATGCGCACCTGCGGATTGCCCTGCGCATCCACCCCGCCATAGCCGGCGACAACATCGCGCATCTGGATCAACGGCGGATCGCCGGCATCACGCGGCAGATCGGGCATGGGGGCCGCCGGAACGCGGGCCGCCGCCGCCGCGACCAGCGCGCGCGTATAATCCTGCCGGGGATGGAACAGGATCTCCTCAACCCGGCCCTGTTCCTGCACCATGCCGTCGCGCAGCACGCAGATCCGGTCCGCGATCTGCGCCACCACGGCCAGATCGTGGCTGACATAGACCGCCGTCGTCCCCAGCTCCCTGACCACCGCCTTGAAGGCCTTGAGCACCTCGATCTGGGTGGTCACGTCAAGCGCGGTGGTGGGCTCATCGAAGATCACCAGCGCCGGATCGGTGATCAGAGCCATCGCCGCCATCAACCGCTGCAACTGCCCGCCCGATACCTGATGCGGATAGCGGTCGCCCACCGTATCCGGGCGCGGCAGCGCCAGCGCGCGGAACAGGCCGCGCGCCTTGTCCTCTGCCGCCTCGCGCGTCATCAGCCCATGGACCAGCGCCGGTTCGATCACCTGCCGCATGATCGGCAGCATGGGATTGAAAGCCGCCGCCGCGCTCTGCGCGACATAGGACACCACCCGGCCGCGCAGGCCCTGCAACCGCGCCTCCGGCAAGCTGTCGAGCCGGTGCCCCGCCACCTCGACCGTTCCGCCCGAGATGCGGCACGCCCCGCGCGTATAGCCCAGCATGGAGAGCGCGATGGTGGTCTTGCCCGAGCCCGATTCCCCGATCAGCGCCAGCACCTCGCCGGGCTGAACCTCCAGCGAGATATCGCGGACGATGATCTTGTCCTGCCCCTGCGCGTCGCGCACCGAAATCTCCAGCCCGGTCAATCTGACCAGCGGATCGCCTGACAGGCTCATCGGCGTCCTCCCGCGCGGCGCCCGCCCGAAACGGCGTCGATCACCATGTTCATACCGATGGTCAGCGAGGCGATGGCGAAGGTCGGCACCAGCACGGCGGCCGCGCCGAAGCCCAGCCCGGCGATGTTTTCGCGCACCAGAGCCCCCAGATCGGCATTGGGCGGCTGCACCCCCAGCCCCAGAAAACTCAAGCCGCTGAGCAGCAGGGTGACAAAGACAAAGCGCAGCCCGAAATCGGCGGCCAGCGGCCCCACAAGATTGGGCAGGATCTCGCGCAGCACGATATAGGGCAGCGTCTCGCCCCGCGCCCGCGCGACGGTGACGAAATCAAGCACGGCAATGTTGCGGGCCAGCGCGCGCGACGTGCGGAAGGCGCCCGGCGAATAGACCGTGGCCAGCGTCCCCACCAGAACCGGAATGGAAGCCCCCAGCGATCCGATGACGACCAGCCCGAACATCAGCGACGGCACGGCGCTGAGCGTGTCGAACAGCTTGCTCAGGATCGTGTCGATCCAGCCGCTGCTCGCTGCCAGCAGGCCGCAGAACACACCGGTGGTGGCCGCAAGCAGCGTCGCCAGCAAAGCGATCGACACGGTAAAACGCGACGCGATCAGCATCCGGCTCAGAACATCGCGGCCCAGATAGTCGCTGCCCAGCGGCAAGGCGCTGCTGGCCGGGCTGAACACGTCGAGATCGACGACCTGACCCGGCGCATGGGGCGCCACCATCGGCCCGACAAGGGCAACGATCAGCCAGAAGATGATCGTCGCTCCCCCGAGCAGCAGCGAGACATTCATCCGCCGACGCCGGATTTTGGGGGCCTGCGCCCCATAGGGCACCCCGGATTTTGGCACTGTGTTCATCGATGGCGCAGCCTGGGATTGCAAAGGATGGCAACGATATCCGCGCTGGTCACCAGCATCAGATAGGCGGCGGAGAAAATCATGGCGACGGTCTGGATCAGGGGCAGGTCGCGGGTGCTGACGGCGTCCACCATCAGTCGGGCCACGCCGGGATAGTTGAAGATTACCTCGATCACGATCACCCCGCCCAGCAGCACCGACAGGCTGAGCGCGACGGCATTGACGATCGGCCCGATCGCATTGGGCAGTGCGTGCCCCAGCACCAGACGGCGGGGCGGCACGCCTTTCAGCCTTGCCGCCTCGACATAGCTGCTGTCGAGCGCGTCGCAGACGGCGGCGCGGGTCATGCGGATCATCTGCGCCATCACGACGCAGGCGAGACAAATCACCGGCATGGTGAACACACGCACCACATCATGCAGCGAGGAAAAGTCGCGGGACGAGGACAGCGCGGGCAGCCAATGCAACCGCACCGCGAAGATCAGCACCATCAGCGTGGCGATGACGAATTCCGGCACCGACACCACGCCGATGGTGGCCATGCTGATCACCCGGTCCAGCAGCGATCCGCGCCGGACAGCCGCCAGAATGCCCAGAAACAGCGCCAGGGGCACCGACACCGCGGCGGTCAACCCCGCCAGTTGCAGCGAGGCCAGAAGGCGCGGCGCCAGCAGCGTGGAGACCGGCAGCTTCGTGATCAGCGAAACCCCCAGATCCCCCCGGAGCAAGCCCCCCAGCCAGCCCAGATAACGCTGCCATGAGGGCTGATCGAGATGCATCGCCGCGCGCAGCCCCGCCAAAGCCTCGGGCGTGGCATTCTGCCCCAGCATCGCCTCTGCCGCGTCGCCGCCCATCAGCAGGGACATGGCAAAGACGACAAGCGACAGCAGAAACAGCGTCAGCAGCGCGCCGCCGACCCGTTTCGCGATCATGCCCATGATCCAGCGATCAGCCATTCACGGCACAATCGTCTGTCTGGAATCTGCCTGGATTCGCATGCCCCGCACGCCTGTTCTCCCTTGAAAAAACCGGACGGTATGGCGAAGAATCGGCCGCTTATGTCTGTCTGGCCGACTCTGCCCCGGCAGCATGATACGCCAAAGTTCCGGCATGATATTCCGGATCACGCCGCGTATCCGACGGATTGAACTGGAAGCCGCCCCATGCGCGGCAGCGAATGCTTGCCATTCGCCTGTAAAGCAAAGCCAAGAGATCGCGATGCGACAGCATCAACGCACAGGAGTATTCGATGGCGACAATGCCGGACCGCAGGCTGAAGCTTCGTCCGATGACCGCAACGGACGTGGCCTCGGTCCATGCCCTGTCGGTGGGTGAGCAATGGCCGCACCGCAAGCAGGATATTGCGAGCGCCCTGGCGCTGGGCGCGGGAACCGTCGCGGAAATGGGCGGCCAGATCATCGGTTCCGCGATGTGGTGGCTGCACGGGCAGGATTGCGCGACGCTTGGCATGTTCATCGTCGCCAAGCCATTTCGGAACGGCGGGATCGGGCGGATCGTGATGGACAATGTGCTCGACCAGATCGGCCAGCGCAGCGTCCTGCTCAATGCCAATCATGGCGGCCTCCCGATGTTCCGCAAATTCGGTTTCAACGGCATATCGGAAATCCTTCAGCATCAGGGTACGTCTTTCAGCGTACCCCTCCTGCCGCTGGGCGAGGGTGAGCGCATCCGGCCGATGGGCGAACGGGACCGGGACAAGGTCACCGCTCTGGCGCAGGAAGCCACGGGACTCGAGCGCCCCTCGATCATGGCGGCGGTGCTCGACAAGGGGCATGGCGTCGTGCTCGATTCGGATGGCGAGGTGACCGGCTTCGCGCTCTTCCGCCGTTTCGGGCGGGGTTACGTCGTCGGCCCGGTGGTCGCGCCGGACAAGGACCGCGCCAAGGGCCTGATCGCGCAATGGCTGGGGTCGCGCAGCGGCGAATTCATGCGCCTCGACATTCCGGGCGAATGCGGGCTGAGCGACTGGCTGGAGGAATTGGGCCTTGTCCGGGTCCATCGCTTCGTCACCATGGTGCGCGGCGACGAACCCACGCCATCGCGTCCGGGCCGGTCCTTCGGGATCATCAGCCAGGCGCTGTTCTGATGGAGGACATCATGGATCTTCGCGACGCATCGCTGTTCGTTCAGGCCTGCCTGATCGACGGGCACTGGCGCTCCTCCGCCGGAGGGGAGGCGCTGGATGTCATCAATCCGGCCACCGGCCTGACGATCGGCACCGTGCCCTCCTGCGGGGCGGATGAAACGCGGGAAGCCATCCTCGCCGCGCAGAACGCCCTGCCCGCCTGGAAAGCACGCACCGCCGATGAGCGGGCCACCCTGCTGGAAACATGGCATGAGCTGATCCTGGCCAGCAAGCAGGATCTGGCGCGGATCATGACCGCCGAACAGGGCAAGCCGCTGGCCGAGGCGGAAGGCGAGATCGGTTACGCCGCCTCCTTCGTCAAATGGTTTGCCGCCGAGGGGCGCCGCATCTCCGGCCATGATATCCCCGCACCGACCCCTGACCGCCGCATTCTGGCGCTGAAGGAGCCGGTCGGTGTCTGCGCGATCATCACGCCATGGAATTTCCCGGCGGCGATGATCACGCGCAAGATCGCCCCGGCTCTGGCGGCGGGCTGCACGGTGGTCATCAAGCCCTCGGAGCTGACGCCCTTCACCGCGCTGGCGCTGGGCCTTCTTGCCCAGCGGGCGGGCATTCCGGCGGGGGTGGTCAACATCGTCACCGGCCTGCCCGAGGGCATCGGCGGCGCGCTGACCGCCAGCCCCGTGGTGCGCAAACTCTCCTTCACCGGCTCGACGCGGGTCGGCTCGCTGCTGATGCGGGAGTCGGCGGGAACGCTCAAGCGGCTCAGTCTGGAGCTGGGCGGCAATGCGCCTTTCATCGTCTTCGACGATGCCGATCTGGACGCCGCGGTCGCCGGCGCCATGGCCAGCAAGTTCCGCAATGCCGGCCAGACCTGCGTCTGCGCCAACCGCATTCTGGTGCAGGCGGGCATCCATGACCGCTTCGTCGCGCGGCTGGGCGAGGCGGTGAGCGCGCTGAAAGTAGGAGACGGACGCGACAGCACGACCACCATCGGCCCGCTGATCAACCCTGCGGCAGCCAACAAGGTCCATGCCCATCTGGAGGATGCCCTGGCCCTTGGCGGCCGGATCGCGGCCCAATCCCCCGCCCCCGGCCTGCCGACCTTCGCGCGGCCCGTTCTGCTGACCGGCGCCACCACCGAGATGCGGCTCGCCAGTGAGGAGACCTTCGGGCCCCTCGCCCCGGTGTTCCGCTTCGAGCGGGAGGAAGAGGCGGTGGCCATGGCCAATGCCACGCCTTTCGGCCTCGCCAGCTATTTCTACACCAATGATCTGCACCGCGCCTGGCGTGTGGGCGAGGCTCTGGAGTTCGGCATGGTCGGCCTAAACACCGGTGCCATCGCCATGGAAATGGCGCCCTTCGGCGGCATCAAGGCCTCCGGGCTGGGGCGTGAAGGCGGGCGTGAGGGGATCGAGGAATATCTGGAAACCAAGGCCTTCCATTGGGCCGGCCTGAAAGGATTCGGGGCATGAGCAAGACCTATCGCATCGCCGTGCTGGCCGGCGACGGCATCGGCAAGGAGGTGATGCCCGAGGGCGTGCGCGCGCTTGAAGCCGCAGCAGCCGCCCATGGCATCACCATCGAGCAGCAATGGCACGACTTCGCCTCCTGCGATTATTACGCGCAGCATGGCACCATGATGCCCGAAGACTGGAAGGCGCGGATCGGCGATGTCGACGCCATCTTCTTCGGCGCGGTCGGCTGGCCCGAGACGGTGCCCGATCACGTCTCGCTGTGGGGCTCGCTGATCCAGTTCCGGCGTGAATATGATCTCTATGTCAATCTGCGCCCCGCGCGGCTGATGCCCGGCGTGCCCTGCCCGCTGGCGGGCCGCAAGCCGGGCGACATCGATATGATGATCGTGCGCGAGAACACCGAGGGCGAATATTCGGCCATCGGCGGCATCTCCTTCCCCGGCACCGAGCGCGAGATCGTGCTGCAGGAAACGGTGATGACCCGCCATGGCACCGACCGCATCCTGCGCTATGCCTTCGATCTGGCGCAGGCGCGGCCCCGCAGGCATCTGACCTCGGCCACCAAGTCGAACGGCATCGCCATCACCATGCCGTGGTGGGACGGGCGCGTGGAGGAAATGGCCAAGGCCTACCCCGATGTCCGCACCGACAAATACCATATCGACATCCTGACCGCCCAATTCGTGATGAACCCCGACCGGTTCGATGTGGTGGTGGCCTCCAACCTCTTCGGCGACATCCTGTCCGATCTGGGCCCGGCCTGCACCGGCACCATCGGCATCGCGCCTTGCGGCAACATCAACCCGGATCGCTCGATCCCCTCGGTGTTCGAGCCGGTGCATGGATCAGCGCCCGACATTGCGGGCATGGGCATCGCCAATCCGGTCGGCCAGATCTGGTCGGCGGCCATGATGCTGGAACATCTGGGAGAATTGGAGGCCTCGGCCTCGATCCTGCGCGCCATCGAGACGGTGCTGGCCACGCCCGCAGGGCGCACGCGCGATCTGGCGGGCGGCGCATCGACGCTGGAATGCGGCAAGGCCATCGTCAGCAACATCGGCTGAGTCGTCGGCCCGGCCATGGGCAGCATAAAATGCCGGAGCGCGGCGAAGTTCGGCACGCCGCGCTCCGCTCTGGCCGGGAATTCAGGGCATCTCGCTTTGCCAAGGGGATAGACTGGGCAGGACGACACCACCCGAGAGGTCCCATGCTTGCCAACTCCCTGATCGAAAGCGACCGTCGCCACCTGATCCACCCCGTTTCGGCCTATCGCGCCCATGAAAGGCGCGGCGCGACCGTGCTGTCATCGGCCAGGGGCATGTATCTGACCGATGCGGAAGGGCGCGAGTTGCTCGATGCCTTCGCCGGCCTGTGGTGCGTCAATGTCGGTTATGGCCAGGAAAGCATCGTGGCCGCCGCCAGCGAGCAGATGCGCCGGCTGCCCTATGCCACCGGCTATTTCTCCTTCGCCAGCGAACCCGCGATCCGCCTGGCCGAGAGGCTGGCTGACCTGTCGCCTCCGGGGCTGGACAGGGTCTATTTCACGCTGGGCGGTTCGGATGCCGTCGATTCCGCGATCCGCTTTATTGTCCATTATTTCAATGCCACGGACCGCCCGGCCAAGAAGCATATGATCGCGCTCGACAAGGGTTATCACGGTTCGTCGAGCAATGGCGCGGGGCTGACCGGCCTGCCTGCCTTCCACCGGCAGTTCGATGTGCCGCATCGCTGGCAGCATCATATTCCGGCCCCCTATCCTTATCGCAGCCCGGTGGGCGAAGACCCGCAGGCGGTGATCGACCTGTCGGTCGCCCAATTGAAAGCCAAGGTCGAGGAACTGGGCGCGGAGAATGTCGCGGCCTTTTTTGCCGAGCCGGTTCAGGGATCGGCGGGCGTCATCGTACCGCCCAAAGGCTGGCTCAAGGCCATCCGCGAAACCTGCCGCGAGCTGGACATTCTGTTCGTCGCCGATGAGGTCATCACCGGCTTTGGCCGCACCGGTCCGATGTTCGCCTGCGAGAGCGAGGGGGTAACGCCCGATCTTATGACCCTCGCCAAGGGGCTGACAGCAGGTTATGCTCCGATGGGGGCGGTGCTGATGAGCGAACAAATCTATGCCGGAATGGCCGATGGGCCTGACAACCATCTGCCCATCGGCCATGGGCAGACCTATTCGGGGCACCCGGTCAGCGCGGCCGTGGGGCTCGCAGTCATGGATCTTTATCTGCAGGGCGGGATTCTGGCCAACGGGCAGGTGCGCGCCGTGCAACTGGAGCAGGGTCTGGCGGCGCTGGCCGATCATCCGCTGGTGGGCAACATTCGCACGGCAGGCATGCTGGCAGGGATCGAGCTGGTGGCCGACAAGGTGGCAAAAACCCCATTTACATCAGCACTTAACATCTCCGACAGACTGTCCCGCGCGGCTTATGAGCGGCGCCTGATCTTCCGGGCTTTCGGCGATGGCACCATCGGCCTGGCCCCAGCGCTCAGTTGTGACGAAGACGATATGGACACCTTGTTGCAGCGTCTGCGCGCGACGCTGGACGATGTGCTGGATCATGCTGAAGTCCGGGCGGCCATCGCCTGACAGGAGTTCAGCCAATAAGAGCGGGAGAAGCACAACGCGATGAGCCTTAATCCAAAACTTGATCGACTGGATTTCAGGATCCTCGCGCAGCTCCAGCGTAACGGCCGCATGTCGAACGTTGATCTCGCCGATGCGGTCGGCCTGTCGCCCAGCCCGTGCCTTGCGCGGGTCAAGCGGCTGGAAAAGGCCGGCTTCATCATCGGTTACAGAGCCCAGCTCGCGCTGGCCAAGCTGGGCTCCACCCTGACGGTCTTCACGCAGGTGACGCTCAAAGACCACCGCATCCGCGATTTCACCAAGTTCGAGCAGCGGGCCGCCAATGTCAGCGAGATCGTCGAATGCCATCTGGTCAGCGGCGGTTACGACTATCTCGTCAAATTCATCACGCGCGACGTCTCGCATTATCAGGCCGTGATCGAGGAAATCCTTGAAGGGGATTTCGGCATCGAAAAATATTTCAGCTTCATTGTGATCAAATCGCCGGTCATCAAGTGCCACGATCCCATCGAAACGCTGTTTGAAGAGCAGATGCAATGATCGATCTGAACGGGATCGCGGCCCTTGTGCCGGATCTGACCGCCTTGCGCCGCGACATTCACGCCCACCCCGAACTCGGCTTTTGCGAGCATCGCACCGCCGGCATCGTCGCCGATGCGCTGCGCACGCTCGGGCTTGAGGTGACCACCGGGCTTGGCGGGACGGGCGTGGTGGGTGTCCTGCGAAGGGGCACGTCCAACCGCATGATCGGTCTGCGCGCCGATATGGACGCCCTGCCCTTTGACGAACAAACCGGGCTGCCCCATGCCAGTACCCATGCGGGCGCATTCCATGGTTGCGGGCATGACGGCCACACCGCCATGCTGCTGGGGGCCGCGCGCCATCTGGCGGCACAGGGCGGCTTTTCCGGTGCGGTCGCCTTCATCTTCCAGCCCGCCGAGGAAGGACAGGGCGGCGCGCGCGAAATGATCCGCGACGGCCTGTTCGATCTGTTCCCGTGCGAGCAGGTCTTTGCCATCCACAACTGGCCCGACCTGCCCGCAGGCGCCATCCGCACCCGCCCCGGCCCGATCATGGCCTCGGCCGACAAGTTCCAGATCACCATCGAGGGACGCGGCGGCCATGCCGCGCTGCCTCATGACACGCCCGACGCCTTGCTGGCGGCGGCCGATCTGGTCCAGCAGCTCAACACGATCGTCTCGCGCCGCGTCCCGGCCACGCAGGCCGCCGTGCTGTCGGTGACGAAGATCGCGGGCGGTCATGCCCATAATGTGATCCCCGCAAGCTGCGAGATCATGGGCACCGTCAGAACCTTCGATCCCGAGATCCAGGACCGTATCGAGGCCTCGATCCACGCCATGGCGCAGGGCGTTGCCGCCTCCACCGAGACGGTCATCCGCGTCGACTATGATCGCTATTATCCCGCCACGATCAACGATGCCGATGCCGCCCGCGATGTGCTCGAGGCCGCCCGTCTGGTGTCCGACGATGTGGCCGAAGCGCCTGTGCCCGCCTTCACCTCGGAGGACTTCTCCTTCATGCTTCAGCAGCGCCCCGGCGCCTATATCTGGCTGGGCCAGAAAGCCCCCGATCACAATCAGCCGCTGCACCATCCGCGCTATGATTTTAATGATAGTGTCATCGTTCAGGGTGTAGCGCTGTTGACTGCGCTTGTTGTGTCGCGGCTGCCCGAATCCTGATCGCGCGCCTCAAAGGGCCCGGCAGCATTTCCTGCGTAAACCACCCGCTCATTCAGCGATAATGCGGTCTGCCGGGCCTCACATTGCAATCTAATTCTATAAGCTGCGCTCATACTCGGTCGTGCCAACACCGGTTGCAGAAGATGCGATCAAAGGCGCCCGCCGAGAGGGCATCGCGCCTCCCCACCATCGCATCTTCGCGAAACCAGAAGGAAGGCATCATCGATTGCTCGTCCGGGGGTTACCATGCGCACATCCAGATCCACGCTTCGAATTCAGCTTTTCTGCGCCACGGCCGCCATCGCAGCCGCATCGATCCCCGCCTGCGCCCAGGCCGCGGATGAACCGGCCACAGAGTCCAGGGACGATACCACAAGCATCACCGTCACCGGGATGCGCCAGCCCTATCTGGGCACCACGCCCCTCAAGCAACTGCCGCAAGTCGTCCAGACGATGGATGCGAAAATCCTGCAGGACGCCGGGCTGACCACCCTGTCGGGCGCGCTTGATTTCGTGGCGGGCGTGGCACGCCAGAACAATTTCGGCGGCCTGTTCGACAGCTATGCCATTCGCGGCTTTGCCGGCGACGAAAGCCAGTCGAGCAATTATCTGCTCAACGGCTTCAGCGCCTCACGCGGGTATGGCGGCGCGCGCGATGCCTCCAACATCGAACGGATCGAGGTGATCAAGGGACCGACCTCGGCCCTCTTCGGTCGCGGCGATCCGGGCGGCGCGGTGAACATCATCACCAAGAAGCCGTATTTCACCAATGGCGGAGAACTTCAGCTTTCGGGCGGCAGCTACAACAACCGCCGCGTGCAGGGTGACGTCAATGTCGCGCTCACCTCGAAATTCGCGGCACGGATCACCGGGGCTTACGATGAAGGCGACAGCTATCGCCAATATATGCATCACAAGACCTATACGATCTCGCCATCATTCCTGTGGCAGCTCAACGATGCCACCAAGCTGTCCTACGATTTCGAATGGGTCCATCAGCAGGTGCCCTTCGATCGCGGCATCGTGGCGGTCAACGGCAATCTCTACGCCATTCCCCGCACGCGCTTTCTGGGCGAGCCGGGCGATGGCCCCATCACCACCGAGAGCTTCAGCCATCAGCTCCAGATGCAGCACAGCTTCAGCAAGAACTGGACGGTGCTGCTGGGCGCCTCCTATCGCACCTCCTCCTTCAGCGGCTATGCCACCGAGGCGGAGAACACCACCAGCCGTCAGCGTTTTTACACCGACAGCACCAATCTGTCGCGCCAGCGCCGCTATCGCGATTACAACACCACCGACCTGACCTTCCGCGGCGAAGTCGACGGCAAGGCCGAGACCTTCGGCCTGACGCATAATCTGCAGATCGGTGCGGACTGGAACTACTTCACGCTCGACACGATCCAGACCCGCTTCCGTCCGCCCGCGGTGGCCGCGCAGACGACGCTGGCCGCCGGCAATGCGATCAACATCTACAATCCGGTCTATGGCAATCTGCCGACGACCGGTGCCTTCATCAACAGCATCGAGAAGGATGAGGAAGGCGGCGCCTATCTTCAGGACATGATCGATGTCACCGACTGGCTGAAGCTGCGCGCCGGCGGCCGCTACGACCATTTCGACCAGATCGTCCTCAACCGCCTGACCACCGCCTGGTCACGCCAGACCCGCGATGCCTTCAGCCCGCAGCTCGGCCTGAGCATTCTGCCCACCCAGTCGCTCACGCTCTATGGCAGCTTCGGCAAGGGCTTCCGGCCCAACATCGGCACCGATGCCAACAACAACGCCTTCCTGCCGGAAAAAACCACGGCCTGGGAGGTTGGCGGCAAACTCTCGGCCTTCCACAATGCGCTGCTGGCCTCGCTGGCGCTCTACACCATGACCAAGACCAATGTGCTGACCGCCGATCCGGTCAATGCGGGCTTCTCGATCGCGGCGGGCAAGGCGCGCAGCCGGGGTGTCGAGGCCTCGGTCAGCGGCAAGCTGCCCTATGGTTTCCGGGTGGACCTCAACTATGCCTATACCGACGCGATCATCGATCAGGACGCGATCGATCCCAACTTCGGCTATTCGCTCCACAAGGGCGATCAGTTGATCAACGTGCCCAAGAACAGCGCCAGCGCGCTGCTGTTCAAGGATTTCACGCTGGCGGGCAAGAAGGCGGATATCGGCGCCGGGATCAATTACGTTGGCCAGCGTGTGGGCGAAACGGGCTATCGCAACGCCAGCGGCGCGATGTTCATGCTCCCCAGCTACACGCTGACCCGCGTCTCGGCCTCGCTCTCGCTGACCGAGAAGTTGAAGCTGTCGGGTGAAGTCACCAATCTTTTCAACGTCTCCTATTTCCCCAGTTCCTACTCGCGGATCTGGCTGATGCCCGGTGCGCCGCGCCAGTTCATGGTGCATCTGGCCTATAAGATGTAAGCGGGGATGCGGCGCCGCACGGGTCTTGCCCGGCGGCGGCGCATCCCGCAGACATGCGACCGATCACCCCACGCCCGAACCGTCCCATGATGGTTCGGGCGCTGTTTCTGTCCCTTGCAACGGTGGCGCTGACCATGACTCCTCCCGTCTTTCTTCACGTGGGCTCGCCCGAGCGTGGGCGCATCTGGGCCGAAAGGCTGCCGCAGATGATCCCCGGCCTGGAGGTGCGCCAATGGCCCGATGTCGGCGATCCCGGCGAGATCGGCTATGTCGGCGCCTGGACGCTGCCCGAAGGGCTGCTCGATGGCCTGCCCAATCTGCGTTTTCTGCTGTCGGTTGGGGCTGGCGTCGATCAGCTCGACCTGAGCGTGGTGCCCGATGGCCTGCCCGTGCTGCGCATGATCGATCCGGCGCTGGCCGAGGGCATGACCGAATATGTCGCGGCAGGCGTCCTGTCGCTGCACCGCGACCTCCACCACTACCGCGCCGCAGCGGCCAGAGGCGAATGGACTCACCGCCCGCAGGTGCGCGCGGCTGACAGGCGCGTCGGCGTGCTGGGCATGGGGCGCCTGGGGCAATCCGCGCTGACCGCGCTGGCGCCTTTCGGCTTCCGCCTCTCGGGCTGGGCCCGCTCGCGCCATGCCATGCCGGGCGTGGACTGCTTTGCGGGGCAGGAGGAACTGGCCGCCTTCCTGAGCGATCTCGACATTCTGGTCTGCCTGCTGCCGCTGACGCCCGAAACGCGCGGCATCCTCAAGGCCGATCTGTTCGGGGCCCTGCCGCGCGGCGCCGCGATCATCAATGCCGGGCGCGGCGCGCATCTGGTGGAAGGCGATCTGCTGGCGGCGCTGGAAGAAGGCCAGATCGGCGCGGCCATCCTCGACGTCTTTGAGAACGAGCCGCTGCCCGCCGATCATCCCTTCTGGCGCCATCCCGCCATCGAGGTCACGCCGCATATCGCCAGCGCCACCCTCCCCGCCTCCAGCGCGATGGTGGTTGCCGAGGCGATCCGCGCGGATCTGGCAGGCACGCCCTTGCCGGGGCTGGTCGATCCCAAGACCCAATACTGACCACAGGATACTGGCCGAGCGCGCCGGGCGGGGCGATCATCCCCGCCCGGCGCTCACCTCAGAACCAGCTCTTAATGCCCAGCACGAAGACACGGGCCAAGGGGCTTTCCCCATCGGCGCGGCGGTAGTCGGCCGTGCGCCCGCCCGCCCATGTCCATGAAACGCCCAGATAGGGCGCGAACTTGCGGCTGAACTCATAGCGCAGGCGGAAGCCCAGCTCAGCGGTGGTCAGCCCCGCGCCCAGCCGCTGCTGCGGCATATCCTGCGCTGAAAGGTTGAACTCCACGCGCGGCTGCAGAACGATGCGTCGCGTCACCCGTTCATCCACCGAGGCCTCGATCCGCCCGGTCCACTGCCCCTTGTCGGAGAGATAGGCCGCCGCCAGCATCTCGAAGCGATAGGGCGCCAGCCCCTCGAGCGCCAGCATCGCATGGGTGCGCACCGGCCCGGTGCCCAGATCCTGACGCACACCCGCCTGCAGGTTCCACCAGGGGCTGATCGCGCGGGAATAGGCGGCTTCCACCTCGGCATCCTCCAGACGGCCACCGACCGGGCCTTCGCCGCGGCTGCGGACCCACAGGCGGTTGGTGTCACCCAGCCAGCCCTCGCCCTCCCAGCGCCAGGAGTCGCCATTCTTGCCGAACTGATATTCGGCGATGTCCATCTTCACCGCGCCATAAAGCGGGGCCGGACGCTCGGTCATCATCGCGTGATGCGCCTGCGCCATCGCCTGCGGGTCCCAATAGCGGCTGCCCGCCAGATCATGCGCGACGGGCGGCGGCTCGGCGCTGCCCGGGGACTGGTCGGTGCCCTTGGGCTCGTCGCTCGCCCCCTCCGTAGCCGGAGCGGCAGGCGCTGCCGGCTGATCCGCCGCCTGTTGCGCGGGTGGAGCCGGGGCATGGTGATGCTGATGGCCGCCCATATCCATCCCCGGCATCGTGTCCTGCGCATGGGACATGGCCGGCAGGGCCAGAGCCAGCGCGGCCAGCGCGGCCAGCGCGACGGCGCAGCGATGAGTCATGATCCTGCCCCCCATCACGCCGGACGCACCTGGACGACACGCATCATGCCCATCGCCATATGCAGGAAGAGGTGGCAGTGAAACGCCCAGTCGCCGGGCTCGGCGGTGACATCGAAGCTGGCCTTGCCGCCGGGCTGCACCGTCACCGTATGCTTGCGCGGCGAATGGTCGCCATGGCCGGTGACCAGCTCAAAGATATGGCCATGCAGATGGATGGGATGCGCCATCATCGTGTCATTGACCAGCGTGAAACGCACCCGCTCGCCCTTGCGCATGGGGATGGGTTCGTGGGCCTGGCTCATGGTCTTGCCGTCCATCGACCACATATAGCGCTCCATGGCGCCGGTCAGATGGACCTCGATCTCGCGTTCGGGCGCGCGCAGGTCCGGGTTGGGATGCAGCGCCACCAGATCGCGATAGGTCAGCACCTTGTGGCCGACATCGCCCATGCCGATGCCGGGGTCGCCCATACGGTCCTCGGGCATGGCGCTGATCATGTCGACGCCCGGCCCCATCTTCACCTGCGGCGCCAGCGAGCCATCGCGCATCTTCATGGACATGCCTTTCATCGCCCCGCCCGACATATCCATGCCCATATCCTTCATGGTCAGCAGCGGCCTTGCGCGTCGCGGCGGCACCGGCGCCGCCATCCCCGCGGCAGGGGCGAGCGTGGCGCGTGCCATGCCGGAGCGGTCCATCGTCTCGGCGGCAATCGTGTAGGCGCGGTTCTGCGGGGTAACGATCACGTCATAGGTTTCACCGGCGCCAAACTGGAATTCCTCCACGGTGACGGGTTGCACATCCTGCCCGTCGGCGGCCACCACCTGCATCGCCAGCCCCGGAATGCGGACGTTGAAGAAGGTCATCGAGGCGGCGTTGATGAAACGCAGCCGCACCGTCTCGCCGGGGGTGAACAGGCCGGTCCAGTTCTCGTCCGGGCCATGGCCGTTGGCCAGATAATGCATCACCGATGCCGTGACATCGGCGATGTCGGTGGGCGACATGCGCATCTTCGCCCACATCAGCCGCTGATCCATCGACAGCTCATGCCCGGCCATCAGGCCCGACAGCGTCTGGGGCTGGCGGTTGTAGTAATCGGCCTCGACCTTCAGATTGCGCGCGATGCGGGCCGGGTTCACAAAGCTGTGGTCGGAGAGCAGCACCACATGCTCGCGCATGGAAGGCAAAGGCGCCGGCAGCGCCTCGGCGGGTTCGATGACGATGGGGGCATAGCAGCCCATCATCTCCTGCAGGCCCGAATGGCTGTGATACCAATAGGTGCCGTGCTGAACGATGGGGAACTCATAGGTAAAGCTGGAGCGCGGCGGAATGCCGGGGAAGGACACCCCCGGCACGCCATCCATCTGGAAGGGCAGCACCAGCCCGTGCCAGTGCAGCGAGCTTGGCTCATCCAGCTCGTTGATGACGGTCAGGCGCAGCATCTGGCCTTCCTTCAGCCGCAGCATCGGGCCGGGCACGGTGCCGTTGATAGTGATCGCCTTGGCGGGCTTGCCGCCGATGGTCACATGCCCCTTGCCGATGCGCAGGGTGATCGCCTCGCCCGACAGCACTTCGGACGAGGGCAAGGCAGCCCCGCCTTGCGAGAGGGTCTTGGCCCAGCCGGGCGTGGCCTGCCCGGCCAGCGCGACGCCGCCAAGCTGACCGACGGCCCCCAGCAGGGCGCGTCGGTCGATGATCCAGGATGACATGATGTTTCTGTCCCGAAAGATGGTCTGCCTGTTGATACGCGGCCCGGCCATCAACCCCTCAAAAGGACCGCCAATTTTTCTCGGGCGCGGTACAGGCGGGTTTCGACCGCCTTTTCGCTGATGCCCAGCAGGCTGGCAACCTCGCTCTGGCTCATGCCCTCCAGCGTGCGCAGCACCAGCACCTCTTTCAGCCGGTCGGGCAGGCGGGCCATCGCCGCCATCGCCCGGCGCAGCTCCTGCGCATCGGCAAGCTGCGTGTCGGCAGCGACCTGCGGCGCGGCGATCTGCGTGGCCTCGTCGAGCGGGCGGGCGAAGCTGAAGAAATCGCGCACCTTGCGGCGGCGGCCCCAGTCATGGCACTTGTTGAGCGCGATGCGCGCCAGCCAATGGGCAAAGGGCCGCGCGCGATCGTAACGGGCCAGCGCGGCAAAGGCGCTGACGAAACTCTGCTGCGTGATGTCCAATGCGGCATCGTCATCGCCGCAATGGTTGCGGGCAATGCGGAAGACCAGCGCGCGATGGCGGTCGAGCAGCAGGCGATAGGCCGCCTGCCGCCCGGCCATGGCCAACACGGCAAGATCCCCATCGCTGAGCCCGGCCAGATCAGCCAAGAACCGCCTCCCGCCTGCCTGTCCCTGCCGTCATTTGGCCGGACCGGTCAGGGCCTTCACGATCGCCGCGTCGAAGCGGCTCGCCTGATCGGGGCGCAGCACGCTGCGCATGGCAAAGACATGCTCCAGCGTGGCTTTCTGCAGCTCCCCCATGGCATGGTGCGATTTGTCCACGGCGGTGGCGACGCGCGGGCCATAGCCATGCTCGGCCTCGATGGCGGCGGCCAGATCGACATTGGCGGCGCGCAATTGCGCCTCCAGCGCGGCCTTGCGCAACGCGAAATCCTTTTCCAGCGCCTCGACCCGCGCCGACTGGGCGGCATCGAGGTTGAGCTGTTCATGCAGCAACTGATGCATCTGGCTTTCCACCGGGCGCGGCGGGGCGATCACCATATGCCCGAGGCAGACCCCGCCGACCGCCGCCACGAAAGCCAGCGCCGCCGCCAGGATCAGCGAGGAGCGCCGGTTCACGGCTCCTCTCCCAACAGGGTGGAGGGCATCAACTCACGCGGCACCCCGATCGGCGTAGCACTGCCCGCCAGCGCCGCCGGAGCCGGCCACGCTGTGGCCAGAACGCCGCCCAGCATGGCCAGCCCGGTCAGCACACCCAGCGCCCCGCGCGACAGGGCGGGCCGCTGCTCGGCCTCAAGCCCGGCAAAGACCGAGGCATCGATCGCGGCAAGGCGGGGGTCGAGCGGCCTGTCGCCAAGGCCGGCAAGCAGGTGGTCAAGGTCGGTCATGCGCGAAAATCCTCTGGTGCACGCCTCTCCATACGCAGCATCGCGCGGCATCCCTCACGATTTTTGCCCGAAGCAAAAATTTTCGAGGGGGCCGCGCCGCCGCTGCGTATCCCCGGAACAACCAAACGGGAGTTTCCTCGATGCGTCATCGTCTTCTCGCCGCCGTTCTGTCTGCCGGTCTTGCCGTTGCGGGCCTTGCCGCCCCCGCCATGGCCCATCCCAAGCTGGTTTCGGCCAAGCCTGCCGAAGGCGCCGCCGCCAGCAATGTCACGCAGGTTTCGGTGACCTTCAGCGAGCCGCTGATGGCCGCCATGTCGGGCATGGATCTGATGATGACCGGCATGCCGGGCATGGATCACCACCAGCCGATGAAGATGACCGGCGTGAAGACCAGCGTCGCGCCCGATGGCGTGACCCTGCTGGCCAAGCTGGCCCGCCCCCTGCCCGCCGGCACCTATGAGGCCGACTGGCATGTCGTTTCCACCGACACGCATCGCGTCACGGGCAAGCTGACCTTCACCGTCAAATGATGGACGGGGCGCAGGTCTGGCTGCGCTGGGCGCAGTTCATCGATCTGGCGCTGGTGTTCGGCGTTCCCTTCACGGCATATCTGCTGGGGGAACGCCGGATCGGCGGGGCGGGGCGGCTGGTTCTGGGCATCGGCTGTCTGGCCGGGCTTGGCATCGGCACGCTGGGCTTTCTCCTGACGATGGCCGCGATGATGGGCTGCGACCTGACCGATCTCGACCGGGATATGGTCATGATGATGGCCTGCCATTCCGCGCTGGGCTGGAGTGTGCTTGCGCGGCTTTGTGCCTTGCTGATCGGCCTGATCCTCGCGCTTGCTGGCGGCTCGCTGGGCACATTGGCTGTGGTTGCGGGTGTGGCCGCGGCCAGTCTGGCATGGGGCGGCCACGGTGCCGCTTCGCAGGGAGGCGCTGGTCTGATCCGGCTGGCGGGCGACATGGCCCATCTGTGGTGCGGCCTTGCCTGGGTGGGGGCGTTGCTGCTCTTCACCGCCCGCCTGTGGCGTGCTCAGGCCGAGGACCGCGTGTCTCTCTCGCAACTGTTGCGCATGCTCTCCGGCTTTGCGCTGATCGGCGGTGTGCTGGTGGGCGTGCTGCTCGTCAGCGGGCTGGGCAATCTGCTGTTCCTCGCGGCACCGGGCGAATGGCCCGCCATCGCCCATACGCCTTATGGGCAGTTGATCATCGCCAAGCTGGCGCTGTTTGCCGGCATGTTCCTGCTGGCCGCGCACAACCGCTTTCATCTGGTGCCCGCACTGGAGCGGGCCTCTCAGCCCTTGGCCCGGCACAAGGCTCTCGCGGCCCTGCGCGGCAGCGTCTCGCTGGAGATGCTGCTCGCCCTTGGCGTGATCTGGTGCGTGGCTCTGGCCGGGACGCTCGACCCCACCGGAGCCTGATCCCGGATATGAGAGGGCGGGTGGCGCATCCACCCGCCCTCTTCATCTCACCCGCGCCGCATGCGACCGACCCAGGCGGTGATGGCGGGCAACACCAACAACGTCAGCGCGGTCGAGGTCACCAGCCCGCCGATCACCACCGTGGCCAGCGGGCGCTGCACCTCGGCGCCGGTGCCGGTGGCCAGCGCCATGGGCACAAAGCCAAGGCTGGCGACCAGCGCGGTCATCAGCACCGGCCTGACCCGCTCCATGGCGCCGCCGATGATCGCCTGCTCGTCCTGCGCGCCCTCGCTCTGATGGCGGCGGATCGCCTCCATCATCACCAGACCGTTGAGCACCGCCACGCCCGACAGCGCGATGAACCCCACCGCCGCCGTGATCGAGAAGGGAATGCCGCGCAGCAGCAGGGCAAAGACCCCGCCCGCCAGCGCCATCGGCACCGCGCTGAACACGATGCCCGCAGGGGCAAATCCGCCCAGCGCCAGATAGAGCAGGCCATAGATCGCGGCAAAGCAGACCGGCACCACCAGCATCAGCCGCAGCCGCGCCGATTGCAGGCTTTCAAAGGTGCCGCCCCGGCCGGTGTACATGCCGGGGGGCAGATCGATGGCCTCGACCTTGCGCTGCGCCTCCTTCACGAAGCCGCCCAGATCGCGCCCGCGCACATTGACCTGCACGGTCACCATGCGCTTGCCATTCTCGCGGCTGATCTGGTTGAGACCCTGCGTGTAGCTGAAACGCGCCACCTCGCGCAGCGGGATCGATCTTGCGATCTGCCCCTCGGCCGCCGGAAGCATGATCGGGATCGAACCCAGCACCTCCAGATCGTCGCGCTGCACATCGGGCAGACGCACCACCACCGCAAAACGCCGATCGCCTTCGAACAGCAGCCCCGCCTCGCGTCCGCCCAGCGCCGAGGCAACCGTATCGGCCACCTCCTGCACGGAGAGGCCGAAACGGGCGGCGGCCATGCGGTCGATCTTCACATCGAAGGTCGGCGCCCCCGCCGTCTGTTCGGCGCTGACATCGCCCGCGCCGGGGATCTTGCGCAGAATGCCGGCGATGCGCTGGGCCTGCACGGTCATCTGGTCGAGATCGTCGCCATAGAGCTTGACCGCCACATCGGCGCGCACGCCCGCGATCAGCTCGTTGAAGCGCATCTGGATCGGCTGCTGGATTTCGGTCCGGTTGCCGATCAGCGGCTTCATCTTCTCCTCGATGTGGCGCAGGATATCGGCCTTGCTTTTGACATCGGCGGGCCACTCCTTCTCGGGCTTGGGAATGACATAGGTGTCGGAAGCGTTGGGCGGCATGGGATCGGTGCCCAGATCGGCATTGCCGTTCTTGGAAAAGACCAGCGCCACCTCGGGCAGGCTTTTCAGGGCATTCTCGATCTGCATCTGCATCTGCGTCGACTGATCAATCGAGGCGGAGGGCACGCGGAAATTGGTGACGGTGATGTCCTTCTCGTCAAGCTGAGGCATGAACTCCTGCCCCAGCAGGCCAAAGCCCAGCACCGCCGCGACAAACACCCCTGCCCCGCCCAGAATGAAAGGCATGGGCCTTGCCACGGCCTTCTCCAGCCATGGGGCATAGCGCTGTTTGAACCACAGCACGGGCCTGACCTCGCTTTCGCTGACCCTGCCCGAGATCAGAATGGCCGTCATCGCGGGCACGAAGGTGATCGAGAGCACGAAAGCCGAAGCCAGCGCGATCATCAGCGTGATCGCCATGGGCGAGAAGGTCTTGCCCTCCACCCCCTGAAAGGTGAGCAACGGCACAAAGACAAGAAAGATGATGAGCTGGCCATAGACCGTCGGGCGCACCATGGCGGTGGCCGAGGCGATGGTTTCCTCCATGCGCTCCTTCAGCGTCAGCAGGCGGCCCTCATGCTCCTGCCGCTCGGCGAGATGGCGCAGCGTGTTCTCCACGACGATCACCGCGCCATCGACGATCAGCCCGAAATCGAGCGCGCCTAGGCTCATCAGATTGCCCGAGACGCCCAGACCGTTCATGCCCGAGGCGGTCATCAGCATCGTCACCGGGATCACCGCCGCCGTGATCAGCGCGGCGCGAATGTTGCCCAGCAGCAGGAACAGCACCACGATGACCAGCAAGGCCCCTTCCACCAGATTCTTGCTGACCGTGGCGATGGTGGCATTGACCAGCTTGGAGCGGTTGTAGACCGGCTCGGCAAAGACATCGGGCGGCAGGGCGCGGTTCACCTCGGTCAGCTTGTCGCTGGCCCGGTTGGCGACGACCCGGCTGTTCTCGCCCACCAGCATCAGCACGGTGGAGATCACCGCTTCCGACCCCATCAGGCTGCCCGAACCGGTGCGCACCGCTCCGCCGATCACCACCTGGCCGACATCCTTCACGCGCACCGGCACGCCGCCGCGCGTGGCCACCACGGCCTCCTGAATATCCGCGATGGATTTCAGACGGGCATCGGCGCGGATCAGAAAGCTTTCCCCCGCGCGGCGCACATAGTTCGATCCCGCCGAGACATTGGCGCGTTCCAGCGCGGCCGCCAGTTCGGTGATGGACAGGCCATAGGTCGTCAGCGCCGTCAGATTGGGTTCGACCAGATATTGCTTCACATAGCCGCCGTTGGAATCGACCCCGGCGACGCCCTCGACATTGCGCATCTGCGGGCGGATGATCCAGTCCTGCACGGTGCGCAGATAGGCCGCCTTTTCCAGTTCGGTGGTCAGCCGCTCGCCCTCGGGGGTGAGATAGCTGCCATCCGACTGCCATCCCGCCTTGTCGTTGGCGATGGTCGCGCCCTTGCCGTCGGGATGGCGGAAAGCGATGGAATAGAAGAAAATCTCGCCAAGCCCGGTGCTGAGCGGGGACAGCGTGGGCTGGATCCCGGCGGGAAAACTGTCCTTGGCCTGATTGAGCCGCTCGCTCACCTGCTGGCGGGCGAAATAGATGTCGGTGGCATCGGTGAACACCGCCGTCACCTGGCTGAAGCCATTGCGCGAGAAGGAGCGGGTCATGGTCAGGCCGCGAATGCCCGCCAGCGCCGTCTCGACCGGGAAGGTGACCTGCTTTTCGATGTCGACCGGCCCCAGCGTGGGAGCAAAGGTGCTGATCTGCACCTGACGATTGGTGACATCGGGCACGGCATCGATCGGCAGACGCATGATCTGCATCACCCCGAAACCGACCACCAGCAGGGTGAGCGCCGCCACCAGCCAGCGCTGGCGGACCGAGAGCGCAAGGATGCGGGCGATCATTCGTCGCCTCCTTCGCTCTTCTCGATCTCGGCCTTCAGCAGGAAGGCATTGCTGGTGGCGATCTTCGTCCGGGCACTCAGCCCCGAAGCGATGGAGACCAGCCCCTCACCCCGGCTGCCGATCTGCACGGGGCGCGCCTTGAAGCCATTGGCCGTCCGCACGAAGACCACCGAGCGATCCCCCAGCGTCTGCACCGCGTCCTGCGGCACGATCACGCCGCTTTTCACGCCGCCGCCATCGGCCAGCCCGGAGGCGAAAATACGCACCTGCGCCAGTTGCCCCGGCACGAAAGAGCCGCCCGAAGGTTCGATCACCACCGTGGCCGATCTTGTATCGGCCGTGGCCACGCCGGTCGATGAGCGCACGCGCCCCTCGATTTTCCCGCCATCGCCGCTCGTCAGTTCCACCTTGTCCCCGGTGCGCACCCGCGCGGCATCGCTGACCGGCAGGCTGGCCGTGATCTGGATGCGGCGAGGATCGGCGACGCGGACCAGCTCGGTCTCCGCCGGGACAAACTGCCCCAGATTGGCCGGGAGCGCCGTGATCCGCCCGCTGATCGGGCTGACCACCGCCACGCTGCGGCCATCGCGCGCCAGGCGCACGGCCCCGGCCGCCCCGGCGGCGCGGCGCGCCTCGGCCTGAGCCACCGCGAGATTGGCCTGAGCGGTTTCATAATCGGCGCGGGCCGACACGCCCTGCGCCACCAGCGACTGCTCGCGCGCCGCCTGCTGCCGGGCCAGAGCGACACGGGCCGCCGCCGCCGCCTGATCCCCCGCGATCTGCGAGGCATCGCGGCTTTCGACCAGCAGCAGCACCTCCCCCGCGCGCACCGGATCGCCAATGCGCTTGAGGATGCGGGTGACCGTGCCGGGGGCATGGGCCGTCAACACGGCCTGCGCATCGGGCATGGCCTCCACCGTGGCCGAGGCCATAACGGCCGCATCGAGCGCGCCCGTCATCGCCGGAGCCACCGTGATCTGCGACTGGCCGACATCCTGCGCGGACATGGTGACGCTATCGCCGGGGGCGGCAGGCTTGTTGTCCGTCTGGGGCGCGGCGGGGACCGGCTGAGTCAGGCGGGCGGCACCGAAGCCGAGCGTGGCTGCAACGGCCAACCCGAGAGCGCCGCCGACATAGAGCTTGTTTTTCTGGTTCATTGGACCGGTTCTCCGGTAATCGTGAGCCCTTGCAGGCGGGCAAGATTGGCACGGGCATCAAGGCTGGCGGCACTGGCATCGAGCCGGACGCCACGCGCAACACCCAGCCCATGACGGGCGGCGAGCAGTTCGATCAGCGGGGACTTGCCCGCCTCATAAGCGATCCGCGCCAGCCGGTAGGTTTCTTCCGCTGTCGCCAGCGTTCTGGCCGTTGCCTGTGCCCGCGCTTCTGCGGCTTCCAGCAGGGCTTGGCCAGCCTCGACCTCGGCTCTGGCTTCCAGCCTGGCATCGGCCAGCCGGGCCTGCGCGCCGCGTTCCTCCGCCTGCGCCGCGACAATGTTGCCCCGGTTGCGGTCGAAAAGATGAAGCGGCACGGAAATCCCCGCGACCAGCGCGTTGGAGCGCTCCTGCTCCAGCCGCCGCACCCCGAACTGCATGGTGACATCAGGGATGGCCGCCTTGCGCTGAAGCGTGACGCGGCGCCTTGCGGCATCGCCCTCCGCTTCGGCGACGCGGACCATGGCCATCTGCATCGGGTCGATCGGCCCCATCGCCGGGCGCGAGGACTGGCGTTCGAGCAGGGACTCGCCAAGCGCCGTGAAGGGCGTCTCGACACCGGCCAGAGCGGACAGGCGCAGGAGCGCGGCCTTGCGATTGGCCTGTGTGACCACAAGGTCGGCCTGAAGCGTGTTCAGCTCCGTTTCAGCCTGAAGCGACCGCAGCCGCGCCTCCTTGCCCGAGGCCACCAGAGCGCGGGCCAGCATGAGATCGGCGGTGGCTTCCTCCACCTCATCCTCGGCCAGTTCGATGCGCTTGTCGGCGATCTCGACCGAGGCATAGGCGCGGGCCAGATCGAAAGCGTAGGTCAGGCGGCCTTCCTGGCTGCGCAACCGGGCGGCGGTGACGCCCGCCTGCCCCGCCTCGATCCGTGCGGTGCGCTTGCCGCCCAGTTCGAGCGGCTGATTGACCTGAAACGTCGTCTGCGTGCCGCCAAAGCCGTTGTAAGGCGCCGAACCGGCGAAATTCTCGCCATAAAGGCTGACGGTGGGATTGGGACGGGCGCGAGCCTGCACGGCCAGCCCCTGTGCCCGCTCGACATCGGATTGCAACGCCTCGACATGCGGCGATTGCTGGGCCTGCCGCAGAAGCTGCGCGAAAGGTGGCGCCGGTTCAGCCAGCGCCGAGCCCGCCAGCATTGTCGCGGCGAGCATGCCGATCGGCGCAAGACTGCGCCGTCGACCGGAATGGTCGGTCATGATGATGATCCTTCACGAGACACGTCTCCCGCCTGCGCGGCTGCGCGGGCGGCGAAGGATCAGAGCGAGGGAGGTCGCAGCGGTGTGGCGCCAGGGATACCGCTGAGCAAAGGCGTTTCGCGCAGCAGGCGAAGATGCAGGCCGCTGGTCCACAAACGCGGCGTTACCGCCAGCGGCGGCGTCACGAACCAGTGTCCGATGGCATGGGCGACCAGATGCACGCCGCTGTCAGGGTCATCATGGCCCGTGCTGTCGTGGTGATCCAGAGCCGCGACATGGGCGGCATCGTCATCGTGGAAAGCGGCACTGTGCCAACCTGCGGCAAGGCTCATCCCCAGCACGGCCAGCAGCGCCAGCGCCCCCAACAGCGCGGATGAGCGAAATGCCCTCATGACAGGCAGCCTAGTGCCGACTCGGGAGCGCGGCAAGGCCGTCATGACCGCGATGGCCAGAGCAGCATCGCCGCCACAGTGCCGATGGCGGCCATCACAGCCATGGCGCCGAAGGCGGCCGCCATCCCGATGCGCGCGCCGATCAGCCCCACCAGCGGATAGCAGATCAGCCAGCAGGCATGGCTGAGCGCGAATTGTGCCGCGAAAAGCGCGGGACGATCGGCAGCCTCGCCCGAGCGGCGCAGCAAGCGTCCCGAAGGGGTGACGCTTGCCGAATAGGCAATGCCCAGAAACAGCCAACCCAGCAGCAGCACATGCCAATAGGGCGTGCCATGCCGCATCGAGGCGGTCACCGCCGCCAGCAGCGCCAGCATCAGCACCATGCCCACCGCCGCCAGCAGCATCACCGTGCGGTCCGCCACGCGATCGAGGATACGCGGCAGGGCAAGCGCGGTGAGGATCGAGCCCGATCCGAAAGCAGCCAGCGTGAGCGCCACCTCGCTCTGCCCAAGCCCCAGCCCGCGCACGATCACCACCGTGTTGACGATGACCATGGCGCTGGCGGCAGCGGCGGCCAGCGTCAAGGCCAGCAGGCCGCGCAGGCGCGGCGTGCCCAGATACAGGCGGGCGCCTCTTGTGGTGCGGGCATAGACGCCCCCCTCATGCGATGCGGGTTCGGCACGCGGCAGGATGGTCGACACGACCAGCAGCGCCGAGCCGATAAAACCGATCACCGTGCCTGAAAACAGCCAGTGATAGCTCATCACCGTCAGCAGGGCGGCGGCCAGCATCGGGCTGGTCAGGCTTTCCATGTCATAGGCCAGGCGCGAGAGCGACAGGGCCCGCGTATAATCCTGCTCATCGGGCAGCACATCGGGGATCGTGGCCTGAAAGGTGGGCGTAAAAGCAGCCGATGCCGATTGCAGCACGAAGATCAGCACATAGACCTGCCAGACCTGTGTCACAAAAGGCAGGCTGAGGGCCACGCAGGCCCGAGCCAGATCCATGGCGACCAGCAGCGCACGGCGCGGCACGCGATCGGCGAAAGCTCCGGCCAGCGGGGCGACGCCGATATAGGCGATCATCTTGATCGCCAGAGCCGTGCCCAGCACCGCGCCGGCCTGACTGCCGGCGATGTCATAGGCCAGCAGGCCCAGCGCCACGGTGGCCAGCCCGGTCCCCACCAGCGCAATGATCTGCGCCAGGAACAGGTGCCGATAGGTGCGGTTGGCGAGAACAGCGAGCATGCCCCCTCATATCCCCCTGGGGGGATAGCTGTCTATCCCCCCAGGGGGATATTTTTCACCCATGCCGCGCCATGGCTCGACGGCGCCCGTTCCTTGTGGGACAAGGCCGCATGGCCCACCATCAACATAGCTCCCATCCCAAAATCATCCTGCGCCTCAACCGGGCGGCGGGGCATTTGCGCAGCATCGTCACCATGATCGAGGAAGAGCGCTCCTGCGTCGATGTTGCCCAGCAGATGCAGGCCGTCGAAAACGCCATCGCCAGCGCCAAGCGCGAGCTGATCAACGAGCATATCGACCATTGTCTGGTTCATGCCGAAGAAGGGAACGGTCCTCAGCAGGCGATCGAGGAGTTCCGGGCCATCTCGAAATATTGGTGATCCGCGTCCGCTGACAAAGCCGAAACGCCGGACCTCGAAGCCCGCTCCTTGCGAGCGGCGCTTCGTTCAGGTGACAGAACGCATCGCCCGCCAAAGCAGAAAAGTCAGGGGAAGCAGCCCCAGCTCATTGGGCATCAGGCCATGAATGGCCGGGAAAGGGCATGATAGAGCTTTTCGCGGCACACCATTGCACTCACGGCGTCCGCGATAAGAGCCGTCGCGAACAAGGGCAGGATCATGGTGCGGTCCGCCGTCATCTCCATCATGATGATCACCGACGTCATCGGTGCGCGCACCACGCCGGTGAAATAGCCCACCATGCCCAGCAGCACGATGGCCCCCGCCGAGCTGCCCGGAAAGAGCATGGCGATCAACTGGCCAAGCCCGGCACCGACCGACAGCGAGGGGGCGAAAATGCCGCCGGGCGCGCCGCTCAGCGCGGTGGCGATCGTGGCAATGAATTTCGCCGGGCCGAAGATGACGGGAGCCGTCTGGCCCATCAGCAGATGGCGGGTTGTCTCATAGCCGGTGCCCCAGCTCAGCCCGTGGCTCAGCCAGCCGGTGGTGGCGACGATCAAGCCGCAAGCCGCTGCCAGTAGGATCGGATGCGAACGGATCTGCATCAACACCCTGTTGGGTGACTGGCCCATGGCGATCAGGGAGCGGGAAAAGCCGCCGCCCGCCAGGCCGCCCAGAATGCCCGCCACCGGCGCGACCATCAGCATGGTCTTGAGCGGCATGGCGCCGCTCATGGCGCCGAAATAGACATAGTCGCCGGTCAGGCCCAGGCTGACGAGGCCCGAGATCATCACGGCGGCCATCACCAGCACGGCGACCTTCTGCTCGAAGGCGGAGGCCAGCTCCTCAATGGCGAAGGCCACGCCCGCCAGCGGCGTGTTGAACGCCGCCGCCACGCCCGCCGCGCCGCCCGCGATGATGATCCCTGCGGAGACCGGCACCCGCAGCCAGCGATGCACCGCCACCATCAGCGCGGCGCTGATTTGCACCGTGGGGCCTTCACGCCCCACCGAGCCGCCGCTCAGCAACATGGCCAGCGTGCAGCCGAATTTGGCCAGAGCCGTGCGCAGGGAGACAAGATTGCCCTGCTTTTGGGCTTCCGGGTCGTGGCTGGCGGCCATCACTTGCGGAATGCCCGAGCCGCGCGCCGCAGGCCACCAGCGGCGCGTCATCCAGACCACACCGGCAAACATGGCCGGGGTGAGCACGAAAGGCACCATGGGGAAAGCGACGCTCAGGCGGATGAACAGGCTCTGCGCGATCTCGCCAAGCCGGGCGAAGGCGATGGCGGCCAGACCGAGCAGGACCGCGCCGGCCAGGGCGGCCATGCGCCTTCGCGCGACGGTGATGTGGTGCCGATTGAACGAGCGGGGGAGACGGCGCTGCATCGCATGCGCTTAGCCCTTCATGGGGCAGCCCGCTACCATCCTTATGTCGACTTTGTCTTCGCAGCCTGGCAGACGGCTGCTCCTCCTGGCGGCGATCTCGCTCACGGTGCTGAACGCCTCCACTATCCACATCGCGGCCATCGCGCCGATCAGCCAACACCAGTCCGCGACGGAGCCGGCATGGCTCAAAGCACGCGAACTCGACGGGCTGAGCCGATGCCGGGCGCTCACGCCGCCCAACTGTGGCACTGCAACAACTTCATGACGCAAATAACTGATCGGAATGCCACGTTGCACTGGTCAACGCCCTCGCAAAGGCATACATTGTTATTCGTTGACGGACACTTTTGGTGGGAGTCGATCATTGGCTGACAGCGATCTGTTTTCCGATTTCATGCGGAAATTCGACGAGCGACGCCAGTCGGAGATATCGCTGGAAGATTATCTCATCGGATGCCGCAAGGATCCGCTGATGTATGCGACCGCCGCCGAAAGGCTGCTGGCCGCCATTGGCGAGCCGCAGATCATCGATACGGCGCAGGATCAGCGGCTCGGCCGGATCTTCATGAACCGGACCATCCGCCTCTACCCCAGCTTCACAAGCTTCTACGGCATGGAGGAGGCGATCGACCAGATCGTCGCGTTCCTGCGCCACGCCGCCCAGGGCCTGGAGGAGAAGAAGCAGATCCTGTACCTGCTCGGCCCGGTGGGCGGCGGTAAATCCTCGCTGGCGGAACGCCTCAAGGCGCTGATGCAGCGCGTGCCCATCTATACCCTCAGCGCCAACGGCGAGCTCAGCCCGGTCAACGAAAGCCCGCTCGCGCTGTTCGACCGCCGAACTCCACGGCGCGACGATCGAGGACAAATACGGGATTCCCCGGCGCCGCCTGACCGGGCTGGTCAGCCCGTGGTGCCGCAAGCGCCTCCACGAGTTCGGCGGCGACATCACCAAGTTTAAAGTCGTGAAAGTGCGCCCTTCCATTCTGGAACAGATCGCCATCGCCAAGACCGAACCGGGCGACGAGAACAACCAGGACATCTCCGCGCTGGTCGGCAAGGTCGATATCCGCAAGCTGGAGGATCCACGCGCAGAACGATCCGGACGCCTACAGCTATTCGGGCGGCCTGTGCCGCGCCAACCAGGGGCTGATGGAATTCGTCGAGATGTTCAAGGCGCCGATCAAGGTGCTGCACCCGCTGCTGACGGCGACCCAGGAAGGCAACTACAACGGCACCGAGGGCATCGGCGCCCTGCCGTTCAACGGCATCATCCTGGCGCACTCCAACGAGTCCGAATGGCAGACCTTCCGCAACAACAAGAACAACGAAGCCTTCCTCGACCGCATCTACATCGTCAAGGTGCCGTACTGCCTGCGCGTGTCGGAAGAGATCAAGATCTACGACAAGCTGCTGCGCCACATCGAGCTGGCCCACGCGCCCACTGCGCGCCGGACACCCTGAAGATGCTGTCGCAGTTCTCCGTGCTGTCGAGGCTGAAAGAGCCGGAAAACTCGAATATCTACTCGAAGATGCGGGTATATGACGGCGAAAACCTGAAGGATACCGATCCCAAGGCCAAGTCGATCCAGGAATACCGCGACTCGGCCGGCGTCGACGAAGGCATGGCCGGCCTCTCCACCCGCTTCGCCTTCAAGATCCTCTCCAAGGTATTCAACTTCGACCCGCACGAGGTGGCGGCCAACCCGGTGCACCTGCTGTACGTCCTCGAACAGCAGATCGAGCAGGAACAGTTCCAGCCGGAAACCCGCGAGCGCTACCTGCGCTTCATCAAGGAATACCTGGCGCCGCGCTACGCCGAGTTCATCGGCAAGGAGATCCAGACGGCCTACCTGGAATCCTACAGCGAATACGGCCAGAACATCTTCGACCGCTATGTCGCCGTACGCCGACTTCTGGATCCAGGACCAGGAATACCGCGACCCGGAAACCGGCGAGATCCTCAACCGCGCCGCCCTCAACGAGGAACTGGAGAAGATCGAGAAGCCCGCGGGCATCAGCAACCCGAAGGACTTCCGCAACGAGATCGTCAACTTCGTGCTGCGCGCCCGGGCCGGCAACAAGGGCAAGAACCCCACCTGGACCTCCTACGAGAAGCTGCGCGTAGTGATCGAGAAGAAGATGTTCTCCAACACCGAGGACCTGCTTCCGGTCATCAGCTTCAACGCCAAGGCCAGCAAGGAGGACCAGCAGAAGCACAACGACTTCGTCAAACGCATGGTCGAGCGCGGCTACACCGAAAAGCAGGTCCGCCTGCTGTCGGAATGGTATGTCAGGGTCAAGCAGGCTGGGTGATGGAGGCGCGATAGGCCCATATGTATATCATCGACCGACGTCTCAATCCTGGGGGCAAAAGCCTGGTCAATCGCCAGCGCTTCCTGCGCAGGGCCAAGGCGGCGGTGCAGCAGGCCGTCCGCGACAGCCTGAAGGATCGCAGCATCAAGGACCTCGACAGGGAGGGCCAGATCAGCATCCCGCGCGGCGGCATCAGCGAGCCCACCCTGCGCCGCGCATCCCGCGGCGGAGACCGCGAAAGGGTCTTTCCGGGCAACAAGGATTATCTTGAAGGCGACCGGATCGCCCGCCCCAGCGGCGGCTCGGGCAGCGGATCGCAAGCGGGCAGCGGTGATGGCGAGGACGAATTCAGATTCGTCCTGTCGCGCGAGGAATTCCTCGAACTGTTCCTCGACGATCTGGAACTGCCCGACCTCGCCAAGCGCAAGCTGACCGGCGAGGATTCGAGCACCTTGCGCCGCGCGGGTTACACCACGGTCGGCTCGCCCGCGAACCTCTCGGTGCAACGCACGATGCAGAAAGCGATGTCGCGCCGCATCGCCCTGCGCCGGCCCAGCAGCGGCGAGCTGGAGCGGATCGAGGAGGAGATCGCACAGATTGAATCCCGCGATCCACTCGAGAAGAGCGACACAAAGCGGCTGGAAGAGCTGCGCAAGGAGCGCGAGCATATCCGGCACCGCCGCGCGCTGATCTCCTACATCGATCCGGTCGACCTGCGCTATCGCCGCTTCGAAACCGTGCCCAAGCCGGTCACCCAGGCGGTGATGTTCTGCCTGATGGACGTCTCGGGTTCGATGACCGAGCATATGAAGGATCTCGCCAAGCGGTTCTTCGCGCTGCTCCACCTGTTCCTGACACGGTGCTACCAGCACGTCGATGTCGTCTTCATCCACCACACCGACCGCGCCGCCGAAGTGGACGAGGACACCTTCTTCCACAGCGCCGTATCGGGCGGGACGCTGGTCTCAAGCGCATTTGAGGAATTGCTGACGGTGGTGGAGGCGCGCTACCGCCCCGAAGACTGGAACATCTATGTCGCGCAGGCGTCCGATGGTGACAATATGAGCCACGACAACCTGAAGACGGTCGGCCTGCTCAAGGACGCGATCCTCCCGATCTCCCAGTACTTCGCCTATATCGAGGTTGGCCCCGAGGAACAGCCGATGGCCAGGACCGAAAGCGACCTGTGGACCGCCTACGAAAGTCTGACGGCGGCCCATCGGCACTTCGCGATGCGCAAGGTCAACCACCGGCGCGAGATTTACCCGGTGCTGCGCGAGCTTTTCCGGAAGCGCGGCGCACTGGCTCCGCTGGACGCCTGATGCTGGACCGCGCCTCCTTGCCCCTGTTCGAGGGAAGCGATTGGGACTTCGCGCTGATCCAGCGCGTCTACGACGCGGTCGAGTCGATCGCGCTGCATGACCTGAAACTTGACGTCTATCCCAACCAGATCGAGATCATCAGCGCCGAGCAGATGCTCGACGCCTATTCCTCGACCGGCATGCCGCTGTTCTACAAGCACTGGTCGTTCGGCAAGCAGTTCGCCGCCAACGAAATGCTCTATCGCAAGGGCTTGCGCGGTCTCGCCTATGAGCTGGTGATCAATTCCGCCCCCTGCATCAGCTACATCATGCAGGAAAACAGCGCGACGCTGCAAACGCTGGTGATCGCGCATGCCGCATTCGGCCATAACCACTTCTTCAAAAACAACTATGCCTTCCGGCAATGGACCGATGCCGAGGGTATCCTCGACTATCTGGAATTCGCCAAGAGCTTCATTGCCACCTGCGAAGAGCGTCATGGCCAGCAGGCGGTCGAGCGGCTGCTGGACGGCGCCCATGCCCTGATGCATCAGGGCGTCCATCGTCATCCCAGGGTGCGCGCGCGCGATCTCAAGGCCGAGGCCGCGCGCGAGGTCCAGCGCCAGGCCTATCGCGACCAGATCTACGACGATCTCTGGCGGACCCTGCCGACGGGGCCCAAGGCGCCTGAAGTGAAGGCCGACGAACGCCGTAAAGCGCTCAACCTGCCGCAGGAGAACATCCTCTATTTCCTCGAGAAGACCGGGCCACGGCTCGAACCGTGGCAGCGCGAAATCCTGCGGATCGTCCGGCTGATCGCGCAGTACTTCTACCCCCAGCGCCAGACCAAGGTCATGAACGAAGGGTGCGCCACATGGTGCCACTACCAGATTATGACCAAACTCCACGAACGCGGCCTTATCACCGACGGTTCGTTCCTCGAATTTCTTCAGTCGCACACCAATGTCGTTTATCAGCCCAACTACGACTCGCCGCAGTTCAATGGCTTCAATCCCTATGCGCTTGGCTTCGGGATCATGGAAGACATCGTGCGGATCAGCGAAACCCCCACCGACGAGGACCGTGAGTGGTTTCCCGATTTCGCCGGAAAGGGCGACGGGATCGGCGTCCTCAAGGATGTCTGGGCGAACTACCGCGACGAGAGTTTCATCGCCCAGTTTCTCAGCCCCCGCATGATCCGCCACTGGCGGCTGTTCCGGGTCAGCGACAAGCAGTCCGAGTCCCGGCTGAACGTCGCGGCGATTCACGACGAACGCGGCTATCGCCGGATTCGCCGCGCGCTGGCGCGCGAATATGACGTCGGGCGGCAGGAGCCGGACATCCAGATTGTCGACGTCAACCTGACCGGCGACCGCAGACTGGAGCTTGAACACCTCGTCGCAGACGGCATGCTGCTCGATGAGAGCGACACCAAGATGGTCCTGCAAAACCTCGCCAATCTGTGGGGTTACGAGGTCCGTCTGCGCGAACTCAACGCCGCCGACCGCAAGGAGCTCAAGACCCATATCCGGCAACCACAGCTTCAGGCGTGATTGGCCGCATCCGTGCCGGAACACCGGTCGAATCCCGTTCCAATCCCGCGAAAGCCGTGGTATTCTCCCCGGCGCAAAAAGGGCCAGCTCCCCGGCCGTTTGCTATCCTCCATTCTGGGCGGGTCCGGCAGTGTTCGGGAAGCATGGGTTAGGAGTTTGTCCCATGACACATTCGAACAATCAGTCGGATTGCTTCGAAAGGGCGCAGATGCACGAGAGGCTTGCCGCCTCGACCAACGACACGGCAGCGCGTCAGATGCATCAGGCGATGGCTGCCGAATTCAGACGCCGCGCCGCGCAACCCGGCAGCGAAGATATGCCGCAGCAGCCATCAGCACGCGGACCGCTGCTCGAAATGTCTGCGCCGCAATAAATCGGCCCAACCGGGGGCTCAACAGAGCCGCCGTTGGGCGAATTTAGGCTTATTGCTTAAGCTGCCTCGGCAATTCCTTTTTCAAACGCTCTACAAGCATGCTGACCTTGGGCAGAATATGGCGTCGGGGTGGATAGACCGCCCAGATCGGCTCATCCGGCGGCGCCAGCTCTGGCAGCAGCGCTTTCAGCGCGCCTTGCTCGATCAGATTGTGAACGTAGAAATCCGGGAGTTGGCAAATTCCCATGCCGCTCAATGCGGCCTCGACAATCGATTGCCCCGAATTGCAGCGCCAACGGCCCTTGGGCCGATAGGCCTGTTCCTGGCCGGCATTGGAAAACGTCCAGAGCGTGTTCGTCCCGATCAGGCATTCATGCCCGTCCAGATCGCCAATGGAGCGCGGCTCCCCATGCGCAAGCAGATAGGCCGGCGATGCGCAAAGAATGAGGCGCCGTGAAGCGATGCGCGTGGCGATCAATTGGGAAGCAGGAAGGTCCCCGGTCCGGATGGCAATGTCAAAACCTTCGGCAACAAGATCCACAATGCGGTTTGTCAGAGCGATACTGACGCTGAGGGCGGGAAAATCGATCGCAAACTGCCTCACCATCGGCACCACATAACGCTCTCCCAGAGCTATGGAGCAAGTCAGGCGTATGTGGCCGACCGGAGAACTTGTGTCGGCGACGCTGGCAAAGGCATTGTCCCGTTCCTCGATCAGACGCAGGCAGTGCTCCAGAAAGGTTCGCCCGGTATCCGTCAGCTTGACCACCCTCGTCGTGCGATGCAGCAGTTGGACCTGAAGCCGCTTTTCAAGCGCCATCACCGCGCGGCTGACATGGGTCAGCGAGGCTCCGAGCATCTCGGCCCCCTTGGTGAAGGAGCCACCCTTGGCGACCGCCACAAACTCCTCGATCCCGTCCCAGTTTGACATTGATTATTCCAGATGCGGCATAATGACCCCGATAGAGCAATTTTTATCACAACGGCTGGCTGTGGGTAAGAGCGCGTGATGCCTTTTCAGTCAGCACATTCGTCAAGACGATATCACCCTCCCCCGCCGATCCCCACCTATCCTCCCCGCAAAGCAGCGCCCCAGCGGCCAGCGGGAGGATTCCATGAGCGACATGATCACACGGCGCGGTTTCAGTGCCTGGCTGGGTGCCGGGGTCGGGGCGGGCATGATCGCCTGCGCGGCGCCCCGGTCATGGGCTGCATCCGCCGTGACCGGCCACCATTCGCTGCTGGTTTTCAGCGATCCGCTGCCGGGGCAGGAAGAGGCCTTTGCGCAGTGGCACAAGGCGGAACCCGTCACACGCATGCGCGCCATCCCCGGCATCGTCGCGGCGCAGAGTTACGTGCCCGGCGCGCTGGAACTGCGCCATACCGCCCGGAAAACCCCGGCTCATCTGACGATCTACACGATCCGGTCCGCCCGTTTCGCCGCCGCCGCGCATGCGCTTGCCCAGCCCGGTGCATCGGGCCAGCTCTGGCCGCCCGAAAGCTGCGCCTCGGTTCAAACCTTTGCCTATCGTTCGTATCGCCCCACCACGCCCGGCGTGGGCGGCGAACCGCAAGGCGCCGCGCCCGGCAGGAAGGAGCGCAGCATCATTCTGGCTTTCGGCGATGCGGTCGCGGGGCAGGAGGCGGCCTATGACACATGGTACGATCAGGTGCATCAACCCGAACTGATGGCCAAGGCAGGCGTGGTGAGCGGCACGCGCGATATTCTGGCCGATATCCAGCCCGGCCCGCACGCCGATCGCCCGCGCTATCTCACCATGGAGCTGCTGACCAGCGATCTGGCCGCCACCTTCCACGGCATTCTCGATGGTGCGGGGGCGCCCTCTCCGGCGCTGGATCGCACGCGGGGCTTCGGCTTTACCTATCGACCCGTTTGAACAGGCGCCTCAGCGATACATGGCAAGCATCGGGATGGCCCCTTTGCCATCGTTTCTCATATACCCGAAATCGCACATCCTCCCTTTCGCCATCATATCTTTCATGGTGATGCTTCGCGCCAGCGGTCGAAAGAACCCGGCGATTAGGGAGAGCCCGAATGAACAAGAGGAAATGCGGCTTGCTGACCTGCGCCGCAGCGCTGTCGATCATCATACCTGTCGCCGCGCAGGCGCAATCCGCCCCCGCCCAGCCGGCGGCGGACGATCAGGCCAGCGCCCCCCAGCCCGCCGCCACCGACAGCGGCGTGGGCGACATCATCGTGACCGCGCAGCGCCGCTCCGAAAATCTGCAGAAGGTGCCGATCGTCGTCACCGCGCTCAACAACACGCAGTTGACGCGCTCGGGCGTGGTCAGCCTGCCCACGCTCAGCCTGGTGGCGCCGGGGCTCAACTCGCGCACCTCGGGCGGTGGCGTGTTCCAGCCCTCGATCCGCGGCATCGGCACGTCGAGCAATGTGGTGGAGAACCCCGTCGCGCTCTACATCGACGGCGTCTATCTGGCCAACCAGAACGAGAGCAACCGCGAACTGCCCGATGTGGAACAGATTGCCGTGCTGAAGGGCCCGCAAGGCACGCTGTTCGGCCGCAATTCCACCGGCGGCGTGATCCAGATCACCACCAAGCGCCCGACGCAGGAGTTTGGCGGGCAGGTCAAGGCCGAGATCGACAATTACGCCACCTTGCGCACCGGCGCCTATGTGACCGGTGGCGTCGCCAAGGATCTGGCGGCCAGCATGTCCGTCGATTACGCGACGCAAGGGCGCGGCTGGGGCACCAATCTGGTGACCGGCCATGACACGTTCAAGCTGGCCCATTCGCTCTCGCTGCGCGGCAAGCTGCTCTATGAGCCGAGCGCGGATACGTCCCTGCTGCTGATCGGCGATTATATGGATCGCAAGCAGTATACCTACACCTTCGTGCCCTATCCCGGCACGAGCTTTGTGGGGCCCAGGACGCTGTCGGCGGGCAAGCAGGACACCGCCTCGCCGATCGATCCCTATGCCGCCTATCACGGCGGCGGCGTCAGCCTGACGGCCGAGCACAGGCTCTCCTTCGCCAAGCTGACCTCGATCACCGCCTATCGGCAAGGCACCACCAGCTATCTGTTCGATGATGCGCCCAGCGGCACCCCCATCTTCTATGTCGGCGTGGCGCCGGGCAATCAGCCGAACAAGTCCTTCTCCTAGGAACTGCAGCTTTCCTCCACCACCAGCGGCCCGGTGAAATACACCTTCGGCGTGTTCTATTTCTTCAACCGCAACAGCAATTCCCCGGTCTTCCGCGACTTCTTCCCCACCTTCTATGGCGCCACCAATGGCCCGCCCACCGCGAACCAGAGCACGCTGACCTATGGCTCTGAAAAGACGCAATCGGTCGCCCCCTTCGGCCAGATGGACATCACCCTGCTGAACGACACCACGCTGACGCTGGGCGCGCGCTACACCTATGAAAAGCGCGAGCTGGTGGGCAATGCGCTGCTCAACCTCTACAATGGCAACACCATCAATGTGAATTACAACCCCGCCCCGCTGACGATCAACAAGCCGACCTGGCGCGCGGCGCTCAGCCATCAGTTCACGCCGACGGTTCTGGGCTATGTCTCCTACAACCGCGGGATCAAGAGCGGCGGCTTCAACATCCTCACCCCGGCGAACCCGGCCTATCTGCCCGAAAAACTCGACGCCTATGAGGCCGGTTTCAAGACCGAACTCTTCGGCCGACGGCTGCGCCTGAACGCGGGCGGCTTCTACTACAATTACGACAATCTGCAGGTGACGCAGTTCGTCGGCGTGTCGCAGACGGTGGTGAACGGGGCCAAAGCCCGGCTCTATGGTCTGGATGTCGATTTCAACGCCAAGCTGTCGTCAGAGTTCAGCCTGAGCGGCGGCTTTGAAATGCTGCATGCCCATTTCACCTCCTATCCCAATGCCGTGGGCAGCATCCCCAAGGCCACGGGCGGGGCCACGCTGATCAGCGTCGATGCTTCGGGCAACCGCATCCCGCAATCGCAGAAATTCGTGGGCACCCTGGCGCTGGACTATGAGAAGCAGTTCTCCTCCGGCACGTTCCACGCCAATGTTACCGGCAATTACAATGGCAATTACAAGTTCGAGGCCGATAATTTCCTGACGCAGGGCGCCTATACGCTGCTCAACAGCTCGGTAAGCTGGCAGCCCGCGCATAGCGCGCTGACGGTATCGGTCTGGGGGCGCAATCTGCTCAATGAGATCGTGCTGAACAATGCGACGTCGCAGGCCATCGGCTATCCGGTGTCTTACGGCCAACCGCCGCGCACCTTTGGCGTGACGGGCAAGGTCACGTTCTAAGCGATGCCATAGGGGGGGCGGCACAGGATGCCGCCCCCCCTTTTTGCGTTCAGGCCACCAACTGGATCGGGGCCTCGATCAGATCGCGCAGAGTGGCCATAAATTGCGCCGCGACAGCGCCATCGATGGCACGATGATCGAAGCTGGCGGTGGCCGCCATGATCGTGGCCAGAGCGATCTCACCCTTCACATTCCATGGCTGGCGCACGCCCGCCGCCGTGCCCAAAATCAGCGCCTGAGGCGGATTGATGACGGGGAACATCTCGTCCACGCCGAACATGCCCAGATTGGAGAGCGAGACGGTGCCGCCCTGATAATCCTCAGGCGTCAGACGGCCATCGCGCGCCTTTTCGGCCAGCGCCTTGCTCTGCGTGGCAATCGCCGAAAGCGAGAGCACCCCCACATCGCGCAGCACCGGCGTCACCAGCCCGCCCGGAATCGCCACCGCCATCGAGACATCGACCCGGCCAAAGCGATGCAGCACATCGCCGCCGAACTGCACATTGGCATCGGGCACCGCCACCAGCGCCAGAGCCAGCGCCTTGATCAGCATATCATTGACCGAAAGCTTCACCCCGCGCCCGGCAAGGCCCGCGTTGAGTTCACCACGCAGCGCCAGCAAGGCATCGAGATTGCAGCGCGAGGTCAGATAGAAATGCGGCACCTGCTGCTTGGCTTCCGTCAGGCGGCGAGCGATGGTCTTGCGCATGCCCGACAGCTTCTCGCTGACCACCGGCACACCCTCGGGCGGCGGCGCGATCACCGGAGCGGCAACGGCCAGCGGCGCGGTGGGAACCGTGCGCGTGACAATCGTCGCGCCCAGATCGGCAACCACAATGCGCCCGCGCGACCCGCTGCCCTGCACCTTGCCCAGATCGACACCCTTGATCGCCGCGACCCGCCGCGCCAGCGGCGTGGCCGGGAACACCAGCGGCGCGGCGGCCACAGGGGCCTCCACCAGAGCCGCGACAGGCGCAACCTTCTCCACCACAACCGGCGCGGCGGCAGGCACGGTAGCAGCCTCAGCTACCGTCTCCCCAGCATCGCCTAGCACCGCGATCACCGTGCCCACGGCGACATTCTCGCTGCCCGCCGGGACCAGCAGGCGCAACACGCGCCCGCCATCGGCCACCTCGAATTCCATCGTCGCCTTGTCGGTCTCGATCTCGGCGATCTGGTCGCCGGGGTTGATGAGATCGCCTTCGCTCACCAGCCAGCGGGCCAGAGTGCCCTTCTCCATCGTCGGCGACAGCGCCGGCATGCTCAACTCAATGGCCATGTCAGTTCCCCAGAAACAGTTCGGCGGCAGCGTCGATGATCGCCTCGCTGTCCAGCCGGTAGGTGCGGTAAAGGTCTGAAAGATTGCCGGTCTGGCCAAAACGGTCGGTGCCCAACGGGCTGATGCGATTGCCCCGCACCCCACCGATCCACGACAGGGCGGCAGGCGAGCCATCCAGCACCGTCACCAGCCCCGCCCCCGGCGCCAGATCACCCAGCAGGCGGTCGATATGCGAGGGTACCGGCGCCTCATCCTTCCAGCGCGCCCCGCGCGAGGCCGACCAACCGCGATGCAGCAGATCGGGCGAGGTGACATTCAGCAGACCCAGCCCCGGAATATCGTCGACCAGTTGCTCCCAGGCCGCCAGCGCCTCGGGCGCGACAACACCGGAGAAGATGATCGCCGCCGTGGCGTCCACACCGGGGCGACGCAGCCAATAGGCGCCCGCCAGCGCATCGGCCTTCCAGCTGTCATCCTCTCGCGTCACCTGCGGAATGCTGCGGGTGGAAAGGCGCAGATAGACCGAGGAACCGTCCGGGCGCTGCATGATATCAAAGGCATGCGCCATGGTCAGCGCCACCTCATCGGCAAAGGCCGGTTCATAGGTGGTGAGGCCGGGCTGACCCATGCCGATCAGCGGCGTGTTGATCGACTGATGCGCCCCGCCTTCAGCCGCCAGCGTGATGCCCGAAGGCGTGCCGACCAGCAGGAAGCGGCTGTCCTGATAGCAGCCATAGTTCAGCGCATCGAGCCCGCGCGCGATAAAGGGATCATAGACCGTGCCCACCGGCAGCAGCCGCGTGCCGAAATGCGGGCCCGCCAGTCCCAGCGCGGCCAACACCAGGAAGAAATTGCTCTCGGCGATGCCCAGTTCGATATGCTGGCCTGCCGTATGCTGCAGCCATTTCTGGGTCGAGGGGATCTTGGCCTTCAGGAACACATCGCCCAGCTCCTGACGGCGGAACAGCCCGCGCTGGTTGACGAAAGCGCCCAGATTGGTGGTCTGGGTCACATCGGGCGCGGTGGTGACGATCCGGTCGGCCAGCTCCTCGCCGCCCTTGGCCAGTTCGTGCATGATCTTGCCGAAAGCCGCCTGCGTCGATTGCTCGGCGCCGGTGGGAGCCGGGATCGCGGGCACCGGCACGGTGGGCGCAGCACTTTCGCGGCGATGGTGAGCGATGGGGCTGTCGTTGACGAAAGCCTGCAGCGCTTGCGCGGCATTCTCGCCCAGACCGCACCATTTGTCCCATTCAGTGCCCGGCGTGATGCCCAGCGAGTCACGGAACTGCTCCATCTGGGTCGGGCTCATCATGCCCGAGTGATTGTCCTTGTGCCCGGCCAGCGGCAGCCCCTGCCCTTTCACCGTATAGGCGATAAACAGGGTGGGCCGATCATCCTGAGCGCTGTCGAAAGCATCGATCAGCGATTCCACGCAGTGCCCGCCCAGATTGGTCATCAACCGCGCCAGACCGGCATCGTCGAAACTGTCGAGCAGCGCCTTCACATGGGGCTTGTCGCCAATGTCGGCCATCAGGCGCTCACGCCAATGGCTGCCGCCCTGATAGGTCAGCACCGCGAATTCGGCGTTGGGGCAACTGTCGATCCACTCCTCCAGCGCCTTGCCGCCGGGGCGGGCGAAGGCCTCGCGCTGGTGGCGGCCATGTTTGAGCGTCACGACGCGCCAGCCGCAGGTCTCGAAGATATCGTCGAAACGGCGGAACATGCGGTCAGCAGTGGTGGCATCAAGCGACTGGCGGTTGTAATCGACCACCCACCAGCAGTTGCGCAGATCGTGCTTGTAACCCTCGATCAGGCATTCATAGATGTTGCCCTCGTCCAGCTCGGCATCGCCCATCAGCGCGATCATGCGCCCGGCGTTTTCCTCCTTCACCTGACCATGGGCGATCAGATAGTCCTGAACCAAAGAGGTAAAAGCCGTGATCGCCACGCCCAGCCCGACCGAGCCGGTGGAGAAATCGACCGGGATCACATCCTTGGTGCGGCTGGGATAGCTCTGCACACCGCCAAGGCCGCGGAAAGCCTCCATCTTCTCGCGCGTCTGCTCATCCAGAAGATAGTGGATGGCATGCAGGACCGGCCCGGCATGGGGCTTCACCGCCACCTTGTCGTTCGGCCCCAGCGCGTGGAAATAGAGCGCCGCCATGATCGCCGTCATCGAGGCGCAACTGGCCTGATGGCCGCCCACCTTCAGCCCGTCGGTCTTTTCGCGGATGTGGTTGGCATTGTGGATCATCCAGGAGGACAGCCACAGCAACCGCTGGTCCATCATCTCCAGCGAGGCGACCAGCTCCTGCCGGTCGGACGAGATCGTGGTGGTCATCGGGGTGAGCTTTCCATCGGGGCCCTGGATCGGGCCGGGTTGAGGTGGGGTTTGAGACATCACAGCAGGGCTTCCGCATCCTGAGCCAGCATCCGGCGGTCAGGCAGGCGGTCGTGGGGGCCCAGCAGCATCTGGTTATGCGCCGCGCCGCTGGGCACCATGGGATAGCAATTGTCGAAACGGGCCACGCGCACATCCACCAGCACCGGGCCGGGGTGAGCGATCATCTCGGCGATGCCCGCTTCCAGATCGGCGGGGTCATCGATGCGCAGACCGTGCCAGCCATAGGCCTGCGCCACCGCAACGAAATCGGGCAGGGATTCCGAATAGCTGGCGGCATAACGCCCACCGTAATCGACATCCTGCAACTGGCGGACCATCCCCAGCAGCTCATTGTTGAGCAGGAAGATCTTGACCGGCAGGCGGAATTGCACGGCGGTCGACATCTCCTGCATGTTCATCTGGAAGGAGGCATCGCCCGAGACATCGATCACCAGCGCCTGCGGATTGGCCGCCTGAGCACCGATGGCGGCGGGCAGGCCATAACCCATGGTGCCAAGCCCGCCGCTGGTCAGCCAGCGGCGCGGGGCCTCGAAACCCAGATGCTGGGCGGCCCACATCTGATGCTGGCCCACCTCGGTGCTGACGATGGGATCGAGATGCGCCACCTGCCGCCACAAAGCCTGCAAAGCGGCCTGAGGGGCGATGCCCTCGGGCGGTTGTTCAAAGGCGAGGCAATCGCGCGCGCGCCAGCCGTCGATGCGATCCCACCATGGCGAGAGGTCCAGTGCCCGATGGCCGGCACCCCGCCATGCTGCAATCATGCTGCGCAACGCCTGCCCCGCATCGGCGTTGATCGCCAGATCCACGGGCACATTCTTGCCGATGGAGCTGCGATCGATATCGATATGCACCTTGCGCGCATGCGGCGCGAAGGCATCCAGCCGCCCCGTCACGCGATCGTCGAAACGCGCGCCCACTGCCACGATCAGATCGGCCTCATGCATCGCCAGATTGGCCTCATAGGTGCCATGCATGCCCAGCATCCCCAGCCATTGCGGCGAGGAAGCGGGAAAAGCCCCCAGCCCCATCAGCGTGGAGGTGACCGGCGCTCCGGTCAAAGCGGCAATCTCACGCAAGGCCGCGCTGGCCTGCGCTCCCGCATTGATGACGCCGCCGCCGGTGTAGAACACCGGGCGCCGCGCTTGCGCCAGCATCTCCACCGCGCGGGCCACGGCCTGATCCTCGGCGGCAAAGGCCGGGCGGTAGGAGGCGCGCATCGGCGCGGCATCGCCCGGCCACGGGGCGCGGGCCAGTTGCACATCCTTGGGAATGTCGATGGCGATGGGGCCGGGGCGCCCCGATCCCGCGATGTGGAAGCCTTCGCGCAACACGCCTTCCAGCCTGCCCACATCCTTCACCAGATAATTGTGCTTGGTGCAGTGGCGCGTGATGCCCACCGCATCGCATTCCTGAAAGGCATCGGTGCCGATCAACGGCGTGGGAACCTGTCCGCTGAGCACGACGATGGGAATGGAATCCATCATCGCATCGGCCAGCCCGGTCACCGCATTGATGATGCCGGGCCCCGAGGTGACCAGCACCACACCGACCTTGCCGCTGGAGCGCGCATAGCCCTCTGCCGCATGGGCCGCGCCGGCCTCATGGCGGACCAGCACATGGCGGATGCGCGCCTCGTCGAACAAAGCGTCATAGATCGGCAGCACCGCGCCGCCCGGATAGCCGAACACCGTGTCGACCCCCAGATCAACCAGCGTGCGCACCAGAATCTGCGCGCCGGACAGGATGGACAACTCCCGCATTTTTCCCCTCTCTCTTTTCTGGCGCGATCCTATCGCAGGTCTTGCGGAGAGTCCTTGCGAACTATGCCCTGATTGACTCGATTTTTGGCATGATCTACCAATTTGGAAAATTCAGTGGCAGATCATGCCATCATCCGGAGAATTCCATGTCATCGCGAGTCATTGACCAGATCGACCGGCGCATCCTCAACGAGCTTCAGGCGGACGGGCGGATGACCAATCAGGATCTGTCGGACCGGGTCGGCCTGTCGCCCTCGCCCTGCCTGCGCCGCCTGCGCCAGTTGGAGAGCGACGGCGTGATCTTCCGCTATGTCGCGCTGGTCGATCCGATCACCGCCGGGCTGCCGGTCACCGCCTTTATCCGCGTGCGGCTGGACCGGCAGGATGACCGCAATCTGGCGCTTTTCGAGGAAGCCGTGGCCGGTTTCCCCGAGGTGATGGAATGCTACATGATGACCGGCGATTCCGATTACCAATTGCGCGTGCTTTTCGAATCCCTGGGCGCCTTCGAGGATTTCCTGCGCCAGAAACTGACCCGCATCCCCGGCGTCTCGCAGGTGACCACCAGCTTTGCCCTGCGGCCGGTGGTCTACAAAACATCGCTGCCCTTATGAGGCATGGGCGACCTCTTTGGCCACAAAGGCCTCGCTGACTTCGTAATTGTGCACCAAATCTTCGGGCAGTTTTGGCCCCCAACTGGTCAGGCTGTCTTCCATGGCATAATTGGTCGGCGTCCACAGCGCATGGTCGTCGATAAAATCCATTTCGGCATAATATTCGAACCATGATCCCCATGGGTCCTGAATATAATGAAAGAAGTTCGACCCGATCGTGTGGCGGCCAAAGCCCCATGATATCGGTGACCGCAAAGCTCCATCCTTACGCCGCGCCGATCGCGCACGGCATCGGCGCCAGGCATCCGCGCAAGCTGCGCGCCCCCCCTTCCCCGCAAGGTGATCGCGAAACTCTCCGCCGACGGCATCATCTGCATCATTTTGAGATCACGCGCCCGACGCGGCGCCATCCTATCCACATCGTCAACAAGGGAGCAGCCGGCGTTTGCGCGCCTCCTGACATCCCGAAGAATGGGAGAAGACTTCATGAGCCGTTTCAAGACCTTCCTGCTGACCGGCGCCGCCATCGCCAGTCTGCCCACGGTCGCCGCCGCGCAAAGCGCCGCCACCAAGCAGACGGCGGATGCGACAGGACAGGCCGACGATCAGGGTCTGAAGGACATCGTCGTCACCGCCACGCGGCGCAGCACCGGCCTGCAGCAGGTCGCCGCCACCGTGGCCGCCGTGCCCGCCGCGACGCTGAAAACCTACAACATCACCGGCGTGCTGCAATTGCCCAGCCTGGTCTCGGGTCTGGTGGTGACGCCCTCGGGCGGCAACAACATCTATATGCGCGGCATCGGCTCGGCCAGCACCGGCTTCAATGAGGCGCAGGTCGCGATGTATATCGACGGCCTCTATCTGGCCAACCCCACCGCGGGCATCACCTCCTTCAACAACATCGACCGGATCGAGGTGCTGAAAGGTCCGCAGGGCACGCTTTATGGCCGCAATGCCACCGGCGGCCTGATCTCGGTCACCACCCGCGATCCGGGCGAGAAGACCAAGCTCGACGTTTCGATCGGCTATGCCAATTACAACACGGCGACGGGGCAATTGTATGCCTCCACGCCGATTACCGACAATCTGAGTTTCAACGTCGCCGTCTATCACCAGAAGCAGAGCGATCGCTGGAGCATCAACACCTACAATGGTCATGACGCGCAAAAATCGGTCGAGACCGGGGTGGAAACCAAGCTGAAATGGCAGCCGGGCGCCAATACGAAGATCACCGGCAGTTTCATCTTCGATTACAACAACCGCGACACCGGCTATGCCTATCAGGTCTATCCCGGTACTCTGGGCAGCGACGGCACGCCCTATCTGGGCAAGTACCGCTTTGCCTCGCGCATCGATGCCGGGGCGCCGACCACCATCTACATCGGCACGGTCAAGGTCGAGCAGGATCTGGGCTTTGCCACGCTCTCCAGCCTGTCGGGCTTTCAGACCAGCACGGCCAATGTGCTGTTCCAGGGTGGCCTGCCCATTCTGGGTCAACCGGTGGCCGGGCAGCAGGCGACCTACAACCCCTTCTACGAACACAATCAGACCTATACCGAGGAACTGCAGATCACCTCGAAACCGTCGTCATCGCGGCTCGACTGGGTGGGCGGCGCCTTCTACTATCAGGATCGCACCGAACTTCGCCTCGATACCTACAACACCTGCGTGAACAACACCTGCGCGCCCGGCGCCGTGGCGCCCAACCGCAATGACGGCTTTCCCAACACCTTTTCCGCCTCGGTCTATGGCGACGGCACCTATCGCTTCTTCAAGGCGACGCGCCTGACCGTCGGCCTGCGCTACACCAATGAGCGCAAGACGCTTTCGGGGCAGGTCACCCCGCTGGCCGGGCAGCCCAATTCGGTAACGACCCTGCCCGCCAGCACCGTCTTCTATCCGGGCCAGCCCTTTGCCGGCTATCCCAACGGCATCCCCACCAGCCTGCATTTCGAAAAGCTGACCTATCGCTTCGTGCTGGCGCAGGATCTGACGCGCGACATCCACCTCTATGCCTCGCACAATCTGGGCTTCAAATCGGGGGCCTTCAACGCCAATGCCTTCAACAATCCGCCGGTGCGCCCCGAACTGCTCTATGCCACCGAGGCGGGGCTGAAATCGGAATGGTTCAACCACCGCCTGCGCACCAATCTGGCCTATTTCCACTACACCTATAAGGACGTGCGGGTCCGCTCGCTGGTGCCGCCCGCGACCAGCGCCGCGCTGCTGCTCAACGCCGCCAGCGAGCGTGTCGATGGCGTCGATGGCGATTTCACCATCGCGCCCTTCAGGGGCCTGGTGATCAACGGCAGCTTTGAATATCTCGACGGCAAATATGTCAGCTTCCCCGGCACCACCATCGCCACGCCCCGGCCCACGGGCGGCGCGATCATCCAGCAGAATGTCAATCTGGCGGGCTATGCGCTGCCCTTCGCGCCGCCCTTTTCATCCTCGCTGGGCGCCACCTATACGCTGCTGACCAATGCGGGCAGTTTCGCGCTCAGCGCCAATGGCCGCTACAATGCCTCTTACGCCATGGCCTCGGACAACAGCATCCGCCAGGGGCAGCATACGCTGGTCGACATGTCGCTGAACTGGACCTCGGTCGACAAGCATTACGACGTCAACCTCTTCGTGCGCAATCTGACCAACCAATACACTTACGCCGCCGCGCTGGTGAGCAGCAACTTCGCCGTCGTGCCGGGCGCACCGCGTACCTTCGGCGTGACTTTGGGTTATCATTACTGATGCAAGGCGTGCCCCCTGTCCGGACGGGGGCACGCCATAAAAGAAAGGGACGATGCCGATGACTTTCGTGAAAAACGCCTGGTATATGGCCGGCTGGGCGAGCGAATTGGGGCAGGCGCCGCGCGCCATCACCATGTTGAACAATCCCGTCGTGCTGTTTCGCGGCGAGGACGGGGTGGCGGGCGCGCTGCTGGATGTCTGCCCCCATCGCGCCGTGCCGCTCAGCCTTGGCACGGTGGCGGGCAATCACATCGTGTGTCCCTATCACGGCATCGAGCTGGATCGCGGCGCCGTCTGCCGCAAGAATCCGCATGTTCAGGGCGCCCCCGACCGGCTGAAAGGCCTCGCCTACCCCATCGAGGAACGCCATGGCATGCTCTGGATCTGGCCGGGAGACGCGGCGCTGGCCGACCCGGAGCAGATCCCCGACTATAGCTGGTTCAACACGCCCGAAAAATTCACCACCGGGCGCGGCTATCTGCATATCCAGGCCGACTATCGCCTGGTGATCGACAATCTGCTGGACCTTGCCCATGCCGATTACATCCACCCCGGCACGGTCGGCCAGCCCGGCGCCGCCGAGGTGCAGCAGGTCACCGTGCTGCGCGAGGGCAACAGCGTCTCGGTCAACGCCATCTGGCCCGATCTGCCGCCCAGCGCCCTGCACAAGCGCGCCTGGACCCAGACCGAGCGGGTGGACAAATATCTCGACATGAAGTGGCTGCCCGCCAGCAATCTGCTGCTGGATCTGGGCATCATGGCGCCGGGCGCGGCGCGTGAAACCGGCATCCGCACCCCCGCCGCCCACATCCTGACGCCCGAGACCGAAAATTCCACCCATTATTACTGGATCTCGGCCCGCGACTTCGACCTCGACAATGACGAGCTAACCCAGCATCTGGTCGGCGTGATCAACCGCGCCTTCCTCACCGAGGACAAGCCGATCATCGAGGCCGCCCAGCGCAACATCGAGCGCACCGGCGCCACGCTGGTCAACTTCACCAAGGGCGACGCGGGCTCGGCCATGGTGCGCCGCGATCTGGACAAGCTGGCTGCTCAGGAATGAGCTGAACCACGGTGGCTGGCCGGGTCGAACCTGCGCCAGCCGCCTTGGGCTGTGGATCACCTCACCCCGCCAGCATCGCCAACATGCCATCGCGCTGCGCCACCTTGCGGCGCATCAGCGGGATGAGGTCGCGGCCAAACTCCACAGCATCCTGCTCCGGATGCGCGCCGCGCAGCAGGATGTGTTCGATGCCGATGTCATAGAAATCCATCAGGGCGCGGGCGATCTGCTCGGGCGTGCCGATCAGGGGAATGGCGTCGTGGTGCATGGTCAAACCTGCGGCACGCTGCCGGGCCGCCGCCGGGGTTGCTCCCAGAACGGGGGCCACGGCGATCAGAAATCCCGGATAGCGCCCCTGATGCGCCGCGGTCCGCCGCGCCGCGCGAACGGCCTGAGTCACCTGTTTCAGTGGCCCCGGCGGCACCAGCAGGAGATCGGCGGCGGACGCTTCATTGGAGTCGATGCGCTCAACATGGTCTGGCGCGGAGGCCTTCTCCGCCCGAAGATGCCCCGTACCAATGGGCAGCAATGCACCATCGGGTTCGATCAGGATGCGGTCGAAGCCATGGTTCTCATAGAACCCGGCGCGGATGGAAAGGGCATGATCATCTGCGGCAGCGGGGCCGATGAAGGATATGGGCATAGCGATCGCTCCTGAACAGCAGCGCAGGCGGGGCTTTCCGCCTTGCATGCGGGCCGTCAGATAGATGACCGGGACCACCCCATTTCAATTGAGCTTTTCATGACTGCTTATCAGCAATCTTCAAGATGAAGGCATGGCATCCAAATTCTCAAAAATACCTCTTCATTTCCATGAACTTACCAAAACATCCTGATCACCAAAGAATTTATTTCGCCCACTCAACGCCCTATTCTTCGCAACCCCTCGACTGACCGAAGCATGCGGCCAAAACCGCTGTTTCTCGGGGCTTTCCTCAACCGCCATCCTGTCGCGCCTGCCTCCTATGGGCTGGAACGGCCAAGCCCCTGAAAACCCACATTGCCTCCCGCATCGAAAAACTTTATTCCTAGTTTTTAAGTAGGAATTACTAATCGCCCCTCCTGCTGCTCCGCCAGGCTCAAAAAGCGGCGGCGCAACCGTCAATGGGGGACAATCATGGACAAGCCTTTCGGGCGCCCTCGCGCCCTTTTCCTGTGCGGCGCGGCGCTGATGCTGACTGCAAACCCGGCCCGCGCCGCCGAACCGGCCCCCGCCAATGCCGAGACGGACGGCGACGGCACCGCCATCATCGTCACCGGAACGCGGCAGAGCGCACGCACCGTCACCGAAAGCCTTGCGCCCATTGATGTGCTCTCCGCCAAGGATCTGCAAACCAGCGGCAAGCAATCGGTGCGCGACCTGCTGGGCACGCTGGTCCCCTCGATCAATGTCTCGAACAGCGGGTCGGGCGCCAGCTTCGCGGTCAAGACGCTGTCGCTGCGCGGACTGGCGGGCGATCAGGTGCTCATTCTGGTGAACGGCAAGCGGCGCCACAACACGGCAACGCTGTTCATCAACGGCTCCACCCAGAACGGCCAGTCACCCGCCGACCTCGATCTGATCCCCGCCAACAGCATCGCCCGGATCGAGGTGCTGCGCGACGGCGCCTCGGCGCAATATGGCTCCGATGCGATCGCGGGGGTCATCAACATCATCCTGAAGGACGACACATCGGGAACCGGCTCGCTGCTGGGCGGCACGACGAAGGATGGCGGCGGCACCACGGGCCGCTGGTCCTTCGACAAGGGTTTCGCGCTGGGCGAGGCGCGCGTGCATCTCTCGGGCGAGAGCTGGCTGCAGGATCGCACGATCCGCTCGGCCCCCAACCCCAGCCAGTTCTACGCCCGCGTCGGGCAACTCTCCACCGCCACCACCGGCACCCCGGACCCGCGTGAAGCCAGCGTCGATCGCAACGTCAACAAGGGCGGCCAACCGGCCAGCGAAGGCTTCAATCTGGGCTATGACCTCACCGTGCCGCTGGGGGCGGTGCAGGTCTACAGCTTCGGCACCTTCAGCCATCGCCACAATGACGCCTTCCTCACCTATCGCGTGCCCGATGCGGCCAACAACATTCCCGACGTCTTTCCCAATGGCTACAGCCCTCACCTGCATGTCTATGACCATGACGGCCAGTTTGCGCTGGGCGTGAAGAGCACCGGCAAGACCGGCTTTCGCTTCGACCTCTCCACCACCTATGGCGAGGATCGGGTGTCCTACACCGAAAGCACCGCGCTCAATGCCTCGCTGGGGCCGGCCAGCCCGACCAATTTCTACATCGGCCGGGTGAAGTCCACCGAATGGACCACCAATCTGGATGTGCAGAAGGACATCCACTGGGCCCCGGCCCAGCCGCTGTCGCTGGCAGTCGGCGGCGAATATCGCGAAAGCACCTATGGCATCGAGGCGGGCGAACCGGCCTCCTACATCGACGGCAGCTACCGATCGACCAGCGGCGCGCAGGCGGGCGTGCTGCGCACCAGCGGATCGCAGGGGGTGACCGGCTTCTCGCCCGGCTCGGCAGGCCTGTGGCGCCGTCATGCGTGGAGCGCCTATGTCAACGCCGAGCAGACGCTGGCCCGGGGCATCGAGGTCGCTTTGGCGGGCCGCCATGAGGACTATTCGGACTTTGGCACCACCAACACCGGCAAGGCCTCGCTGCGGGTGGAGCCGGTGCGCGGCCTGGCCCTGCGCGGCACCGCCAGCACCGGTTTTCGCGCGCCGACCCTGCAGCAGGAGCATTATTCCTCGGCCAGCACGATCAATGTCGGCGGGCAATTGCTACCCGTTTCGGCCCTTCCGGTGGATTCACCGGCGGGGATCGCGCTAGGCGCCAGACCGCTCAAGCCGGAGCGCTCAGTCAATTACTCGCTAGGCTTTGTGTTCAACGCCCTGCCGCGTTTCAACCTGACGGTAGACGCCTATCAGATCCGCATCAAGGACCGCATCCTGCTCTCCTCCACCCTGCAGGGCAGCACGGTGATCAGCGTGTTGCAGGCGGCCGGGATCACCTCCTCGGCGGGGGGCTTCTATTTCTCCAACGCGACCGACACGCGCACGCGCGGGCTCGATATCGTCAGCACCTACAAGGCCGGTCTGGGCAATCTTGGCACCGCTAACCTCAGCCTTTCGGCCAATTTCAACAAGACGGTCTTCACCCGCGTCGATGCCGCGCCCGCCGTGCTGGCGGCATCCGGACTGGTGCTGATCGGACGCGACCGGCAGGGCGATTTCACGCTGGGCACGCCGCGCAACAAGTTCATCGCCAATGTCGCATGGGAAAAAGGCCCCGCCGCGCTGAACCTGCGCGCCACGCGCTATGGCTCGGTCACACAGGTCAACGCCAGCGCCACGGGGCTCGATGCCTCGATCGACCCCAAGGTCATCGTCGATCTGGATGTCAGCTATCCCCTGACCAGCGGCATCAAGCTGACGGTGGGCGCCAACAATCTGTTCAACATCTATCCCAACAGGCTGCCCGTCTCGCTGCAGGGCAGCGGCTTCAGCCAGTACAACACCTATTCGCCCTATGGGGTGAGCGGCGGATTTTATTATGCAAAAGTTGCTTTCACCTTCTGATCGGACCGGGGGGAAAATGCCCCTCGTTCGTCTACCCCACCACACGCATCCTATTCCCGGAGACAAGAGTATGAAGGCTGGCAAGGGCACACAGGCTGGAATGGGACCTATCCGCGCCGTATCGACATGGGCTCTGGCGCTGGGCACCATCCTTGCTCCCGCCCCTTTTGCCCCCCTTGCCGCGCATGCCGCTCCCGCCAATCCGTCGCCGCCCGGCGTCGGCAAGACGCAGGCCTTCGATGTGCATGCGGGCACCTCCTATTCCGTCTCCGTCTCCCCCGATGGGCAATGGCTGGCCTTCGACCTGCAGGGCAGCCTGTGGGTCGTCCCGGCCAAAGGCGGCGAGGCCAGACGCATCACCGACTATTTCAACGATGCCCATCTGCCCGTCTGGTCGCCCGATGGCTCGCGCCTGGCCTATTACGCCTATCGCGACGGCGACTACGATCTGTGGACCGTGCGCCCCGATGGCAGCGATGCGCGCCAGCTCACCCATGGCGAGGATGACGACCGCGACCCGGCCTGGTCGCCCGATGGGAAGACCGTCGCCTTCGCCTCCGACCGCGACGGCAGCTATGACATCTGGGCGGTGGATGTCGCCAGCGGCGCCACACACCAGATCACCAAGGGCCCGCGCGAGGACCGCGCCCCCACATGGAGCGCTGACGGCCAGACCATCGTGTTTTCCGGCACGGCAGGGGCGCAGAACGGCATCTTCACCGTCGCGGCCTCGGGCGGCGAAGCCGCACCCTTGCGCCCCGCCCCCACCGGCGCCCATTACGACGCGCCCTCCTATGGCCCCAAGGGCGAGCTGGCCTATGTCTCGCTCGATAGCACGGGCAGCCATCTGGAGATCGACGGCAAGGCGGTCAGCGGCAAGGAGAATGTCTTTCCTTTCCACGTCAGTTGGCAGGGCGGCAGCGCCTATTACATCTCGGACGGGCTGATCCGCCGCCGCAAGGGCGCGACGGTGACCACCGTGCCCTTCTCCGCCCGTCTGGAGGCGACGAAGCCCGAGTACATCCGCGCCAAACGCGATTTCACCTCGACGCAGCCGCGCCGCGTGCTGGGGATCGACCATCCAGTCCTCTCGCCCGATGGCCAGAGGATCGCCTTTGCCGCGCTGGGTGATCTGTGGGTGGTGTCCTCGCAAGGCGGCAAGCCCGAGCAACTGACGCATGATGCCGCACTGGAGGCCGATGCCGCATGGTCGCCCGATGGCAAATCTCTGGCCTATACGTCGGACAAGGGCGGCGGTCTGGTGCAGATCTGGGTCCGCGATCTGGCCAGCGGCAAGGACCGGCAGCTCACCAACATCACCGATCAGCCGCTGGGTTCGGCATGGTCGCCCGATGGCACCAAGATCGCTTTCCTGAGCACCGATGGCCGCTGGGGCGTCGCCGGGCTGGAGGTGGTGGATGTGGCCAGCGGCGTGGTCACGCGGCTGCAGCCCTCGCTGCCCCAGCCGGGCAAGCCGACATGGAGCGGCGATGGCCGCTATGTGGCGGTCGCGCTCTCCAAGGCGTTCTCCGCCAGCTTCCGCGAAGGGCGCAACCAGATCTGGGTCGTGCCATCGGACGGGAAAGGAAAACCCTTCTGGCGCGACGCCGACCCCATCGCCTCGCTCGACACGCGCGGCGGCGGCGGGCCGGTGTGGTCGCCTGACGGGCAGAAAATGGCGGCCATTCAGGATGGGCTGCTGAAGGTCTGGCCGGTGGCGGGCGATGCCAGCCGTCTGGGCCCGCCACGCAGCTACAGCGCTGAAATCTCATACTATCCGAGCTGGAGCGGGGATTCCCAAAGCCTGCTTTATCAGGCGGCCGACAAGCTCAAGATCGTCAATGTCGGCACCGGGGCGACCCGCGAGGTGCCGCTGGACTTCACCTATCGGCTGGACAAGCCGGCTGGCAAGATCGTGATCCATGTCGGCAAGCTGGTCGATGCCGTGCATGACGTGACCCAGACCGACAAGGACATCGTGATCGAGGGCAACCGCATCACCGCGGTGCAGAACCATGATGCCGCATCCTATGCCGGGGCCGAGAAGGTGATCGAGGCGCCGGGCCTCACCGCCATTCCGGGGCTAGTCGATCATCACGCCCATTCGCAGAAGGATTTCGGCGCCAATCTGCATCTGGCCTGGCTGTCCTATGGCATCACCACGGTGCGCGATCCGGGCAACCAGCCCTATGACGGCGTGGAAGACCGCGAGGCCAGCGAGGCGGGCGTGCGCATCGGCCCGCGCATCTACACCACCGGACCGCTGCTGGAATGGCGGCGGGTGTTCTATCGCATGGGCGTGGCGGTCAGCGGCCCGGCGCATCTGGAGCGTGAGCTGGATCGCGCGCGGGCGCTGCATTACGATCTGGTCAAGAGCTATGTCCGCATGCCCGATCTGCAGCAGCGCCGACTGGTCGAGGCCGCGCATGAGATGGGCGTGCCGGTGGCCACGCATGAAATCTTCCCCGCCGCCTACACCGGCGTCGACAACACCGAGCATCTGGGCGCCACCAGCCGCCGGGGCTTCTCACCCAAGCAGGGCCCGCAGGGGCGCGGTTACGAGGATGTGATCCAGCTTTTCGGCCGCAGCGGGCGCACGCTGACCCCGACCAACTTCGGCGCACTCAACAATTTTCTCGAGCGCCATCCCGAAGAGCGCAAGGACCCGCGCCTGACCTTCTACCCCGCATGGGCGCAGAAAACCGTCACCGAAGGCGAAGCGCTACCCGCCGCATTGACCCTGGCGCAAAAGGGGCAACTGGCCACGCTGAAGGCGCTGTATGATGCCGGAACGCTGGTGGTGGCGGGCACGGATACGATGATCGCGCCCAATCTGCATGCGGAGATCGCCTCTTATGTCGATGGCGGCTTCACCCCGTTTCAGGCCTTGCAGACCGCCACCGTCAATGCCGCAAAGGCGCTGAACCTCGACGCCGGAATGCTGGAGCCGGGCAAGCTGGCCGATATTGTGCTGGTCGAGGGCGATCCGCGCAAGGATATCGCGGCCACCATCCGGGTGAGGCAGGTGGTCGCCAATGGCCGCCCCTATACGGTCGAGGAGCTGCTGGCCAAGGCCGCGCGCAAGCCCTGAGAGTCTGTTTGGAAATCCGGCGAGGCCGGATTTGCTGCACCGGCCCACTCCCCCCACCCGGCCACCCATAGAATACTACCGTTGGGTGTCCGGGTGGGGAAATGGGCCGGTGCCGCGCTGAACATGCGCTCTGACGCCATGCTGATCGGGGAGGGCGGATCATCACCGCCCTTCCCGTTTTGCTCACTTCTTGCCGCCCTTCCCGGCCTGCTGGTCATAGAACTCCGGCCCCGGAGGGTTGTCGGGCAGCTTGTCGGGAATGTCCGATCCACGATTGCCATCGGCACCCACCCCGCCCGGCCCCGGCCCGATATGGGCGGCGTCGATGTTGTTCTCCGCGCAGGAATATTCGCTCAGCCCCTCGCCCGGCGCGCCCAGCACCCAGGTGCGGCTGAAGGGGAAGGGATGGGTGTAGAATTTGGGATCGTCGACGGTCAGTTCCAGATGGATATGGTCGGCATCGGGCCGGGTCCATTTCTCGACGGTGTGCATCCTGTCGCTGGCCGGATTGCCGTTTTCATCGATCCAGATCTTCTCGCCCTTGAAGCCGATGGAATCGATGACCAGCGTGTCCCCCTCCCAGGTGCCGACGGGATTGCCGAAGAAGCGCGGCTCCAGATCCTCGACAGGCTCGCGCTGGCGACCATCGGTCGGGATGAAGCGATGGGTGGAATAGAGGTAGAGAAAGGCGAGCCGCGCCGGCGTCTGCAGCACCTCGAACGGCAGGCCGGAGGCATCGTGGCGGGGAATGCCGCCCAGCACGCAGAGCGCCTCCGGATCGATGGTCTTGGTGAGATTGTGCTGCAAGGCGGCCTCGCCCTCGGGCGTGAGCGGCAGCTTGAAGCCGGGCAGATCCTTGCCGATGTTGCCGCCCGGCTTGGTCTTGTCGCGGATCGGCTTCCAGAAACCGGTGAGGTCGGGATGCCCCGCCTGATCGCGCGGCACCGGGCGATGCGGATCGCGCGCGGCGGCATCGGCGGCGGCAAGCTGGACGTGTTCACGCCCGCCGTCGCCCTGCGCCATGGCCGGGGTGGCAAGAGCGGAACCGGCCAGCGCCAGCAGGAGAAGATGTTTCATAGCTTCGGAAATCCCCCTTTCGAAATGTCACAGAAAGCCGATGATGCGCCCGGCCACCCCCACCGACAGCCACAGCGCCAGCGAGATGAGCGCGGCGCCGCGCAGCGCCGGTGAAGGCGTCTCGGCACTTGCGGAAAAGGCGCGGTAAAGGGCGATGGAGGAGGCGATGGCCAGCACCAGCAGCAGCATCTTGATGCGGAAGGTGCCGTCCAGATAATAGCGGATGGGCTTGGAGGAGACGAGCAGCACGCCCGAAACGATCAGCGCCACCAGCGCCCCCGCGCCAAAGCCGCGCAGCCCGCGCTGCACCGCCGCCGGGCTGGACTGGCGCAGGATCACCCCCGCGCCCGCCAGATTGGCCACCACCACCACGCCGCCCAGAGCCGTCAGCCCCAGCAGATGAACCGTCTCGACCGAGGCGAAGCCCCAGTCGGAATCGCGCATGTAAAGCCCCACCGGCGTCGCGCCCAGCCAGCGGAATAGGTTCTCAAGCACGTGGGTATCCCTCAATGCACATAGGCGATGAAGCGCCCGGCGATGATGATGGCGGTCCATGTCGCCAGCGAGGTGATCGCCGCAACACGCGCCTGAGCCGGGGCGACCGCCGCCTGCTCCCAGACCGCAACCCGGCGATAGACGGTGGCATGGAAGATCCAGGCGTTGAGACCGGCCAGCAGCAGCAGCACCAGCTTGAGCTGGAACAGCGGATTATGCGACAGCTTGACCGCTTCGGAGGCAAAGAGCGCCCCGCCCGACAGCGCCATCACCGCAAAGCCGCCCCATGTCAGCGGCAGCAGGCGCCGGGCGATGGCGGTCAGGCGGATTTCGCCCAGCGCCAGCCCGAGCACCCGCAGATCGACCAGCGCCACCGTGCCCGCCACCAGCCCCAGCGCCAGCACATGCACGCTTTCGACGATGGGAAAGGCCCATTCGGATTGGGCCAGCGTCTGCGATGGCGGCAGATCGTTCAGCCATTGGCAGAAGTCGACAAGCAGGGTCATGGATCAGCCGTTCGCATTGTCGCCGGGGCCGCCGTCGCCGGGGGTGCCGCCATAGATCTGGCGCCCGTCCGGCAGCTTCAGGCGGCGCGCGTCGATCAGTCTGGCGCCATCCTTGGCCAGATAGCCGTCGACGATCAGCGTATCGCCGATCTTCACATCGCCCTTCTTCCAGCCGCGACGCGACAGGGCGCCGGGGCCGCCGCTTTCGCAGGCCCAGGTGGCGGTCTTGCCGTCGCGGCCGGTCACATCGAGGTAGAAGTAGGAATGCGGGTTCGTCCATTCGATCCTGGAGATCTTGCCGACCAGCCGCACCGGCTTCTTGCCGTCAAATTCGGCGGAGAAGGAATGGTGGGCCAGCGCCGGGGCGGCGGCCAGCAAGGTTAGCGGCAAGGCCGCGAGAGAGGCGAGTTTCATGGAATGTCTCCTTGGTCAGGCAGGTCAGGGATGGCGCGCCGAGGCGCCGAAATGGTCGGGATCGGGCAGGGCCAGCGGAGGCGTGCGCGGATACCAATAGGCCGCGTGGCAGGCCTCGCAGGCGGCATCGATGGCCGCGCCCGCCGCGATCAGCCCTTCGGCATTGCGGGCCCGCGCGGCGGCGCGCGCGGAGAGCGCGGCCTCTTCCAGCGCTCTGGCATGGCGGGCGAAGCGGGCCGGGTCGGCGCGAATGTCGGCGGCGATCTGGGGCGCGGTGCGGGTGCCGGGGGTGTCGGCGTCGGCCAGACGGCTATGGGCGGTGGCGCCCACCGGCAGGCCCGGCCGCTGCAGATGGCGTGCCCCCGCCACCAGCGTCTCGGCCAGAGCACTCACCTTTTGCCAGCCTGCCGCGCTGCGCGGCGCGCGATGGGTGGTGCCTTGCGCGGTCTCGACCGTACCGACCGAGGCCCAGAGCGCGTCGGAGGCCGGATCGATTTTGGTCAGCATGGTCTGCTGGATGCTGGCTGGGGCCGGGGTGGCGGCGCGCAAGGGCTGCAGCCACACGCCAGCGCTGACGGCCAGCGCCAGAACGACCGTCGCCGAGGCGAGAATGCGGGGGAAGAAGGTGGAAGAAGTCATATCCCATCGCTTTTATGGGATATTGATCTCCAGACAATTGAACTCTGCAAATATGGGCCGAGGTTAGGGGCATCCGCGCGCCTAGAACAGGACCAGACTGGCCTGTCGCAGCAGGGGCAGCAAGCTTTGCCCCTGCCGTTCGATCTCCTGCAGATAGGGCGTGTCGGACAGCACGAAATGGCTGATGCCCAGAGCCTGATAGTTGAGCAGCGAGCGCGCCACATCCTGCGCCGACCCCACCAGCCAGGTCGTCGCCGCGCCGCCGCCGCCAAACTTGCCGGGCGTGGTGTAGAGATTGTCGTCCAGCACCTCGCCGCGCTGCTGCAGCCCGAGCAGCCGCTGTTGGCCGACCGCGGCAAAGCGGCGATGATCCTGATCCTCCCCGGCCTCGCGCGCCATCTGCGCCACCCTGGCCTCGGCGGCGGCCCAGGCCTGCTCGGTGGTGTCGCGCACCAGCGTGGTGATCCGCAGGCCAAAGCGCAAAGGCGGCAGATCGCGGTCCAGCGTGGCGCTCAGGGTTTTGAGGCGGTCGATGCGTTCCGCAATGTCCGCCAGCGGCTCGCCCCAGAAGAGCTGGACATCGGCCTCGGTCGCGGCGACCCGCTCGGCGGCGGGCGAGGCGCCTCCGAAATAGAGCGGTGGGTGCGGGCGGCCCTGACGGGTTTCGATACGCGGCAAAACCGTCGAGCCGGTGACGTGAAAATGCTCCCCGTCATGGGTCACATGCTCCTCGCTCCACAGGCGGCGGACCAGCCGCATGAACTCCTTGGTGCGGGCATAGCGCTGGGCCTGATCGCCCTCACTGTCGCCATAGGCCGCCAGATCATCCTGCCCCGAGACGATGTTGACCCGCACCCGGCCCTCGCTCAGATGATCGAGCGTGGCCGCCGCCGCAGCGAAATTGGCCGGGCGCCAATAGCCGGGGCGGATGGCGATCAGCGGCTCGAAACTGGTGGTGCGGGCGGCCAGCGCGGTGGCGACGGTGAAGGTATCGGGCCGCCCCCAACCCGCCCCCAGCAGGGCGCCCGTCCAGCCATGGCGTTCCAGCGCCCATGCCTGCCGGGTCAGCGTGTCCAGGCTGTTATGGTCCGCGCTGACGGTATCGCCGCGATGGCCGGCGATCGCCTGATTGGGAATGTACCAGAGATAGTCGGGGGTCATGCCGATGGAACCTCGCAGAGGGATGGACCCTATTCTAGTTAAACCCAATCAATTTACTAGAGAATATGGATTGATAGGCGCAAAGCCCAACTTCCCCATCCCGCTGGCGGACATTGACCACGGCGGGACAGGTCTGGAAAAACAGCCTTATGACGGAACGCTTTCACATCATCACAGGCGGGCCCGGCTCCGGCAAAAGCACGCTGATCGAGGCGCTGGCCGCAAGGGGCATACCGCATAGGCCCGAAGCAGGGCGCGCCATCATCCGCGATCAAGTGAGCCTCGGCGGCACAGCCTTGCCCTGGGCCGATCGCGAAGCCTTTGCCGGGCTGATGCTCGCATCGGACATGCGGTCATGGCGCGAGGCTGCCGCCATCCCTGGCCCTGTCCTGTTCGATCGCGGCATTCCCGATGTGGTCGGCTATCTGCGCCTTTGCGGCCTGCCTGTCCCCAGCGCGGCGATGCGGGCGGCGGAAAGCCTGCGCTATGCCAGACAAGTGTTCCTCGCCCCGCACTGCCCCGCCATCTTCCAGCAGGATGCCGAGCGCAAACAGTCACCCGAAGAGGCCGAGGCCACCTGTCGCGCGATGACCGAGGTCTATGCCGAACTGGGCTATGAGCTGATCCGGCTGCCGCTCGCATCGGTTGCGGAGCGGGTCGATTTCGTGCTCTCGCATATCGCGTGACGGGGCGCTTTACCCATCGTGCCGGGTGGCCCACCAAAAGGCCAGCGCGAGGGTGCTGACAAGCGCCCCTGCCGTGCAAACGCCGCTCCAGCCAAAGCCCGCATAGAGGATGGTCGAGAGCATCGACCCCATGGCCGAGCCGATCGAATAGAAGATCATATAGGCGGCGGCCAGGCGGCTGCGCGCCTCTGGCCTCAGGCGATAGATGAGGCTCTGATTGGCGACATGGGCGGCCTGAAGCCCGAAATCCATGGTGATGACGCCGACAATCAGCCCCCATAGCGAGACCGGCAGCAATGCCACCGCCAGCCACGACAGCAGCATGGTCAGCAACGCCGCGCCGGTCACCTTCTGCGCATGGCCCCGGTCGGCGAGCCTGCCCGCGCTCGATGCCCCCACCGCGCCCATCGCCCCGGCCAGCCCGAACAGCCCGACCTGCGTGTGCGAGAGCGAAAAAGGGGGGGCGCTCAGCGGCAGCACCATGGGGGTCCAGAGCAGGGTCATGGCCGCGAAGATCAGCAAGGCGAGAAAGGCCCGGCGGCGCAGCAGCGGCTCCTCGCGCAGCAGGGTGAACAGCGAGGCGATCAGACGGGGATAGGGGATGGCAGAACCGCGCGCCTCACCGGATGGGAGCACGCGGGCCAGCGCGATCACCACCATCAGCGTCGCCGCCGCCGAGGCGAGATAGACCGAACGCCAGCCAAACAGATCCGCCAATGTGCCCGAAACGGTGCGCGCCAGCAGAATGCCGATGATGATGCCGCTGGTGACCGTGCCGACCACCGCGCCGCTTTCCTCGGGGCGGGCGAGCGTGGCGGCATAGGCCACCAGAATCTGCGTCACCACCGCCAGCAGGCCGACACAGCCCATGGCGATCAACAGCACCATGCCATTGGGCGCCAGCGCCACGCCCAGCAGCGCGACGATGGACAGCAGCGACTGGCCCAGGATCAGCCGCCGCCGGTTCAGCCTGTCGCCCAAGGGCACCAGCAGCAGCAGCCCCAGGCCATAGCCGATCTGGGTGATGGTGATGACCAGCCCGATGGCCGCGCGGGAGATGCCGAATTGCGCGGCCATCGTGTCGAGCAGCGGCTGGGCGTAATAGGCATTCGCCACCGCCAGCCCGCAGGCCACGGCAAAGAGCAGCGTCACGCCGCGAGACAGGGGTGCGCGCATGGCGTTAGCCCAGCGCGGCCTGAAAGGCGGCGGTGTTCTCAAAAATGCGCCAATGGGCGATCTTGCCCGCGGCAAGGGTCACCACCAGCGCGAAGCCACTTTCCACGGTGGCGCCCGATTGCCGCACGCGGTGGCGCATGGCGCCATGGGCGAAGACCGTGTCGCCTGTTTCGGCCCATGTGAAGATTTCGAAGCTTTCAGTGTCGAACAGGTCGCCCAGCGTGCGGAACAGGCGCGCGGCGCCCTCTCTGCCCGCGAAATGGCCATAGATGGGGAGGTCGGCAGGCCCTTCGGGCGCGAAAACCGCATCCGGCGCCACGAGATCGAGGGCAGCGGGCAGATCGCCCGCAGCAAGGCGGGCGAGGAATTCCTGAACAGGGTTGGGCATTGCCATCTCCTTTGGATTGCGCACAGGGCTGGGAGTCGGTGCGAATCTTGTTTCAAATTGCAACAAATTGACATCTAACTTTCTTGTTCTATCTTGCAACCAGATTATGCGGATGATGCCATCCGCCGATCTGCCGAAGGAGAATGTGATCATGGCCAAACGGCGCAGTCTGGCGGCATCGCCATGCCCGGTTGGGCGCTCGATTGATGCGGTTGGCGATTGGTGGTCGCTGATGATCGTGCGCGATGCCCTCGATGGTGTGAGCCGCTTCAGCGATTTTCTCGCCAGCCTCGGCATCGCCAAGAACATGCTCTCCGCCCGCCTGCGCACGCTGATCGAGCGCGGCATCATGGAGACCGTGCCCGCCTCCGACGGCAGTGCCTATCAGGACTATGTGCTGACCGAAAAAGGCAGAGGCCTGTTCCCGGTGATCGTCGCCCTGCGCCAGTGGGGTGAGGATTTCTTCTTCGATTCCAGCGAAAAGCATGTCCGGCTGATCGACCGCGCCGATCGCCAGCCGGTCCGCCGCCTTGAGCTGCATGCCCATGACGGCCGCCTGCTGCGGGCCGAGGATACGCTGGTGGTGGCGCTCGACACAGCAGAGCCGCTTGCCTGAAACGCCTCATGGTTTCATATTAAAACACGAATCATCCTCTGGCTGGAGCCCCTATGACCCGGATCGCATCGGAACGCGCCCTGATCGCGCAGGCGGACGCGCTCGCTCAAACCTATCTGGAGGGCATCGACCAGCGCCCGCCCTATCCCGATGCCGCCGCTCTGGCGGGCCTTGGCGCCTTTGCCGAAGATCTGCCCGCCCAAGGGCGCGATGCGGAGGAAACGCTCCGCCTGCTCGACATCTACGGCTCGCCAGCGACCACGGCCTCCAACGGGCCACGCTATTTCGGTTTTGTCATCGGCGCAGCGCTGCCCTCCGCCGCTGCGGCCGAGCGGCTGATGCTGGCCTGGGACCAATGCGCCTCCTCCTTCGACAATTCGCCTGTCGCCGCGACGGTCGAGAAAATCGCGGCGGGCTGGCTGCTCGACATCCTTGACCTGCCGCGCGAAAGCGCCGTGGGCTTTGGCACCAGTGCCACGGCCTGCACGCTCAGCGCCCTGTCCGCGGCGCGACGGTCGCTGCTGGCGCGGGCGGGCTGGGATTTCGACCGCGACGGGCTGATCGGCGCGCCCGAGATCAAGGTTGTGATCTCCGAAACGGTGCATATCACGGTGAAAAAGGCGCTGCGCCTGCTGGGCTTCGGCATGGCGCGGCTGATCGTCGCGCCGGTCGATGCGCAGGGCCGGATCGATCCCGACCGCCTGCCACCGCTCGATGATCGCACCATTCTATGCCTGCAGGCGGGTGAGGTGAACACCGGCGAATTCGATCCCTTCGTCCCGCTGATTGCCGCGGCGCGCAAGGCAGGCGCCTGGGTGCATGTCGATGGCGCCTTTGGCCTGTGGGCCCGCGCCTCCTCGCGCCATGCGCTGACCAGCGGCGTGGAAGAGGCCGACAGTTGGACCACCGATGGCCATAAATGGCTGAACACGCCCTATGACGGCGCCGTCACCATCTGCCGCGATGCCGATGCGCTGGCTCAGGCGATGAATGCCGATGCGGTCTATGCCACCAGCGCAAGGGACGCACAAAAGAACCTGACTCTGGAATTTTCGCGCCGTGCGCGCGGCATTCCGATCTGGGCGGCGCTGCGCACCCTGGGCCGCGAGGGTGTGGCCGCGCTGGTCGATCAGCATTGCGATCAGGCATCATGGCTGGCTGACCAGTTACGCGCAGGCGGGCTGGAGGTGCTGAACCGGGTGGTGCTCAATCAGGTGCTGGTGCGCTGCGGCAGCGATGCCGAGACGGCCCGCGTACGCGAAACGGTGCTGGCCACGGGCGCAGGCTGGTTCGGCAACACGGTCTGGCAGGGGCGCCCGGCCTTTCGCCTCAGCCTGTCCTCCTGGCGCACCGCGCGTGAGGATGTCGCGCGCCTGGCCGAGGAACTCCTGAAGGCGGCGCGGGCCTGAACGAGGCTGTCCTACAGGGCGGTGATGCGGGACAAGGAGCCCTGACGACTCGGAGTCGCGTGATCGCGCGCCGGTCGGCAGGGCCGCCTGCCCTCATCCGGGCTTTGCGCTGAGGCGTTTCACCCTGTGCAGGGCTGATCCCGGTTGGGTTTTCCCGGCGGGCAAGGCAGGTTGCGCCATCGACCGATGCTCCGCCTATCCCTTTCAAACTTAAGGGACATGGCCGGAGGACCACGACTCTTCGCTGCATCGAATCAGGAGGAAAACCATGGCCGAGCAGACCCAGCCCCTCGCCGGAAGCCATCGCGATGCGCCCAGGGATATGCGCGCCACCGGGCGCGTGCCCGCTGATGAGCCCATCGCCGTCAGCCTCTATCTCCGCCCCGCCGACAAGGCGACGGAGGGCGCCACCGACCGCGCCGCCCTGCATGCCGCGCGCAGCACCGAACATGCCGATGATATCGCCGCGATCGAAGCTTTCGCGAAAGCCCAGGGTCTGACCGTGGCCGAATGCTGCCCCGAACGCCGCCTGATCCGCCTGACCGGCCCCGCCTCCGCCGTGGAGCAGGCCTTTGGGACGCAGCTTCACCACTATGAAGGCCATGGCCAGACCTGCCGGGGCCGCCATGGCGCGCTGCATGTGCCCTCCCATCTGGCCGACCGCATCACCGCTGTGCTGGGCCTCGACACGCGGCCCATCGCCACGCCCAAGTTCGTACCACACAAGGGGCCGACGCCGCCTGCTGGCTTTTTACCGACGGATGTGGCCGGGCTTTATGGCTTCAGCGGGGTGGACGCCTCGGGCCAGTGCATCGGCATCATCGAGCTGGGCGGCGGCTATACTGACGCGGACAATCAGGCCGCTTTCAAGGCCATGGCGCTGGCGGTCCCGCCCATCGTGGCGGTGGGCGTGGATGGGGCAAGCAACGATCCTTCCGACAGCAGCGGCGCCAATGGCGAGGTGGCGCTCGATATTCAGGTGGCGGGCGGGGTGGCGCCGGGGGCGAAGCTCGCGGTCTATTTCGCGCCCAACACCGATCAGGGTTTTGTCGATGCCATCACACAGGCGGTGCACGATCAGGACAACGGGCCCAGCGTGCTGTCCATCAGTTGGGGCTCGGCGGAGAGCGGCTGGACCCAGCAGGCCATCGCGGCGATGGGACAGGCCTTCAAGGATGCCGCGCAACTGGGCGTGACGGTCTGCGCCGCATCGGGCGATGGCCTCGCCACCGATGGGGTGAGTGATGGCAAGGCCCATGTCGATTACCCCGCCTCCGATCCCTTTGTGCTGGGCTGTGGGGGCACAAAGATCACCGCATCGACGGATACGATCAGCGATGAAACCGTGTGGAACAGCAATGGCGGCGGCACGGGCGGCGGCGTCAGCACACTGTTCGCCCTGCCTGACTATCAGGCCAAGGCGGGTGTTCCTGCCACCAGCGACAAAAGCGGCGGGCGCGGCGTGCCCGATGTTGCGGGCGATGCCGATCCCGACAGCGGCTATCGCATCATCACCGATGGGCAGACCGGGATCATCGGCGGCACCAGCGCGGTGGCGCCTTTGTGGGCGGGGATCGTGGCGGGGCTCAATGCCGGGCGCAAGGCGCCGCTGGGCCAGATCCATGCCCAGCTTTACGGCGATCCTGCGGCGCTGCGCGATATCGTCAGCGGCAACAACAAATCGGGCGACATCGGTTTCGAGGCTGCCAAGGGCTGGGATGCCTGCACCGGTCTGGGCTCACCCGATGGCGCTAAATTGAAGACATTGCTGTCATAAAAACGCCATAACATAACTGTCACATCCCGGCGCTATCGGCGGGCGATTATCCATCGCCCGCCCGAGGACCGCCCGAAGTGCAACTGCTGCTTGTCGAGGATGACCCGCTGATCGCGCAGGAGCTGACCGGCAGCCTGAGCACGCTGGGTCATGACTGCACCCATTGCGCCACCGGAGCCGGGGCGATCGGCGCCTTTGCGCAAGGGAGTTTCGACGCGATCATCCTCGACCGCATGCTGCCCGATCTGACCGGCACCGGCCTGCTCGACCATCTGCGGGCGCGCGGGCCTCTGCCGCCGGTGCTGATGCTTTCGGCTCTGGGCAGCGCGCGCGACAAGGTGGAGGGGCTCAACGCCGGGGCCGACGATTATCTGGCCAAGCCTTACGATATTCACGAGTTGAACGCCCGGCTTGCCGCGCTGACGCGGCGCGGGGCACAGGTGCATGGCGATGCGATCACGCTCTCCATCGGGCGCCTGAGCCTGGACGCCGCCAATCACAAGGTGCGTTTTGGGGCCAGCCAGGCGCATCTCAACCGCGTGGAATTTTCGCTGCTGCTGTTCCTGATGCGCCATGCCGACAAGCTCGTCACCCGCGCCATGCTGCTGGAAGGCGTGTGGAGCTATGCCTTCCAGCCGGTGACCAACATCGTCGACACCAACATTTCGCGGTTGCGGCGGCGCCTGCAGGAGCTGGGCTGCGATCCCATCATCACGCGGCGCGGCGAAGGCTATATGCTGATGGGTGACCAGTGCGTCTGAGCGAGGGTGAGCCCCGCATTGGCCGCCTCTCGCTGCGCATCGGTGCGGCGGTGGCCTTGGGCATGGCGCTGGCGGCGCTGATCGTGCTGACGCTGACCAGCCTGCAATTCTCGCGCGATCTCGATGCCTCGCTCTTCAAGGAGATGGGCAAGCTGATGCCCGCCGGAGCGCCGCAGGATACCGCTTCGGTGGCGGATCGGGTGGTGAAGCGGGCGGCCTCGCGCTCCACCTCGATGAAGATCGCGTTGCTGTATGATGCCTCGGGCCGCCGCATCGTGGGCCGCGTGGACCTGCCGCTGCAGCGCGACGGCGTGGTGACGCTGAGCTATCGCGATGGCGATTCCAAGCCCAAGGATGGCCGCGCCTACACCATCCGCCTGCCCGATGGCGCGCATCTCACCGTGTTGCACCACGATGAGATGAAGGAGGTGGTGCAGCATATGCTGCCCGCTCTGGTGGCCTGTCTGGCGCTGGCGGGGGCGCTGATGGGCATTTTCGCCAGTCGGGCGATGGCGCGGATGATCGCCGCGCGTCTGGCGCTGACCCGCGCCACCGCCGATGCCATTGCGGCGGGCGATCTGTCCAAGCGCATCCCGGTCGAGGGGATGGAGGGCATTTTCGCCGCTCAGGCCGACAGTTTCAACAGCATGATCGCCCGCATGGAGGAGATGGTGGAAGGCCAGCGCCATTTCGCCAGCCATCTGGCGCATGATCTGCGCACGCCGCTCACCCGCCTGCGCGCGCTGCTGGGGCGCGAGACCGGGGATGCGGAAGATTTCGCCACCATGCGTCTGGCCGCCGAGCGCGAATGCACCGCGATCATCGCCACCTTCGAGGCCATGCTGCGCCTCTCCGAAATCAAGGCCGGGCGCCATGATGCCCCGCGTGAGCCGCTCCCTCTGGCCGAACTGCTGGAGGATGTGGGCATCACCATGGAACCGGTGCTGATGGAGGCCGATTGCGCTTTGGCCATCGGACCTTTCGCCCCTGCCACGGTGGTGGGGGATCGCAGCCTGCTCCAGCAGCTTTTCGTCAATCTGCTGGAGAATGTGGCGCTGCACACCGCACCGGGCACCAAGGCCCGCCTCGCCCTGCGCCGCGAAGGCGATGAGGCCGTGGTCACACTGGCCGACGATGGCCCCGGCCTGCCCGAGGCCGACCGCGCCCGCGTGTTGCGCCCCTTCGAGCGCGGCAGGGTTGCAGCATCCTCACGCGGCAGCGGGCTTGGGCTGGCGATCGCTCAGGCGATTGTACGCTTTCATGACGGCGGCTTGCGGCTGCTTGACGGAGCGCCGGGGATGATCGTGGAATTGCGCTTTCCGGCACAGCCCCTGGCCCCGCAATCGACTATGACGGCGACAGAAAAAGCGAACCTTGCAAGCTTGTCATCTTTGGCCGGGGGTTCTGTCATACCGCTCACCTAGGCGGCCTTCCAACCCCTTCTGGAAGGTTCCCTCATGCGCTGTCCGATCCTGCTCTGTGCCACATCCCTGCTTGCCGTCGCCACACCGGCGCTGGCCCAAAGCGCGCCGTCTGAAACCGATGGTGACGCCCGCGCGATCACGGTGATCGCCACGGCGCTGCCGCTGGCGCCATCCTCGATGCCGCTCAATGTCACGCAGCCGACCTCGGTGATTCAGGAAGGCTTTATCGCCAACAACATCGCCCCGCTGGCCAGCATCGACGACATCATCAAGTTCCAGCCCAGCGTCTGGAGCCAGAACCCCAACGGCCCCGGCATTGGCAAGGCCGAGACCATGGCGATCCGCGGCTTTCAGGATGGCCAGTACAACGTCACCTTCGACGGCATTCCTTTCGGTGACTCGCAGGATCTGCACCACACGACGTCTTCGCTGTTCATCGCCCATGCGCTGCAGCAGGCACAGATCGATCGCGGCCCCGGCAGCGCCAGCACCATCGGCAAGGCGACCTTCGGCGGCACGGTGGGCTTCCTCTCGAAAGACCCGCTCGATCACTTCGATGTCGATGCCTATGGCACGGCGGGCAGTTGGAACACCTTTGCCGGCGGTGGGCGCGTGGACACCGGCGACATCGGCGGCTTCCGCATGTTCCTCGAAGGGCAGCATGAGCAGACCGACGGCTATCTCACCGGCTCGAACGAGAAGCGCACCAATGTCATCGGCAAGGCGATCTATGACGTCAGCCCGACCACGCGCCTGACCGCGCTGGGGAGCTGGAACCGCGAAAACCAGTTCACCACGCAAGGCGCCACGCTGGGCGAATATGCGCAATATGGCAACAATTACGGCCTGTGTCAGAACAAGGCCGCCATGTGCTATTACGGCTATCAGCCCAGCCGTTATGAGACCGACTTCGAATATATTCGCCTCGAAACGCGCCTCGGCCCGGTGAAGATCGACAATCAGGTCTATCACAACGGCTTCATCCACGATTACACCGAGTCCAGCGACGCATCCGACACCAACACCGCCGACAATGGCGTGACCTTCTACAGCCCGACCAAGATCGGCAGCAAGGTTGCCACTTACGCCAGCGACATCAAGGGCAAGGCCACCGACGCGGTGGTCAGCACCTGGGGCGATACGCTGCGCTTTGCCGTCAACACGAAGATGGCCGACATCAAATGGGGTGTGTGGTTCGATTCCCAGCATGACGACCGCTTCTCCGAAACCGTCGACATTTCGCAGGGCGCGATCCCCGTCACCGGCAAGACCGGCACGGCCTATTCCTATATTTACGAAGACAAGGGCACGACATGGCAGCCCTATCTGCAGGTCGATCTGCATCCCGTAGAGGGCCTGACCATCAACCCCGGCATCAAATACACCAATTACAAGCGTGACCTGAACGCCACGCTCAACAAGACCGGACCCAATGGCCTGACCAGCATCACTTATGATGCATGGCAGCCCTCCATCGCCGCGAACTATCGCCTTGCCGAGGGTTGGTCGGCCTATGCGCAGGTGGCGCGCGGCTTCCTGGCCCCGCCGATCGCCGTCTTCCAGGTGCAGGACCCCACGCAGTTGAAGCCCGAACTGACCTGGAACTATCAGCTCGGCACCGTGCTCCACGGCAAGCACTGGAGCTTCTCGGCTGACGGTTACTACATCGATTTCAGCAACTTCCTCTCGCCGCAGACCACCATCGTCAACGGCACGGCGGAAAGCAGCTATGTCAATGCGGGCGGCGCCATCTACAAGGGTCTGGAGTTCGAGGGGCAGTATGTGCTGGCCCATGGCCTGTCCTTCTACGGCAATGCCACGCTGAACTCGGCGCATTACAAGGGCACCGGCGCCACGCTGGAGGAAGCCCCCAAATGGACCGCCGCCACCGGCCTGATCTATGAAAACAAGCATGGCCCCTTCGGCTCGCTGATCGGCAAATGGGTCGGGCCGCGCTATGGCAATGACAATGGCAATGTCGCCATGGCCGCCGGCTATCTCAACGGCAGCACGGCCATCGCGGCGGGCACCATCGACGATCCCACCAGCCATATCGGCACCACCTTTTCCGCCGATCTGGCCGCGGGCTGGCATTTCGACAAGGTCTATGGCCCGCTGCATCAGGTGACCGCCTCGATCAAGGTCGGCAATCTGTTCAACAGCCATCAGGTGACGGACTATGCCGGCACCCAGTCGGCGGTGCAGAGCGGACAGCAGGCGGCCTACAACCTCTATTGGCGCCAGCCGGGCCGGAGCATCTTCTTCAATCTGGAGGCGCATATCTGATGCGGGGCGTTCTGAAATCCTCGATGGCAGCGCTGATGGCGCTGTCGATGCCAGCCAGCGCCGCCTTTGCTGCCGATGCCGCTCCGGGCTGGACACTCGACCGCGTGGTGGTGGTGATGCGCCACGGCATTCGCCCGCCAACCAAGGCCATGGCCCTGCCGCAAGGCATGGAACCCGCAGCATGGCCCACTTGGGATGTGGGTTGGGGCGAACTCAGCCACCACGGCGAACAGGCCGTGGCCCTGCTGGGCGCCTTCGACCGGGCCAGCTATGCGCCGCTGCTGGGCAACGGTTGCCCCGCGATCCATGCCGTGGCGGATACCGATCAGCGCACTGTGCGCACCGCGCAGGTCTATGTCGCGGCGCTGCTGCCCGGCTGCGCGGTGAGCGTTGAACACAAGGGCGCCGATGAAAGCGACCCGCTGTTCCAGCCCTTTGAGAGCGGCGCCACCCTGCTCTCGCCCGAGCAGACTTTGGCCTCGGCCAACAGCGTGTTGCCGCGCGGCGGGGCTGCGGCGCTCGATCGCAGTCTGGCCCCGCAATGGGCGCTGATCGACCGCATTCTCGCCTGCAGGACCGCCCCCTGCATCGCCGCCAAACCCACCACGCTGAGCGCGGGCGAAGGCAAGGTGAAACTGGCGGGCGCGCTGGGTCTGGGCGGCAGCTTTTCCGAAACGCTGGCGCTGGAATATGCCGATGGCAAGCCGATGAGCGAGGTCGGCTGGGGCCGCGCCAGCCGCGCGCAGATCACCAGCCTGCTGGCCCTGCATGCGCAGGAGTTCGCGGTGACGGCGCGCCCGGCGGCCATCGCCCGCGCCGGTGCCGCCAGGCTGCTGGGCGCGGTGGCGAGCGCGCTTTCCGCCACCGATGCACCCGCCTTCAGCCTGTTTGTCGGCCATGACGGCAATCTGTCGCTGATCGGCGGCGCTTTGGGCCTGCACTGGCACGCGACCCAATTCGCTCCCGACGACCCGCCCCCCGGCGGCGCGCTGATCTTCGAGCGCTGGCGCAACAACGGGGGTCGCTATCGCCTGACGCTCCGCTTCCGCGCCCAGAGCCTCGACGAGATGCGAGGCCTCACCCCGCTGGCCGCAGAGGATGTGCAGCCCCTGCCTTTCGCCGCCTGTCAGAGCGAGGGATGCGATGGCGAAGGGCTGCGCAAGGCCCTGTCCCCGCAATAGGTCCGCGCATGATGCCGGGAGGAGCCCTCTCCCGGCATCATCTCATCGCTGCAACAAGCCTCTCATGGAGAGCACAAAAGCCGCGCAGGCAGGCATCGCGCGAGGCCACCAGACGGCTCTCGACACCCACCGAGGCCAGCGCGGCGGCATAAAGGCGCGACAGGGGCTCATTGCCGATCAGCGGTACCGGCGCCTCGGCCAGACCGGGGCAGGCATCGAGCGCATCGGCGATCTCCGCGCCGATCAGCAGGCCGCGAATGTAGGACGCGCTCTCACCGCGCGGCAGATCGCCGCGCATGACCCGCGCCCGCGCGCCAAACAGCAATGTGCCAAGCCCCAGCCGCCGCAATCGCCCGGTCGCCACACCGGCCTGAAACGCCTCGCCCTCCCTCGCTTCGCCCTCGACGATCGAGGCGAGCAGGCCCTGCCCGGTCAGCCGGTCATAGATCTCGCCCGACATGGCGGTGAAGAAATCAACGATCCGCCCGCCTTCCAGCCGCACCCATTTGGTATGCGTGCCCGGCAGGGCAGCGACGCCATCGCCATGCCCCATGGCGACCAGCCCCAGCAGCTCGACCTCTTCGCCGCGCATCACATCGGGAGCATCGTCGAAGGCACGGCGGCAGGCCACGCCGGGAACGATCCGCACCACCGTTTCCCCGATCAGCGCGGACAAAGCGGATCCGGCAATGTCGTCCGCGCCCGCCGGAGCATCGGCGTAAGGCGCCTCGGCCCAGCCGATGTTCGATCCGATCATCCCCGAGGCATAGGCGGGCCCATGGCCGGGCCAGCGCTCTGCCAATCCCCGGAGCATGGCCGCCATGCCGCCGCGATCCAGCCCGGCCACACCGCGCGGGGCCGCATAATCGTCGATCAGCGATCCATCGGCGGCGATGCGATAGGCGCGAAAGTTCGAACTGCCCCAATTGATGCCGACAATGTCTTGCTCAGCGACGCGTGACACGGGCGCCTCCATCGATGGGATGGACCGCGCCAGTGATCCAGCCCGCCCGGTCCGAGAGGAGAAACAGCGCGAGTTCGGCAACCTCCTCGGGCAGGCCAAGGCGACCGAGCGGATGGCGCAGGACATTCTCGGCGCGGGCGAGGACAGGATCGGGATGCAGGTCGAAGGAGGCGCGCAGCAGCGGCGTGTCGATCGAGGCTGGAGCAATGGCATTGACGCGGATGCCGTAAGGCGCGAAATCCAGCGCCGCCGTGCGCGTCAGGCTTTCCAGCGCCGCCTTGGAGGCCGCATAGGCCGCCAGCGTCGGCGTGGCAAAGCTGGCGTTGATCGAGGAGAGCAGCAGGATCGAGCCCCCGCCCCTCTCGCGCATCCCCGGCACCAGACGGCGCATCAGCCGCACCGCGCCGATCACATTGACGTCATAGAGATCGACATAATCCGCCGGATCGGTCTCGAGCACCCCGCCCGGCACCGAGGCCGCCGCCGCATGGACCAGCAGATCCACCGGGCCCAAGGTCGCCTCCAGCCGCTCCATGGCCTCGCCCAGCGCGGCGTCCGCGCGCAGATCGGCGACAAGGGAAAGTTCCGTGCCCTCAGCCACGGCCAGATCCAGCCCCGCCACGCGTGCGCCTGCCGCCCGCAGCCGCGCGGCGATGGCCGCGCCGATCCCGCTTGCCGCCCCGGTCACCAGCGCCACGCGGCCAGCCAACTCCTTGTTGTCCACGCCTGTCTCCCTGCCCATCGCTCAGAACTTCACGCTGACACTGGCCTTGAACATACGCCCGAAAAACAGATTGGTGTGCAAGGCCTCGGCGGTGCCATCAAAGGTGCGCTGATGTTCGTTGAGGATGTTGTTCGCCTCCAGATTGACCGACAGGCTTTTGGTGATGTCGTAACGGAAGGTCGTCGACAGATCGGTGTAGGCATCATTGTAGATGCCCGTGCCCGCCGCCGACAGGCTGACCAGATAATCGTCGCGCCAGTTGTAGGCGACGCACAGGCTGACCGGCCCCTTCTCGTAATAGCCCACGACGTTGACATTGTTCTTCGACAGGCCCGGAAAAGCCAGCACGCGCCCCACCACATCGCGGATCGGGGTGGAGGAATCGATGAAGGAATAGGTCGCCATGACGCCAAAGCCGTCGAAGGGCCGGGGTAGGAAATAGAAGGGAAGCTGCACCAGCGCCTCCACGCCCTTCACCTTGGCGCCATCCCCATTGACCCGGCGGTTGATGAGGTAATTGACCCCGCCATAGGTTTCCGCGCTCTGCTGCGAGACGATGAAGGTCGAGACATCCTTGTAGAACAGCCCCACCGACACCAGCGCCTGCTTGCCGAAATAATACTCCATGGAAGCGTCGAGCTGATTGGCCTTGTAGGGCTTGAGATTGGGCGCGCCGCCATTGCCGGTGCCCGGCGTGATCTGCACCCCGTTGGAAAACACCGCCGTGTTGAACAGGGTCAGGCCATTGTTGAGATCGACGGTGTTGGGGAAGGCCACCACCTTGGCCGCGCCCAGGCGCAGCAGCAGGCCATCGGCCAGCTTCGCCTTGGCCGTGGCCGAAGGCAGCCACTCATCGTCATTGCGGCGGAAGGTGGTGGGCGTGGCGGTGCCGTCGCTGGCGATCAGATTGCCGATCGAGGTCAGTTCGCGATGGACATAGCGCACGCCGATGTTGCCGGTGATGTCGAGCACACTCTCCACCGCGAAATCCAGCTTGCCATAGCCTTCGTAGAAATTTTCCTTGATGCGGTAGGTGCCCGCCAGCGCCGTGGTGGTGTTGGTGGGATTGAGGCAGGCCGCCGATTGCGAGACGGCGGGAAAGGCGCTCCAGCTGCCGCAGCCGCCGGTGATCGCATCGGTGGCGGTCAGATAGCTGCGCGGCAGCCCCGCGAAATCGCCGCTGGCAAAATCGGGGTTGGACCGCAGTTGAAGGTAGTTGCCAAGCTGCGTCGCGGCGATACCGCCAGTGGGGCGGATATCGGCCAGCGCCGGGTTGGTCAGATTGTCGAGATGCTGGAAACGCGCGCCGACATGCAACGTGTCGAGGATGCCGCGCCCCAGCTTGAAATCCCAGTCATTGCGTGCCGCCGTCGCGGTGGTGCGCGCACGATAGAGATTGTCGAACAGGATGGTGAAGTTGAGCTGCGAGGGATCGGTCAGATCAACGCCGCTGATCTTGTAGGCGCCCAGATCGCCCTTGGTCAGATCGAAATCCACCGTCGGGTTGATCCCGCTGCGCGGCTGCAGGCGCAGATAATTCTGGCGATAGCTGGAGGAGGAGCGGTTGAAGGAAAGCTCGGCGCTGCTCTGGATGCCGTCCACCACATTGAACTTGCCATGCAGCGCGCTGGACCAGGTGTCGGCCTTGGTCTTGGCATATTCGGTGTTGGTCAGCACCGGCCCCAGGGCCCGGCCTGACAGCAGCACATTGTCAGCCGAATAGGTGGCATTGCTCAGCCCGACCAGCGGGTTGAAGGAGAGCCAATAGCGTTTGCGGTCCGAAATCAGCTTGGAATAGAAACTGTCCAGCGTCACTTCGACATCCGACGAAGGCTTCCATTGCACCACGCCGTCGAGGCCGAATTTGGTGCGCGTCTCGGCGATTTCCTCGGGCCGCACATCGGACAGGCCGAAATGCGAGGCCCCCGCGCTGTCGGTAAAGCGCGTGTATCCGGCAAAGGTGTCGAGCCCCTGCTGCGACAGGCGCCGCCGCCCGTAGGAGGCCGACAGCAGCACGCCCAGCGTATCATCGGCAAATTTGCGCGAGACGAGGCCGAACATCTCGTAACTCGGCTTCTTGGTCAGATCGTCATAGCTGGCCCCACCGCGCAGCGCGGCCTGATTGGGCCCGTCGAGCGGCTTGCGGGTCGAGATGTTGATGACGCCGCCCAGCCCTCCGGCGATTTCGTCGGCGCCTGCCAGCTTGGTGACCTCCAGCCTGGAGATCAGTTCCGAGGGCACCAGCGCCAGAATACCATAGGTGGAGCTGCCAAGCTGATCGAGCCCCGTGCCGCCGCGCCCGGTGGAATCGACGATCTCGCGCCCGTTGAACAGATAGACGTTCTGGCGCAGGCCGCGCACCGAAATGCTGGTGCCCTCGCCAATGCCGCGATCGACCTGAATGCCCGAAACACGCGCCAGCGATTCAGCGACATTGCGGTCGGGCAGCTTGCCGATGTCGTCGGCGACGATGGCGTCGACGAATTGTGCGGCATTGCGCTTGATGTCGCGGGCCTGTCCAAGGCTGCGGCGGATGCCGGTGACGATGATCTCCTGATTTTGCGCAGCATTTTGCGGCGCCGTGGTTGCGGCGGGCGGCGTTTGATCCTGCGCCTGCACCCCGGCACCCCAGCCTGCGGAGACCAGCGCACTCGACACCAGAACCCGGCGAATCACATGCCCTTTCATCGGCTATCCCCTCCATTGTGCTGATTTTTTGCAGAAGGACGGTGTTCCGTCTCACCCTCTCTTAAAATCGCTATTAAAGCACCATTTTTAGTTTAGCAAGCGGATTGACAGGTTTTATTGCGCATATACAATTCACATATAGCAACAAGTATCTCCAGGAGGGGAACCATGACCGAACTCAAGGGGGTCCTGCCGATCCTGCCCACCATTTTCACCGGGGCAGGCACCATCGATGAAGCGGGAACGCGGCGCGTCCTCGACTACATCGTCGCCTCGGGCGCGCAGGGTGTGGTCTTTCCGGGCCTCGCCAGCGAATATGACATGCTCTCACGCGAGGAACGGCTGCATCTGACCGCCCAGATCGGCATATGGCTGGCCGGGCGCATTCCCTTCGTGGTCGGCGCCAGCAGCGAGAACACCGAAGAGGCCATCGCCTATGCCGAGGCAGGCGCGAAAGCCGGCGCGCAGGCGGCGATGATCCTGACGCCCAAGGCCTATGCCGGCGATCTGACGGCCATGACGGGCTTTTTCGCGGACGCCCATGCAGGCTGCGGCATCGCCATCATGGTGCAGAACGCGCCCGCCCCGATGGGCATCGGCATGCCGTTGGAGCAGGTCGCGCAATTGGCGAAAGCCGTGCCCGGCATCCGCTATGTGAAGGAAGAGGCAGCCCCCTCCGGCCAGCGCATCACAAAGCTGAGCGATCTGGCGGGCGATGCGCTGGATGCGGTGTTCGGCGGCGCGGGCGCGCGCTATGTGATCGACGAAATGGTGCGCGGCGCGCGCGGCACCATGCCCGCCTGCGAGGTGACCGAAGTGCATGTGCGTATGCTGACCGCCTTCGACGAGGGCCGCGAAAAGGACGCCCGCGATCTGTTCGAACGGACCCTGCCACTGCTCAGCATGCAGGCGGTCTTCCGCTGGCGGCTGACCAAGGCGGTGCTGCAGCGCCGGGGCCTGATCGACAGCGCCTTCACCCGCGCCCCCGGCCCCGAGCTGGACCGCTATGACCACGCCGAACTGGATGCGCTGCTGGCTCGGCTGGGCGACCTTACCTCTTTCGATCCGGCACGAAAGGTCGCATGATGCGCATCGCCTCCGTCGAGACTTTCATCGTCACCGTCCCGCGAGAGACGCCCTATCTCGGCCCGCTTGGCCCCGGCGAGAGGGTGAATGCACGGGGCTATCTCGTGCGCCAGGGCAATGGCACGATCTATCCCACGGTGGACCGCTCGATTGTGGTGCGGCTGACAGCGGCGGATGGCAGCATGGGCTGGGGCGAGACCTATGGCATCTGCGCCCCGCGCGCGACCTGCGAGATCATCAACGATCTGCTCGCCCCCGTGCTGATCGACAGCGAAGTCCACGATGTGTCCGCGACATGGGATATGCTCTACGATCTGATGCGCGTGCGCGGCTGCTCGGGTGGTTTTCATGGCGACGCTCTGGCCGCGCTGGACATTGCGCTGTGGGATCTGGCGGGCAAGGCGCGGGAGCTTCCGGTGCGCGAACTGATCGGCCCCGTCGTCCATCCCATCATCCCCAGCTATCTATCAGGCCTGCCCGCCGCCACGCTGGCCGAGCGGGTCGCGCTGGCGCAGAGCTGGCAGGCGCGCGGCATCCATGCCTTCAAATTCGCCGCCGTGGTCAGCCATGAAGGCATCGTCGAGGAAATGGCGGCCCTGCGCGCGGCGCTCGGCCCGCAGGCCGAGATCCTGATCGACCTGCACTGGAAATTCACACCGGACGAAGCCCGCGCCCTGATCGCGCAATTGGAACCCTATCGCCCCCGCTTTATCGAGGCGCCGCTCAAGCCCGAAGCCATGGCCGATCTTGCCGCCCTCGCCGCGCAGAGCCCGATCCCCATCGCGGCGGGCGAGGAATGGTACACCGCCCATGATGTCGCCAACCGGCTGGCCTTTGGCCCCATCGCCTATGTCCAGCCCGAGATGGGGCACACCGGCATCACCCAGATCCTGCGTATCGCGCAGCTTGCCGCGCGGCATGGCATCGCCGTCGCGCCGCATGCCACCATCGGCGCCGGGATCTTTCTGGCCGCCAGCCTCCAGGCCTCGGCCACGCTGCCCGGCCTGTGGAAGCATGAATGGCAGCATTCGGTTTTCACCCGCAACCTGGCGCTGCTCCACACCGATATGGCCCATGACGCCACCGGCTACCACCTGCCCACCGGCCCCGGCCTCGGCGTGGAGCCGGGCGACGCTTTCCGGGCCGCGGCGGAGCTTGTGTCGTGACCCAATCGCCGACCCGATTGGCAAGCGCCCAACCCTGGTGCATAGGAGATCACTGTGCGCGCTAAACTCAATGCCCAACCCAATCAGAGCCTGATCGATGGCATCGCCACACTTCAGGCGCTCGCCACCTCGCCCGAGCCGGTGGGGGGGCGCGAACTGGCGCGACGGCTCGATGCCGACCCCACCAAGATCAACCGCCTGCTCAAGACGCTGGCCTATCTGGGCATCGCGCGGCAAACCGCCAACCGCAAATACACCCCCGGCCCCGGCATGCATGTGCTGGCCGCGCAGAGCCTCTTCGCCTCCGGGCTGATCCGCCGCGCGCTGCCGGTGCTGGAGGGTTTGCGCAAATTCGGCCACACGGTCGCTCTGGGCGTGCTGTGGGGCGACAGTGTCAGCTATCTGTTCCACGCCCCGCCCGGCATCGAGGTCTCGGCGGGCCTTGGCCGCATCGGCCTGCTGCCCGCCAGCACCAGCGGCATCGGCATCGTCCTTCTGGCCGAGCATGAGGACGATGAGGTCCGCGAGATCTATCAGGACCGCGAGATCCCGATGTTCCCCGAAGGCATCGAACAACTGCTGGCCAAGCTCGCCGAGGTACGGCGGCTCGGCTATGCCCGTGTCCATGTCGCAGATGAACGCGATCATCATGTGGTGGCGGTCTCCACCGGCGACCCTGCCCATGCGGGCCTTGCCCTTTCGGGCTGGATTCCCGAGGGTGCCACCGATCCGCTGGTCGCCGCCCTGCGCGAGGCCGCGCCCGAAATCGGGGGCTGACCATGCACATTCCGACCAAAGCGGACGCCGGGCAGCCCTCGGCGCCAAGCCGCATGCGCTGGGTCATTCTGGCGCTGCTCTTTGCCTCGACCGTGCTCAACTATGTGGATCGGCAGACGCTCTCGATCCTGGCGCCGCTGGTGCAGCGCGATCTGGGCATGGACGATCTGGGCTATGCGCATATCGTCCAGCTTTTCCTGATCGCCTATACGGTGGCCTATCTGCTGGCGGGCTGGCTGACCGACCGGCTGGGCACGCGCCTTGCGCTGGCGATCTTCGTAGGCTGGTGGTCGCTCGCCAATATGGCGACCGGCTTTGTGCGCAGCGCAGGGGCGCTGGGCGGCGCGCGCGCCATGCTGGGCCTTGGTGAGGCGGGCAATTACACCGCCGGCCCCAAAGCCATCTCCCAGCATTTTCCGGCCAGCGAACGCGGCTTTGCCTTCGGCACCTACACCGCAGGCGCCATGGTCGGCGCGACGATTGCCCCGCCCCTGATCGGCTGGCTGGCGCTGACCCATGGCTGGCGCGCGGCCTTTGTGGCGACCGGCGCGCTGGGCTTTGTCTGGCTGGTGGCATGGCTGGCGGTCTATCCGCGCGACAGAGGCGAAAAAGCCGCCAGCGATCCCACCCCATGGGCAGCGATCCTGCGTGAACGCCCCCTCTGGGGCTTTGCCCTGTCACGCATGTTGGCCGATCCGGTGTGGTATTTCTATCTCTTCTGGTTCCCGAAATATCTTTCGGACCAGCGCGGCCTCAGCCTTGCCGGCATCGCCGCGACGGCATGGATCGTCTACCTCGCGGCGGACCTTGGCAGCATCGGCGGCGGGCTGTTCTCAGGCCGCCTGATCCAGCGCGGCATGAGCCCGGCGCGCAGCCGGTTTGTCGCCCTGGCAGCGGCAGCTGTGCTGGCGCCTTTGGGGATGGCACTCTCGCTGGAGCCCTCGATCGGGCTCACTTTCGCCATCGCCGCGACAGTGACCTTTGCGCATCTGGTCTTCCAGATCAATCTGAGCACGCTGGTGGTCGATCTCTACCCGACGCGCGTGGTGGCGACGGTGTTCGGCATCGTGGCGGCGGGCAGCGGCCTGGGCGGCATCTTTTCGACCCAGCTTGTCGGGCGCCTCGCCCAATCGGGGCATTATGGGCAGATTTTCCTGCTGATGGGCATGCTTCACCCTGTCGCCGTGGCGGTGGCGTGGCTGTCGCTGCGCAGCCAGCCGCATTCGGCCTTGCGCCCGGCATAGGCCGGGTGGATCTCAGGCCAGCCCGTTACGCAGCTGCCATGCCCGCGCCAGATCGGGCCAGCGCGAGATCGGCCAGGCCGGGTCGCCCCTCAGGCCCAGACCATGCGCGCCCTCCTCGAACAGATGCATGTCGATCGCCCCGCCCGAGGCCCGCACCGCCGCGAACAGCGCCAGCGAATGGTCCACCGGCACCACCCGGTCATGCACCGCATGCACCAGCAGGATCGGCGGGGTGATCCCCGGTATGCTCTTGTCGAAGGACCATTGCGCAATGGCCTCGGGCGAGGGGTTCGGCCCCAGCAACGCCATCCTTGAACCGACATGCGTGCCCACGCCCAGGGTCACCACCGGATAGAGCAGGATCGCGCCATCCGGGCGGGTCAGCAGATGGTCGGCCGCGTCCAGTTCGGAATAGGTCCGGTCGTAAACCTTGGTGGAAAGGCAAAGCGCCAGATGCCCGCCAGCCGAGCCGCCCATCACCGTCACCCGCTTGGGATCGACCTTCCACCGCCCGGCCCCGCCCGCGCGAATAAGCCGCATGGCGCGCTGCGCGTCCTGCAGCGCGACCACAGGCCCGTCGCCCCAACGGTCGGCGGGCAGGCGATAGCGCAGCACAAAGGCGGCCACCCCAAGGGCGTTCATCCAGCGCGCGGATTCATAGCCCTCACGGTCGATCCCGACGCGGGAATAGCCGCCGCCCGGTATGATCAGCACCGCAGCGCCAGTCGGGTTGGACGCGGCGAAATAGGCGATCGTCGGGCGGGTGACATGCTCGGCAACGCGGTAACGCAGACCGGCATTGTCCCATTGGTCATCCACCGCTTCGGTTACTGCGGGCACCGGGCCGCCGGGCATGCTTCCCGCAGGCCACAGCGGCACGATCATATCGGGTTCGCGCGTATCCTTCGAGAAGGACGCGATGTCGGCGCTCCGCGTTACCTGCCCCAAGGCGCGTGCCGCCACCATTGTGCCCGGAAGCGCTGCTGCCGCGGCCAGGATCTTGCGGCGAGAGGCCGACGGCATCTTTTGCGGTTCCAAGCTGTCCCCTCCTCTTCGGGGCTTATCGCGCCCGGTTGCGGGAAGCTTACTCAATGGTGCTATTTTAGCAATATATATAGGTATTATCTTTTTTATATCTGGAAGATAGCATATTTTGATGCTTTATATGAAACATATATCCCTGTCGCTGGGTCTGCGGGCTGCGCCCGGCAAGGGATAAAATCCGTTCATGGTGCGTTTCATTCTGTCACGCCAAAGGCTGCCGCCTTGACCAAACACGCATAGAGGAAAGGCTATTCCATGCGCCGCAAACTTCTTTCGATCGGGCTTGCCTCGCTTGTCCTGATGTCGGCCACGCCGGTTCTGGCCGATCCGCCGCCATGGGCTCCCGCGCATGGTCGCCGCGACCATGATGAAGATCGCGGTTATGATCGCGGGCGCTATGAGGGGCCGCGCCGCCTTGGTCGGGGCGACCGCATCTGGCGCGGCGATGACGGGCAATATTATTGCCATCGCAGCAACGGCTCCACCGGTCTGGTCGTCGGCGCGGCGCTGGGCGGCTTACTGGGCAATCAGGTCGCCGGGCGCGGGGACCGGACGCTGGGCACCATTCTGGGCGCAGCCGGCGGCGGCCTGCTGGGCCGGGAGATCGATCGCGGCAACGTCCAGTGCCGCTAGGCTGAGTGCGGGGGATGGGCAGGGATGTCCTCCCCTTTCAACTGGCCCCATGGATTATCATCGGGCATGCGGCAGCCATTGTCATGAAGATGGTGCAGGATCAAAGCTGAGCCCCGGACGTTGGCAAAGCGGGGCGAGGCACAGGCGGCGGGAGCACCATGACCGACATGTTCAAGGCCCTGGTGAAAGCCGCCCGGCTGGCGCGCAAGGGCCGCCCGCTCTCCGCCGTGATCGCGGCGCAGCGTGGCCTGTCTCCGGCCCGCCCGGCCAAGCGCAAAAACGTCGCGAAGGCGAAGGTCAGCCGCAAGCCCAAAACGCGGGCCCTTGCGCTGCCACGGCCCGCGCCCGGCAGCTTTGTGGCCGGAGAGTTCACCTGCCCTCAGGGCACGCTCACCTATCGGCTCTACACGCCCCATGGATCGCCGCTGCGCCGCATGCCGCTGGTCGTGATGCTGCATGGCTGTTCGCAATCGGCCGTGGATTTCGCCATCGGCACCGGCATGAACAGGCTGGCCGATGAGCTGGGGTTTATCGTCCTCTATCCCCAGCAGAGCCAGAGCGCGAACCTCGCCCGGTGCTGGAACTGGCACAAGCCGGACAATCAGGCCCGTGGGCGCGGCGAGCCTGCGGTGATCGCCGCGCTCACCCGCCATGCCATGGCGCTGAGCCGGGCCAATCCCGCACGCATCTATATCGCGGGCCTGTCGGCAGGGGGCGCCACGGCGGCGATCACGGGGGCGGCCTATCCGGATCTCTTTGTGGCCGTCGGGGTCCATTCCGGCGTGGCTCAGGGCCAGATCCGGTCGCTGGCCACCGCCATTTCGGCCATGCGGGGCCGCAGGGCTGCCGCGCCCGCAGCCAAGCTCAGGCGCCCTCCCCCCACGATCGTGTTTCATGGCGATCAGGATCGCGTCGTGCATCCGTCCAATGCGGGCGCCTTTCTTGCCAATCTCGAAAGCTCGAAGCCCGGACCGCTGCTGTCGCAGGCCTTTTCGGGAACCTCGCCGCAAGGGCGCGATTTTACGCGCAAGGTCTACCAGGCGGCCCATGGCGAGATCCTGCTGGAAGCGTGGACGGTCCATGGCAGCGGTCATGGATGGTCGGGCGGGCATGCCGGCGGGTCCTTCACCGATCCTTCCGGACCCGATGCGTCGCGGGAAATGCTCCGCTTCTTTCTGGCGCGACGGCGGCAGGCGACAAAGCCCGGATCCGCCGCGCGATAACAACCGCAACTCACCGCTTTTGCCGCTCGGGAGAGGCCATTACGCTCTAGCCACAGGCACTGGGAAGGCCTAGACAGGGCCTTGATATCACAGGCCTGCCGGGTGCGGGCCCCAGTCCCCGCGAATCTGCCCCCGCAAATCTGTCCCCCCAAACCTGCCCCCCTTCTCAGAGGATATGCCATGACGCTGCCCGCCCATGAGATCTATCAGAACGCCAATGATCCCCTGCAGTTCCGCGTGGTGGTGGCCGAGGCCGACATCCATGAGGATGCCGAACTCAATGCAGCCTATGCCAAGCTGTATGAGGGCTTCGTCGATGAGGTGACGGACAACATGCTGCCCGTCACCCATCTGGTCAGCCATATCGATGAACTGGCCGGGCTGGTGAGCGATTACCTCGCTCACGCCTTTCAGAACGACCCGAATTTCAAGCTGATCACCGATGAGGCGGCATGGCCGGAAAGCATCTGGGATCTCGACGTGTCGGAAGATGGCGACGAATTCTGGGTCTTCGACATCCAGCTTCCCGACAGCCCGCAAGGCAAGAAGGCCCTCGATGCCTTCAAGGCGGCGCATCAGATCGAAACGACCGGCTGGTAAGCTGGCCGCAAGGCAGGGGGCAGCCGGTCGGGGCTGGCCCCCTGCGCTTTGCCCTGGGGAAAGCGGTGCCCCGTTACGGATTGACCGCGAACCAGATGTGGTGGCGCAGGTCATCCTCATACCGCACGGCATCGACCGCCTCTTCGCTCACCTGAAAACCGGCATCGCGCAACTGGCGGGTGAAGGCCTCATCGGCATCGGCGGACCAGATGGCCAGAATGCCGCCTGATCGCAGCGCCTTGCGCGCCGCACTCAGCCCCGATGCGGAATAGAGGCCGTCATTCCAGCGGCGCGTCAGCCCTTCCGGCCCATTGTCGACATCCAGCAGAATGGCGTCATAGGCGTTGGCGGCGGAGTCGATCAGCACCGCCACATCCTCGACCACCAGTTGCACCCGTGGGTCATCAAGGCAGTCGCCCGTGAGCTGCCGCATCGGCCCTCTGGCCCAGGCGATGATCTCGGGCATGATTTCGGCGATGATGATCTGCGCGTCAGCCCCCAGCGCGACCAGCGCCGCCCGCAGCGTAAAGCCCATGCCATAACCCCCGATCAGGAGTTGCGGGGCCGCCAGCGCGCCCAGCCTTTGGCAGGTCAAATTCGCCAGCGACTGTTCCGAGGCGTAGATATCGGTACTCATCAGCTCATTGTCGCCGATGGCGATGATGAAATCACCGCCGCTGCGCAGCAATTGCAGCTCAACGCCATCAGGCACGCGGGCCCTGTCCACCAAAACATGCCCACTCATCTTTTTGACTTTCGGTTGGCCGGAAAACCGGCATTGATGGTTGGATGGCCCTGCCTCGCACGGATCAGCGGCGGGGGATCGCTCTGCCAAGCCGCACCAGCACCTCATCGAGCGCGGAGAGAAAGCGCGAGCGGTCCGCTTTCGAGAAAGGCGCCGGGCCGCCGATGGGATCGCCCACGGCCCCGGCGCGCAGATCGGTCATGATCGCGCGGGTCGCGATGGCCGCGCCGATCGAGCTTTCGGTAAAGGCCTTGCCATTGGGCGCCAGCACGCTTGCCCCGGCCTTCAGGCAGCGATCCGCCAGCAGAATATCCGCCGTGATCACCACGCAGCCCGCAGAGCTGGCCTGCGCGATCCAGTCATCCGCCGCGTCGAAGCCATCGCTCACGACCTCGCGGCGGATCAGCGGATGCTCGGGCACACGCAGGCGCTGGTTGCTGACGATGGTCACCTCAATGCCGTGGCGCAGCGCGACCTTGTAGATCTCTTCCTTTACAGGGCAGGCGTCGGCATCGACCAGGATCTGGCGTTCGGTCACAGCGTCACCCCGCGACAAACGTCGAGGCCGGGGGCCATAAAACGGGCGTGGCTGGCAAGGATCATAAACCTCCGACATGGACGCGGTTTGGTCCACGAAGGTTCGCGAAACGTGCCGGGTGTTCGAGCATGGCAAGGCCTGTTCCGCAGCATCCGCCGCGGCCTTGCCCGTCCCCCTTAGTCGACAATGCCCGCCACCGCTACCCCGGCAGCGCGGTTCCGGGCCTCAGCGGCGCCATGGCCACAGCACGATGAGAGAGGCCACGCTCCATCGCGCCACCGTAAAAGCCCCGATCGTCGCCAAAGCGGCGACGGCAAAGTTGCCGAGCGTTCCGGCATGGATCATCGGCGTGCCGATCAGCAGGACGACCATCACCAGCTTCATCACCGGGGGAAGCTGATCCCGGTTGCCCCAGCTTTTGACAAGCCCGCGCTTGCCGCTTTCGACAAAGGCGCCAGCCAGTCCGCCCAGAACGATGGATTCGATCAATGCCATGCCTACTCCATCGGGCCCACCGGCCCGCGCCGCCTGCCTTTTGCGTCAGGAAAGCGGCGCGCGCAATCGCCGGGGATGCTATCCGGCGGCACCTGCGGCGATGGGTGCAGCCGCGTTGATGCGCTGTCCCCGGCGAAACCATGCCAGCGTGATCCCGGCGGCGACCAGTACGGCATCCACCGCCACGCCGTCACCGCTCACGCCATGGCGCGCGGCATGGGCCACCGCTGTCACCACCAGCAGCACGCCCGTCACCCGGCGCAGCACGAGCCTGATCTCCGCGTCCGTCACCCGCGTCAGAACCGCAGCCGCGATCAGCGAGGCGATGGTCAGCCCCAGCCACACCCATGTCGCGCCCCGCTCGATCATGGCGGGCGCGGTCACGCCGGCCACGGCGGTCAGTGCCAGAATCGCCGGTTGCCCCCACAGGATGCTGGCCCAGACCCGCTCCCAATGCGGTGCTGGCCGCCCCCGGTCACGACGACGGGCCAGCCAGACGTGAATGCCGCTGGAGGTCACCACGCAGAGCGCAAGGCCCAGCAGCCCATAGGCGATCCGCACCGCCACGCCGCCGAACCAGCCGAAATGCAGGATGCCCAGCGAGCCCAGAATCTGCTCGCCCAGGGTCAGCGTGCCGGGGTGCTTTTCCTGAATGATCCGCCCGCCCGCATCGAAGACGAAGCTGTCCTGCGCGGCCAGCAGGCCGGGCCGTTCCTCGCTCAGCGCCACGCTGGCGTCGCGGTGCCCGGCATGGGTGATGGTCAGCAGATGGGGCTGGGCCAGAGGCGCCCTCGCCCGCGCGGCCGCCAGCATCGCGCCGATGTCGGGCGGGGGCGCGGCGCGCGCGTCCAGCGCCGGTCTGGGCGGCAGCAGCATGGCATAGACCTGCCCCGTATCACCGCGATAGAGCAGCATCGCCAGCGCCCCCACGATGATCGTGCTGAGCCCCAGCAGCGCCCCGGTCAGCGACACCAGCACATGGAAGGGCAGCGCCCAGACGCCCAGCCGGTTGTGCCAATCGGCCTCCTGCAGCCGCCGCGAACCGCCCAGCCGCAGATGAAACGCATCGCGCAGCACGCGCGGATGCGAAAGAATGCCCGAGATCAGCGAGGAGAGCAGCGCCACCCCCGTCAGCCCCACGATAAAGCCGCCCCAACTGCGCGGCAGATGAAGCTGGATGTGCAGGGTGGTGAGGAACTCGGTCCATGGCGTCTCCACCTCGCCCGTGATCCGGCCCTGCGCATCGGTGATCCAATTGTGCTCCTCATGGGCGTTTTGCGTGGTCAGGCGCAGGCGCGGCATGTCGTCATCGGGGAAGATGACAAAGAGCGTCTGGTCCCCCACGCGCGGCGCCACGCTGGCCACGGCGCGTACCACAGCCGCGTCGGAGATGCTCTCGACACGGGGCAGATGCGGCTGCTCCCAAAGCGTGAAATCCTGCTGGAACACCGACAGGGCGCCGGTCAGGCACACCAGATAGATCACCGCGGCAAAGGCAATGCCCAGCACCGAATGGCCGCTGAGCACCGCGCGCACGATATCGGGGCGATAGAGCCCGCCTTTGGGCGTTTTATCGCTGCGTGCCATCATGACATCCCCTTGAGAAAGGCCAGTCCGAAGCCCAGCATCGATGTGCCCGCCAACACGGCGGTGGAGCGCAACAGGCGCTGGTCGGCCAGGGTCCAGGTCATCGCCAGCCCCCACAGCAGGGGCACCAGCAAAGCCGCGATCAGCAGCCGCGTCTGCACCGCGCCCGGCATCCAGACGGCATAGCAAAAGGCGATGCCCATCGCCGCCGTCATGCCCAGCGGCCCGGCCAGCAGGCCCTTGGCCCAGCCGCGCCACGCCCGCGAGGTGCCCTCCAGCGGTTCCGGCGCCAGGGCGGAGCGGTCACGCGCCTTGCGTGCCTCGCGCCATGTCGCGCCCTGCGCCACCACGGCCAGCACCCCCAGCGGCGCCAGCGCCAGCGCGGTGGCGATGCCGGGCATCACGCCCAGCACCAGCCCCGCCCCGGCGGCGCCAGCCACCAGCAGCGCCCAGCCGGCGGCCACCAGTGCGGGGCGTTCGCGCTGGCGGTCGCGCCAGCTCATGCGCAGCAACCAGCCACCGCCCGCTCCCGCGATCACCAGCGCGGGGGCCGCGATCCATGCCATGATGCTCACCAGTGCAGATCCACTTCGCCGCCGATGGTCTGCGGCTCGCCCAGCACGGCGACATGCCCGTCGGCATAGGCATATTGCTGATATTTGGCGTTCAACACATTGCGCAGGAACAGATAGGCGCCCCAATGCCCCGCGTCATAACCCACCCGCGCATTGGCCACCGCCCGCGCGCCGACGTAATATTGCTGCTGGTTGACGCCGACGCTGGTGAACACGCCGCTGCGCCAGTTGACGTTGACATTGCCCGTCCAGCCGCTGGCCAGATGGGCATTGACGCCGCCCGCCAGCGTCCAGTGCGGCGCATAGGCAAATTCCGAGCCCGACAGGCTGGAGGCGGTCGCGGTCGTGCCGGTGGGCAGGGTGAATTGGTCGAATTTCGTCTCGACATGGCCCAGCGTGGCATAGGTGTCGAAGACCTTGCTCAGCTTGTGGCTGGCCTCCACCTCGAAGCCCCAGAGATGCGACTTGCCCGCATTGACCGTGTTGTAGTCATAGGAGTTGATGCCCCGGTTCACCGAGACCTGCTGGCTGGTCCACTTCGTGTAGAACAGATTGGCGTTGAGCGTCAGCCGGTCGTCCAGCCAGCTTGAGCGCAGCGAACCCTCGAAATTGAGCGTATGCTCGGGGTTGTAGGGCTCCAGCGTGGAGCGCGCGGCATTCTGGCTGGAGCCGCCCGAGCGATAGCCCTTCTGCACGGTGAAAGCGGTGGTGACATGCGGCGTCCAGTCCATGCTGAACCCGCCCTTGGGCAGGAATGCGCTGAAATTGCGCGTGGCGGGCGGGGCGCTGGCCCCCGCCGAAGCAACCATGCTGGCCACGCCCGCGTTAATCGCGCTGACCGCCTGATAGACCGCGCTGCCCGCCGCGCCGAAACTCGCCGGATTGGGGTAGGTGCCGGTGAAAAGCGCCGTGCTGTCGGAGGCGGACGAGTTGCGCTCATGATCGTAGCGGAAGCCGGCGATCAGCGAGAGGCGGTCGGTCAGTTTGTAACGCCCATCGCCGAAGACGGCGGCGGTGGTGATGCCGATCGGCTGATTGCCCTGATAGGCGACCGGGATCACCGGCAGTCGCGCGGCATAAAGCGTGGTGATCTGATTGGCGGCGGCGGCGGGGAAGCCGTTGCCCTGCAACAGGGCCGAGATGGTTGCGGTCGGCAGGGCGACGTTGATCCGGCTGTTGGCGTTATACTGCTGATTGCGGTGGTAATACCATCCGCCCAGCACGCCGCTCAACCGCTCGTCCTTGTAGTTGAGGCGCAGCTCCTCGGTCACGGTCTTGGTGGTGTAGATGTTGTGGACCGCGGCGATATCCTGCGGGCCATAGTCGCTATCCGCCGTCACATCGCTGTGGATGCGGTTCCACGAGGTGACGCTGGTCAGCTTGAAGCGGTCGCTCAGGCGATAGGAGATGTCGCCGTTGGCGATGTCGGTGGCGATTTTGCCGGTGTTGGGGTTGCCCGCCAGCGAAACGCGGTTGTTGTAATAGTCGGGCTGGCTGGTGTTGACATATTGGTACAGGTAACCGCCCGCGCGGCGCACCCGGTTGTAGCCCAGCTTCACCGTCAGATCGGGCAGCGCGCTGGGCGTCCACAGCAGCTTGCCACGCAGGTTGAGCGATTGCAGGCGGTCGTCATAGCCGCCGCGCGTGACGTTGCGGATCAGCCCCCGGTCGGCGCGATGTTCGACCGAGAGGCGGAAGGCCAGTTCGCCGGGCACGATCGGGCCGCCCAGCGCGGCGGAGAAGGTGCGGCTCATCTGGCTGGACCACAGCACGCGGCCATCGGCGCTCCACTGCATGGTGGGGTCTTTGGTCTCGATCACCACCGATCCGGCAAGCGCGTTGAGGCCCTGAATGGTCGATTGCGGCCCGCGCAGGATCTCCACCTGAGCAATGTCCCACATGTCGGTCGGGCCGCCGAACAGCGCCTCGCTGGGCAGCGGCGCGCCGTCGAGATAGACCGTGGCGGTGTCCGCGCTGCCCGCGCCAGAGACGCCGGTGTTGTTCACGCCGCGAATGGTGAAGCCCGCCGAACCATAGGTTTCCGACATGTTGGCGGTGCGGTTGTAGACATCCTGGATCGACAGGATCGCCTCATCCTTCAGCTTTTTGGGCGTGGTGACGGCGATGCTGGTGGTGGTGTGCCGGATCGTGCGGTCCGACTTTTCGCCGGTGACGATGATGTCGTCACTGGTCTGGCGGGTGGCCGGTTCTTCGGCGGCAGGCTGGGCCAAAGCGGGCGCGGCGCTGGTCAGCAGCAGCGCGCAGGATGCAAAAAGCGTCGACATAGGATTCCCCCCGGTTTGTCGCGGGGGCTGATATATAGATCGCTATTGAGAATCAAACGCATTTTCAATTGATGCAATCCAGCACGGGCTCCCGCCTTCCTGTGCGGAGTTGCAGGCAGCGGATCCATGCCGGGAGACGCCACCGCTCCCGGCATGGGGAACGGCTAGAGCTGGACGCGCAAGGTCATGCTGTAGGAGCGCGGATCGCCATAGATCAGCCCGTCATAGAAACCATATTGGCGATAATAGGTCTTGTCGGTCAGATTGTTGACATTGGCCGAGAGCTGGACCTGCTTCGTCACCTGATAGCGCGCCATCAGATTGACCAGCGTATAGCCACCCACCGTCAGATTGCTGGCATCATAGCGGCCACCACCCAGCGGACGACCGGGGTTGGTCGACCATTGCGTGTTGCTCTGGCTGGACAGGCCACCGCCGATGGTCAGGCGGTTCCACACGCCGGGCAGCGTGTAGCTGGTGGAAAGGCGGAACTGGTGGCGCGGATCCTGCCGATAGGAGGTGCCCTTCACGTTCAGATAGCTGTAGCCCATGAAGATGTTCCACCCCGGCAGCAGCTCGCCCGAGGCGTCCACATCCACGCCCTTGGAGATCACGCCGTTGATCGTGCGATAGATCGTCTCGCCGGTGATGTCGTTCACCGCGCCGGTACTCTCGGCAACATTGCTCTGCTTGTTGCGGAACAGGGCGAGCGAGGCGTTCAGCTTGCCGCCGTAGAACGCACCCTTGATGCCCGCCTCATAGCTGGAGCCGCGCACCGGATCGAGCAGGCGGTTGTCGGCATCGCGCAGATTGCCCTGCGGGGTGAAGACATCGGTGTAGCTGCCATAGACCGAAAACACCCGGGTCACGTCATAGACCACACCGGCATAGGGTGTGAACACCCCGGCCTGATGGCTGCGCGCGCTGGCATCGGCGGTGTAGACATTGGCCACGCTGTAATCGCCGCCCCAGACCTTGTAGTCGCTGATGCGCCCGCCCAGAATGGTCGAGAGACCCTTGGCCAGAATGAAGCGCCCTGCCAGATAACCGCCGACATTGCGGACGCTGTCCACCCCGCGCGCATTGGTGCGGAAGGTGTTGTAATTGGCATAGGAGCCGTCCCATGTCAGCCAGTCGGCAACCGGCAGGCCCGCCGCGCGATACTGGCAGCCGCTGTAGGGCGCCACGCCCGCGATGTTGCAATTGCCCAGCGCATTGCTGAAGGCAAATTCGGCCTGGCGGTTCTGGTAACCGTTGAAACCGGCCATCAGCTGGTGGTCGCGCCCGAACAGATGGAACGAGCCCGACAGGCTGATGTCGACATTCTCGCGCTTGGCTTCATATTCGGAGTGGATGCCGTTGAGAAAGGCCCCCGTGCCATCCTGGTTCCAGAAACCGGCAAAGCCACCGATGTTGCGCGCGGCATTGTTGACCTTGGCCACGCCGATGTTGCTGTAGCTGGAACCCTCCGTATGGGCATAGAACAGGCGAAGATGCCAGTCCTTGCCCCATTGGTGGTCCAGCGTGGCGAAGGCGGTGGTGGATTCGCGCTTGGCCACGCTCCAGTTGGTGACCGGATTGGTGCTGCGCGGCAGATTGGCGAGGCTCCCATCGGCAAACCAGATCGGCACATTGCCACCCCATGAGGCGCCATCGTTGCGGGTGCGCTCATACTGCAGCCCGCCGTTCAGCACGGTGCGCGGCCCCAGATCGACCGCGACATTGCCCAGCACGCCGCGCCGGGCGACATGCTCACGGTCGCGGAAGGTGTCGGTGCTTTCGTCGGTGAAGACCAGGCGGCTGCGGACATGGCCGTCGCGCGTGATCGGCAGGTTGAGGTCACCCATCGCGCGGCGCTTGTTCCAGTTGCCCAGCGTCAGCATGCCCTGCGCGGCCAGCTTGGTGCCCGGCGCCTTGCGCTGCAGATAGATGGTGGCCGAAGGATCGCCCGTGCCGCCCAGCAGCCCGTTGGCGCCGCGGATGATCTGGAGGTTGTCGTAAAGATCCATATTCATCGACGTGCCCACGCCGCTGAAATTGGTCTGCCCGTCGACCTGCATGCCGTCGATCTTGTAATTGGTGATGTCGAACCCGCGCGAGCGATAGGTGGTGCGCCCCGCATTGTCCTGCGCATAGGAGGAGACGCCCGGCGTCTTGCCCAGCACGTCGTCGATGGTCTCGATGCGCTGGTCGTCCAGCAACTGGCGGGTCAGCACGGTGATGGTCTGGGGCGTTTCGCGCGGGGACAGGTCAAGGCCGATGGCGGCGTTCTGATGCTGCGCGGTATAGGTGTCGGGCCCGTCCATCTGCTGGCCCGTGACCGTGATCGAGCGCTCATCCTCATCGGTCGCGGTTTCGGCGGCCATCACGGGCGCGGCCCAGCACAGGCCGATCGCCATGGCAAAGAGGGACGCACGCGCAAGGCCCGCGCCGTCAGCGGCTGGTAACATCGTCAATTCCCCTGTATAGTGCGGATCATTCGCAATAACTCGCGTCCCGCTAACAGGTCAGGGGCTTGGGGAAATCAGCGGATTTGTTTGAATTTGTAAGGGACGCGACGGAATTGTCAGCTATTGTAACGCGTTGGCGGATGCGGCCATGACCAGCATTCTGGTGGTGGATGACGATGCGCAGATCCGCGCGCTGCTCTGCGACTACCTGGCCGAGGCAGGGATGAGTGCCCAGGGTGTCGGCGATGGCGATGCGATGTGGCGGCATCTGGATGAGCATCAGCCCGATCTCATCATCCTCGATCTGATGCTGCCGGGCACCGATGGGCTTTCGCTGTGCCGTTCTCTGGTGGAGCGTCTGGACATCCCCGTCATCATGCTGACCGCGCGCGGCGCGCTGATCGACCGCATCGTCGGGCTGGAAATGGGCGCCGACGATTATCTGGCCAAGCCCTTCGACCCGCGCGAGCTGCTGGCGCGCATCAAGGTGATCCTGCGCCGCGTCGGGCGCAGCACGCAGCGCAGCGAGGAACCGGCCCTGCTGCATTTCGCGGGATGGACTCTGGACACGAAACGCAACCTGCTGCTCTCGGATGATAGCGCCGAACCATTGCTGATCGCCGGGGTGGATTTCCTCACCCTGCGCACGCTGCTGGGCGAACCCTATCAGACGCTCAGCCGCGATTACCTCTCGCAGCGCATCTATGGGCGTGAGCGCGATCCGGCGGACCGCGCCATCGACATGAGCATCAGCCGCCTGCGCCAGATGCTGGGCGACGATGCGCGCAATCCGATGCTGATCCGCACTGTGCGCAACGGCGGCTATGTCCTCTCGGCGGATGTGGCGGCACAGGCATGATCCGGCGGTGGTTGGGGCATCTATGGCCCTCCTCGCTCTCGATGCGGATCGCCTGCATTCTGGTGGCGGGGCTGGTGCTGACGCAGGTGCTGACCAGCACCATCTGGTTCGAAAGCCGGCGGCGGCAGATGCTGGAGATCCCCACAAGGGTCTTCGCCACCCGCGTCGCCGACAGTCTGCGCCTGCTCTCCACCCAGCCGGACGGTGCAAGGCAGGCGATGCTGCAAACGCTGACCACGCCGGGATTTGCGCCCAGCCTGTCCATGCAACTGCCCGCCCCGGTGACGGCCTCGGGCGATCAGACACGCATCGCGCCCTTGCTGGCTCAGGTCATCCGGCTGCATCTGGGGCGCCCGGTCGAGGTGCGGGTGATCGATGCCGCGCTGATGGATGAAAACAACCGCCCGGCAGGCAGTCTGGCGATGATGACCGCGCATGATCCCACCGCCTCCTTTCTGGTGGCCGCCAGGCTGAGCCCGCAAGACCCCTGGCTGATCGCGCGCGGGCAGGAGGATGAGAATGGCGCCGATCTCGACCGCGCTGGCACGATCCTCGACTATATCCTGCGCATCTATCTGCTGCGCATTCTGATCGTGGTCGCGCTGACCTTGCTGGCGGTGCGTCTGGCGATGAACCCGCTCAAGCGCATGGGCGATGCCGCCGAAGCGCTGCGCCGCGACATTCACAGCCCTCCGCTGCAAACCTGCGGCCCCCGCGAGGTGCGCGGCGCCGCCGAGGCCTTCAATGCCATGCAGCGCCAGATCATCGAGAATATGGAAGAGCGCAGCCGCTTTCTGGCGGCGATCTCGCATGATCTGCGCTCACCCATTACCCGGCTTCGTTTGCGCAGCGAGATGCTGCCCTCCGAGGCCCTGCGCGCCAGCTTCCGGGCCGATCTGTCGGATATGGAAGAGATGGTGGATGCCACCCTCTCCTTCGCGCGAAGCGGCGTGGAGGACAGCGTGCGGGAGATGGTGGATCTCGATCTGATGCTGGCGATGATGGTGGCCAATCTGGCCGGGCAGGCCGTCACGCTGACGGGACAGGTGGGCCGCCCCATCCATGGCTTCCCCCAGAGCCTGCGTCGATGCGTGCAAAATCTGCTCGACAATGCCCTGCGCTATGCGGGCAGCGCCGAAATCCATGCCTCAGGAGATAAGCAAATAGCGGTGATCGAGATTCGCGACCATGGCCCCGGCATCGCCGACGATCAGTTGGAAGCCGTGTTCGAGCCCTTCTATCGCCTTGAGCATTCGCGCAATGCCGATCTGGGCGGCGTCGGGCTGGGCCTCAGCATCGCGCGCAAGATCGCGCTGGCCCATGGCGGCAGCCTGACCCTGCGCAACCGGGCCGAAGGCGGGCTGTCGGTGCATCTGGCGATACCCCATGCCGTTCAGGATGCCTGAACCCCAGCCGTATCGGGCGACCATGGCGCAAACCGCTGCATGATCTGGTCGAACAGCTCCGATGCCAGATGCTGTTCCAGCCATCGCTTCAGATGCGGCAAGGGCAGCGCATCGAACCACGTCCGGTCGACCGCCGCGAACTGGCGCACGAAGGGCATGATCGCCGCATCGGCCAATCCACGCTCCGCGCCGCAAAGCTGCCCGGCGGTGCTCAGACGGCGGTCGAGCAATTCCAGAAACGCCAGCCCCCGCGCGCGATGGGTGAGCGCGTCGCCATCGTGGCGCTCGGGGTATTTGTAACGGTCGAGCGCATGTTTGAAGGCGCCATCATTGGTGGTGACAAGCGCCCCATCGTCACGCGCCAGCCAGCCTTCCGGGTCATGCCGCATCAGCGCCCAGCGCATGATGTCGAGGCTCTCGTCGATAACCCTGCCGTCGGGCAGCACCAGCACCGGCACCGTCCCCTTGGGGGAAGCCTCAAGCATGGCCTGCGGCTTGGCCGAAAGCTTGATCTCGCGCAGGGCGAAAGCCGCGCCGCTGATCGTCAGGGCCAGCCGCGCCCGCATCGCATAGGGGCAACGCCGAAAGCTGTAGAGGATGGGGTCTGCCTGCATGGCCCGCCTGTATCAGGCGACACGCTCCGCTCCAACTGCGGCATGCTTATGGGCCTTACCGTGGTTATTTTGTGGTCTTTATGTTTGATTGTCACAAAAATTCCACCAATGCCTCCTAATCCGACGATCGGGATGCGGCCGGGCCGCCTCCGCCATCTTCGTTTCTCCAAAGGGGGTTCCTCATGTTCCGCTCCACGCGCTGCTGCGCGCGCGCTGCCTTGCGCGCGCTGCTGATGCTCGGCACCACGGTGTCCGCCGTCGCCATCACCACAAGTGCCGCGCAAGCCCAGGATTACACCAACATCGCGGCCTCGGGCCGGGTGACCGGGCAGGATGGCGCGCCGATCGCCAATGCCGAGGTGAAGATCACCTCCTCGGACAAGGGCGTCAGCCGCAGCGTGAAGACCGATGGCACGGGCGCCTATACGATCCCCCAGCTTTCGCCGGGCAATTACGATGTCACCATCACGGCCGAGGGCTTCGCGACCTACAGCGAGCGCAGCATTGCCCTGACGCGCGAGACCGGCGGCGCCAACAGCTTCCGCCTGGCCCCGGCGACCCGCAGCGGCGACATTGTCGTGACCGGATCGCGCCAGCGCGTCGCCGATTTTCAGGACACCACGGTCGGCAGCACGATCAATCTGGCCTCACTGACCCAGCGCGTGCCTATCGGCCGCTCGCTGCGCGATGTCATGCTGCTCACTCCGGGCACGGTGCAGGGCTCCTCGCCCGCAAATGCCGGCTTTGCCAATCAGGTGTCGATCGGCGGCGCTGCCTTTACCGAAAACGCCTTCTACATCAACGGCCTGAACGTCACCGACTTCGTGTCGGGCGGCCAGCCAACCGAAGTGCCTTTCGACTTCTATCAGACCGTCGAGGTCAAGACCGGCGGCGCCCCCGCCGAATTTGGCCGCGCGACCGGCGGCTATGTGGTGGCCACCACCAAATCGGGCTCGAACCAGTATCACGCCAGCGTCACCGCGCTGACCGAGCCCAACGGTTTGCGCGCCACCTCGCCCTCGACCCGCACCACCGATTACGCCCATGCCAGCGCCAGCCGGCAGGAGCTGATCTTCCAGGCCAGCGGCCCGATCATCAAGGATCACCTCTTCGTCTACGGCCTCTACAATTTCCGCGACATCAGTTCCTTCACGCCCGCGAAGAACCAGAACAACGCGACCGGCACCGTCAACCGCAGCCCCTTCTGGGGCGGCAAGATCGACGGATACATCACCGGCGACCACCATTTCGAATTCACCTATTTCGACTCGACCAACGACACGCGCAACCGCAGCTATGACTGGAACACGACCACCTTCCAACGCGGCGCCGAGACCGGCGGCACCAATGCGCGGGCGGGCGGCATCAACTATGTGGGGCGCTACACCGGCACCTTCACCCGCTGGCTGACGTTGTCGGCCGCTTATGGCGTCAACAAGCTGCGCTCGGGCAATCTGCCGCTCGACACCGTCAATTCGCAGGTGGTCGATTATCGCACCGACCCCGCCGGCATCCAGATCGGCGCCAACAAGGTGACCGACGCCTTCAGCGAAACCGACGACACGCGCCGTTTCTACCGCATCGATGCCGACCTCCAGTTCCATCTGGTGGGCGCGCACCACATCCGCTTCGGTTACGACCACGAGAATGACAAGCAGGTCCAGACCTTCCAGACCATCGGCGCGGGCGCCTTCAAGATCTACAATGTCACGGCGGATTCGGCCGCGCGCATCGGCTTGCCGGTGGGCGAGACCTATTACACCACCCGCGTCTATGCCCAGAACGGCACCGCCCATGTCCGCAATGAGGCCTTCTACATTCAGGACCAGTGGTCTCTGCTGAACAACCGACTGCGGCTCGATCTGGGGCTGCGCAACGACCGCTTCAGCAACCAGGGCGTGAACGGCCAGTCCTTCTTCAAATCGGGCAACCAATGGGCCCCGCGTCTGGGCGCCTCCTTCGATCCGCTGGGCGACGGGCGGACCAAGATCTTTGGCTCCTATTCCAAATATTACCTGCCGATGGCGGGCGACATCAATCTGAACGTCGCGGGCAGCCTGGTCACCTACACGCGCTACAACCGCTTCAACGGGCTGGGCGCCAACAGCATCCCGGTCGCGGGCGCGGCGTTGCTGAACGTGGCCAACACCAGGGCCTGCCCCGACACCGGCATCGCCAATTGCGAGGTTTCGGCGGATGGCTCGGCCTTCAACCCCTCGGGCACGATCGCAACCAACATCAAGCCGCAATCCGACAATGAGTTCATCATCGGCGCCGAGCATCAGTTCGGCGATCATATCCGCATCGGCGCCAGCTTCACGCACCGCGAGCTGACCAATGTGATCGAGGATATGTCGATCGATCTGGCCGCGCGCAAATATTGCATCGGGCTGGGCATGTCGGTGGCGTCCTGCACCTCGACCTTCTCGGGCGGCAACCAGTTCGTCATCGCCAATCCCGGCAAGGATGTGACGGTGCAGCTCAACAAGCTGCCCGATGGCTCGACGCCGGTGGTGACGCTGAAAGCCGCCGATCTGGGCTACCCGATGCCCAGCCGCACCTACAATGCGCTGACGCTGACCTTCGACCGCAGCTTCGACCAGAAATGGAGCCTGTCGGCCTCCTACACGTTGTCGTTCAACCGCGGCAATTACGAGGGCGGCGTTCGCTCGGAGAACGGCCAGTTGTCGATCAACCGCAGCGCCGATTTCGACTCGCCCGGCTTCGTCAACGGCGCCTATGGCTATCTGCCCAGCGACCGCCGCCACAGCTTCAAGGCCTATGGCAGCTATCGCCTGCTGCCCTTCCTCGATCTGGGCGCCAATGCCGTCGTGCAGTCGGCAGCGCATTACAGCTGCATCGGCTCTGTGCCGCTCAGCGTCGATGCCTATGCCAACACCTATCACGGCTATGGCTTTTACTGTCAGGGCCAGCTGATCCCGCGCGGCACCGCCTTCATGGGCGACTGGCTGACCCAGTTCGACATCAGCGCGGTGGCGCATCTGCCGTTGCCGCATGGGGTGGATGCCTCGATCCGGCTGGACGTGTTCAACCTGTTCAACAGCCAGTCGGTCACCGCCTACAACAATTTCGGCGAGCAGAGCGACGGATCGGTCAACCCCGATTACCGCAGCCCGGTCAATTACCAGAACCCGCGTTCCTTCCGCCTGACGGCGCGGATCGGGTTTTAAAGAGTCGTTTGAAAATCCGGCGGAAGAGCCGGATTTTACGGCACCGGCCCGCTCCCCCGCCCGGCCACCCATAGGATACGTCCGTTGGGTATCCGGGCGGGAAAACGAGCCGATGCCGCGTCTGCGAGGGCCGCTCCCCAGCGGCCCGCAATTGCCAAAGCATGCGCCGCCGGGCAAACAGCCGTGCGGCGAAACGATGGAGGCCACAATCGAAAAACGATCACAGCGTCAGCGCGAGATCATCGCGCGGATGCGCAGCGGGCGGACCCTGTCGGTGCTGGCGCTGGCCAGCGATCTTGCCGTCTCGGACGAGACAATCCGCCGCGAATTGCGCGCGCTGGAGGAGCAGGGCGTCATCATCCGCGAGCATGGCGGGGCGCGTCTGGCCACGCAGGTGCATGAGGGGCCGCTCCACCAGCGCATGGAGGAGAATGCCGACGCCAAGCTGCGCATCGCCCGCGCGGCCGCCGAGCTGATCGACGATGGCGCGATCCTCTTCATCGATTCGGGCACCACAAGCTGCTTTATCGCCCGCCAGCTGGTCGAAAGGCGCTCGCTGACGGTCATCACCAATTCGCTGCAGGTGGCCAGCGATCTGGGCGGCATCAACAACAACCGCCTGTTCCTTGCCGCCGGGCAGATGGATTACGATTATCGCGCCTTTTCCGACCATGTGGCGCAGGATTATGTGCGCGGCTTCACGCCGCATCTGGCCATCCTGTCGGTCGGCGGCATCAGCATCGAGCGGGGCCTGATGGACTTCCACCCCGGCGAGGCCGCCATGAGCCGGATCGCCTATGCCACCTCCAAGCGCGTGCTGCTGGCCGCCGATTCCTCGAAGATCGGGCGTTATGCGCTGATCCAGACGGCGGCGCTCAACGATGTCGACATTCTCGTCACCGACACGCCGCTGGACGAGGATTACGCCCGCGCCTTCGCTCACGCCGAGGTGGTGATCGCCTGAGCGCGCCCCTCGGCACGGCGCGCGGCGCCCATCAGGGGCAGCCCGGCCACCAGCATCAGCAAGGCGCCGCATCCCGCCACGCCGGCATGCAGCAGCCAGAAGGCGGGGGCGCCGATCCTGTCGTACCAGACCCCGCTGAAGCCGACCCACAGGTTGGCGAAAAAGCCGTGGAGATAGAACAGCCCCATCCAGAAGCCGACGCGCCGGCGCGGGGCTGCCCCGGCGATCAGGCTGAGCCCCGAGGGCCAGATCAGCACGATCGCCGCATCGATCAGCAGCACATAGGTGATGGCCCAGGGCAGCGGCAGCGATGGCCCCTCGGCGCTGCCGATGGTCAGGATCAGATAGCCCGCCGTGCAGCACAGCCCGCCCATCAGCACCTGCACGCTGGCGCTGATGGCATGCCCGCGCCGCTCCAGCGCGCGGGTTGCCCATTGCGACAGGGTGATCAGCATCAGGGTGAAAGCGCCATCCAGCGAGAGGAACCACGCCACCGGCATCGCCCAGCCGCCCAGCCGCAGATCCAGATGCGTCCGCGCCCAGATCAGGAAGATGTTGTTGAGCTGCTCATAGGCGGCAAAGCACAGATAGACCGCCGCCAGCGCGACGATCAGCAGGCCGACCGCCGGAGCGGCGCCCAGTGACACGCGGTCAGCCATCACGGCCACGGGAGGCCGGGCGATCTCCGCGCCGCTGCGCGCATAGAACCCCAGCCCGATGGTCAGCCCTGCCGCCGCCGCACCGAGCCCCCAGACCGGCCCATAAAACAGCGCCAGCGCGCCGCACACCAGCGGGCCGCCGATCGTGCCCGCATTGAGAAAGCCGAGATAGGCGGTGTAGGCTCGCCGCCGCCGCGCCTCATTGGCATAGAGCATGCCGAGCTGCGCCGAGAGATTGCCCTTCAGCAGGCCTGTGCCGAGCGCGAAAGGGATCAGCCCGATCAGGAAACTGCCCTTGCCCAGCATCAGCATCAGGCCGAGCAACATGCCGCCACCCCCGCCCAGCACCAGCAATCTGCGGCTTCCGCCCAGATCCCCGACCAGTCCGCCCAGGGGAATGGACAGATAGATCAGCGCATTGGCGCAGCCGTAAAGCTGCGAGGCAAAGCCTGTGGTCGAAACCGGGCCCAGCAGCCTATGGAGCGTCGTGGCCCCCGCCACGCGGGCGAGGTCTCCGGCCAGCACCTGATCGACCAGCATCAGCACCAGCAGCGACTTCACCCCCGCCATGGCGAAGCGCTCCCAGAACTCCATCATCGCCAAGGCAAGGAAGCGCGGTTCCAGCAGCGGGCTGTCGGTGGTGGTCCCCCCAGTGCTCCTCTCGTCGTCCATGTCGCCTTTCCTCGCCGACTGGCCCAGCTAGGCGGCTTGTGCAACACGATGATGACAGTCGTGGCTCAAACGGGGTGAGGAAAGGCCGGGGCGGGCTCGCTGATGCCGGGGCGGCCGGTTTCGACATGCCCGGCCAGACGCAGGCTTGTGCCATCCGCGCTGGTCAGCAGCAGATCGTACCAGCGGTGGTCGGCCAGCGGGATGGCGCGCTGCATCGTGCCCGAGAGGGTGAAGTGGTCGCGCGTGCCGCCATGAGCGCAATGCATCGTGATGCTCACCGCCGCAGCGCCGCGACTGGCGAGATGCAGCGTGCCGCCGCTGCCATCCTCACGCCAGAGGACCTGCACGGCGATCCGCTCCACGCCGGAGCCGCGAAATTCGCGCTGAAAACCATTGGGGCCGCGTACCACAAGGGCATGGGGCTGATCGGCGCGCAGCGGCCAGTCTTCCTTCAGGCGCGATCCTGCCGCCACGGTGACATAGCGCCAGCCGGGGAAGGCAATCTCATCCTGCACGCCAAAGACGATGCCCACGGGGCCATCATTGACGAAACCCAGCGTCAGACCGGCATCGCTCCAGACCGGCTCGACGGCAAAGCGATAGGGCAAAGCGCGCGCCGGGCGGGTGCCGGGCTCCTGTGCTGGCACGGTCTTGGCGGTCGCGATGGCCGGCGGCGGGGCGGCCTTGCAGAGCTGCTCGGTCTCGGCGATGTAGCCCGCCACGGAGGGCAGCGCCTGCAGCCAGCGCGTGTCGCGCCGCGCCTCAAGCGGCACATCGAAATCGAAGATCGAGGTCAGATCGCCGCAGATCGCGCGCCGCCATGGCGAGATGTTGGGCTCGCCCACACCGAAGCGCTTTTCCAGAAACCGCAGCACCGACGTATGGTCGAAAAGCTGCGAGTTCACCCAGCCACCCCGCGTCCAGGGCGAGATCACCATCATCGGCACGCGCGGCCCCAGCCCGACCGGCTCGCCCTGCCAGGTCTCGCCGCGCACATCGACATTGCCCGCGCCATAATGCGGGGCGATGGCGGGCATGGGCGCGGGAATATGGTCGAAAAAGCCGTCATTCTCGTCATAGTTGAGGATAAAGGCCGTCTTGGCCCAGACCTTGGGATTGGCCGCCAGCGCGGCGACAAGCTGGCCGATCAGCGCCTCGCCAAAGGGCACCGGGGCATCGGGATGCTCGCTCATCTGCATCATCGGCACGATCCACGAGACCTGCGGCAGGCGATCCTCCGCCACATCTTTCGCGAAGGCGGCGATCAGATGGCGGGCCTGGGTCTTTTCCGGGTCTTCTGGCGCGACGCCGTCGACCCAGTCGACATAGGCCCGCCCGCGCCTGTAGCGCGAGGACGCCTTGTCGAGTTTGCGGAACTCCTTGAAATAGCCCAGCGGATTGTCGGAATAATTGGCCAGCTCCTGATAGACCCGCCATGACACACCCGCCTCCTCCAGCCGCCCGGCATAGGTGCGCCAGGGCAGGCCATCGGTGTCGTCGTCCCTGGCCATATCCGCGCCGGGGTTGGCATCGCTGCCGCCATTGGTGACGCAATATTCGCCCTCTTGCCCGACGCTCAGCCCGCTGGTGCCGGTGAAATGGAAGAGGCGGTTCGGCCCCGTCGGCCCCTGCAGCGAGCAGTGATAGGCGTCGCAGATCGTGAACTGGTCGGCCAGCGCGTAATAATAGGGCAGATCGGCGCGGGTGAGATGCGCCATCGTCAGCGGCCCCTTCTGATCGGCCCAGACGTCCCAGTTGCGCCAGCGCGCCTGACTGTCCTTCCAGCTATGGTCGAGGCCGGTGAAGCAGCGCGCATTGCTGCTGTTATAGTCGAGCCGGAAGGGCCAGGCGATCTGCCCGCCATCGCGGTCGGCGCGGCGCTGCGCCCAGACCGGCCTGCCGCCCGGCAGGGTGACCGGACGCGGATCGCCAAAACCGCGCACGCCGCGCAGCCTGCCGAAATAGTGATCGAAGGAGCGGTTTTCCTGCATCAGGATCACGACATGCTCGATGTCCTGGATCGAGCCGCGCGCGCTCAGGCGATGCAGCGGGCGGGCCGTGGCCGCCGCCGCGACCGCCGCGCTCGACGTGCCGAGAAGAAACATCCTGCGATTGATCGCCACAGCCGGGCTCCGTTCATGTCCATTGTCACTGCCCGTTTGGAACATGCGCTAAAGCGCATGTTCAGCGCGGCACCAGCCCTCTCCCCCACCCGGCCACCCAACGAAAGGATGATATGGGTGGCCGGGTGGGGGAGAGGGCTGGTGCCGCAAATCCGGCTTTCGCCGGATTTCCAAACAGACTCTCACTGCCTCGGCCGCGCTATGTGGAAGGCATGTGACAATGATATGAAAATGCGTTTATTTTGCAGATTATCCACATAAAACCATCAAACCGATGGCTTGAACGACGCGCTGCCCGGCCCTTGCTGCCGGCACAGCCGCCCATCGCGGGCAGGGGGCTGGCCATATTGCCGCCGATACTCGCGGCTGAACTGCGAGGGGCTTTCATAGCCGACCGCGAAAGCCACCCGCGTCACACTTTCGGCGCTGGCCATCAGGCGGGCGCGGGCGGCATGCAGGCGCAACTGCTTCTGATACTGCACCGGGGTCATCGCGGTCAGAGCGCGGAAATGGCGGTGGAATGAGGTTGCGCTCATCCCGGCCATCGCGGCCAGATCGCTCACCCGCACCGGCTCGGCCAGATGGTGGCGCAGCCACTGCAGAGCCTGCCCGATCCGCGTGGTATGGCTGTCCGCCAGCCCGATCTGGCGCAGCACCGCCCCCGCAGGCGTGCCGAGCAGGCGCCAGAGAATTTCCCGCTCCATCGCCGGGCCCAGCACCGCAAGGTCGGCGGGATGATCGAGCAGACGCAGCAGGCGGATCACCGCCTCGATCAGCGCCTCGGGCATGGTGCCCACCACGATGCCCGCCGGATCGGGAGGCAGGCCTCCTCCCGGTTGCTCCAGCAGCAGCGCGGCCACGGCTTCGGGGCGGATGCGCAGGCCCACGCCCAGAAAGGGCTTCTCCCGGCTGGCGTCGATCACGAAGGTGTTCATCGGCAGTTCGATCGACACCGCCATCCCCTCTCCGGGGCCGTAGGTCAGCGTTCTGTCGCCCACCTCGATCTGCTTGGTGCCCTGCGCGATCAGCGAAAAGACCGGTTCGGCGACATGGATGCAGGGCAGAGTCGCCCCGGTTTCCAGACCCAGCACTATGTTGGGCAGAGCCGCCAGCGGCGCGCCCGATTCCACCACATGGCGGGCGATAAGATCACACAGTTCGGCAAGCAGGGGGGCGGCCATGGCGCTTTATGACACCAGCCTTCCGGCCTGTCATCATCATGATTGGCAGGATTGTGCATGTTTCTGGTGGTTGCGGTCTAACACTCCGGCGTCTGGCCTCCCCACATGGTCCTCACACCCGAGGAGACCCATCATGCGGACCGACGTTTCTTTTCCCAGCGCTGGCATCAGGCTTGCCGCGCATCTCTACACACCTGCCGAGCCCAACGGGCGGGCCATCATCATCGGCCACCCCGGCACCGCGACCAAGGAACAATCCCCCGCGCTCTATGCCGCCAAGCTGGCGGACAAGGGCCTGACCGTGCTGACCTTTGATGCCGCCTTTCAGGGCGAGAGCGAAGGCCTGCCGCGCGGGCGCGAAGACCCGGCGCAGCGCATCGAGGACATCAAGGCAGCCGTCTCCTTCCTCGCCACCCTGCCCGGCATCGCCGCTGAAAGAATCGGGGTTCTGGGCATCTGCGCCTCGGGCGGCTATGCCATCGCGGCAGCGGCTGGCGACCGGCGCATCCGGGCCGTGGCGAGTGTCGCGGCGGTCGATGTCGGGCTGCAGATGCGCGTGGGCGCCGATGGCCAGCAGGATCCGGCAGTTCTCGACGCCCTCCTCGAGGGCGCGGCACAGGCCCGCAGCCGCGCGGCGCGCGGCGAGGCCATGGGCGCCCTGCCCGTCTTCCCCGCCAATGAGGAAGAGGCACGGGCGGGCGGTCAGCATGTCTTCGAAGGCTGGGACTATTACTGCACGCCGCGCGCGCAGCATCCCCGCTCGGCCAGGGCGCTGAGCTGGGACAGCCTTGACCGCATGGCCACCTTCGACGCCTTCCGCTTTATCGACATGATCGCCCCGCGCCCCCTGCTGATGATCACCGCGCAGCATGCGGTGACGGCGTGGATGTCGCAGCAGGCCTTCGCCAGAGCCGGGGAACCCAAGACGCTCCACACCGTCGCGCAGGCCAGCCATGTCGACCTCTATGATCGCGAGGGGCCCGTGAATGATGCGGTGGCGCAACTGGCGCGGTTTTTCACCGCCTCCCTGTGAGGCCGTGAGGGCCGGCGGCGACTCGCCTGCTTCCCTGCCGGAGGACAATGTTCTAGCCTGCGCCGATCCTCATTCGATTGGCCAGCCGCATGATCGATGTCCGCCGCCTTCGCTATTTTCTCGCCGTCGCCAGCGCCCGCAGCTTCACCAGGGCAGCCGAGGCGCTGCATATGGCCCAGCCCCCGCTCAGCAAGCGCATTCAGGAGCTGGAAGCCGATATCGGCGCGCCCCTATTCGACCGCGAGGCCCGCCCGCTGGCGCTGACCCCGGCGGGGCGGCTGCTGTTCGAACAGGGGCTGCAGATCGACCAGCGCATGGAGCAGATGGCGCTGACCATGCGGCAATTCGTCGCGGCGGAGCGGCGGCGGCTGGTGCTGGGACTGATCCCCTCGGCCTTTCACGCGCAATTGCCCGACATGATCCGCCGCTATCGCCTGCTGGCGCCCGATGTCGAGGTCTCGCTCAGCGAGATGACCACCATCGAGCAGATCGCCGCGCTGAAGGAGCGCCGGATCGATGCCGCGCTGGGCCGGGTGCGGATCGATGATCCCTCGCTGGCGCGCGAAGTGCTGCGCGACGAGCCGATGCTGCTGGCCTTGCCCGTCGATCATCCTGCGGCGCTGGAGGAAGGCCCCGCCGACCTGCGCCTGCTGGAGGAGACGCCGCTGTTCGTCTATCCCAAGGACCAGAGCCCCTCCTATGCCGATCTGGTGCTGTCGCAATGCCGCGACCATGGGCTGCATCTCCATCGCATCATGGAGGTGCGCGAGATGCAGACCGCGCTGATTCTGGTGGCGGCGGGCATGGGCGCCTGCATCGTGCCGGGATCGGCGCGGTTGATGGGGCGCCCGGAAATCCGCTTTCGCCCGATCCGCCAGCCGATGAGCGCGCCGATCATCCTCTATCACCGCGAGGGCGAGAACTCCTACGAATTGCGGATGCTGTACCGCACCTGCGCCCAGCTCTACACCGAATGGGGCCAGTCGGTGCCCGATGCGGTGCGCGCCAGAATGGTCGATCCCGAAACCGAGTGATCGGGCGCCATACCGGCAGGATATGGACCCCAGTTCCAGACGGTCTTTGCGCAACGGTCATCGCAGGTTCATATGCGCTGTCGGTTCAACAACGCACCGGCAGACGCCCCATGACGACCCAGATCACCTCCCCCCGGCCAACCCGCCACACCGCCACCCACGGCGTGTGGCTTCCCAAGCCTTCGCATCACACCGTGGAGCGGGCCTCGCTCACCCTGCTGATGCTGGTGCTGGGCGCCGTGATCTTTCAGGCCGTCTATCGCAGCACCGATGAGATGATGCTGGCGCTGCTGGCGCCGGTGGTCGCCTTCCTTGCGGTGGGATCACTGTTTGCCGGCCATGGCGGGAGGCACTGAGATGTTCGACTTCACCCATCACGAAACCTTCGAACAGGACAATGTCGCGCAGGACAATGGCGACTGCAGCGAGAGCCTGGCGCCTGTCGTGGAAGAAGCGCTCGATCCGCTCTCGCTGCGGGTGGTGCATCTGGCCCGCGAGGAAGCCTGGCGCAGCATCGCCGTCCGCACGCCGGGCCGTCGCCTGTGGCACTGGTTCCTCGGCGATATCGAGGAGCCCCGCAATCTGGCCAATCCGCGTTTGGAGATGCTGCGCAACTTCTGCACCTTCGCGGTGCTGGGGGACGAACGCAGCGATCTGCTGGCCGCCACCATGCTCCGGAAAGGGCATTACAGCCCTAGTCAACTGAATGTTGCGCGCAATTTGAGCATCGCTGCCTGAATCTTGCCATCCCGGCACATCATGCACACAATTCGGTTTACAGCGCTGCGCCTCACCGCTAAGGGCCCCTCATGTTCGTGAAGCCGATCATGATTATTACCCCGAAACCGACCGCCTCCGTGCGGACGGTGTCGCGGGTGTGCAGCTAAACGAAACAGCTCACCGGACACTTTCCCCGCACTCAGGCAGGCGGGGTTTTCTGACGAAACAATGAACCTCGCGCTGCTCCTCACCTGACAGGAGTACACCATGGTTCATGCCTTTAACCCCGGCCAGAAGCTTCATGTCGGCATCGTCGGCGCCACCGGCCTTGTCGGCTCGATGATCCGCGAGATCCTGGCCGAGCGTAACTTCCCCCTCGCCTCGCTGCGCCTCTTCGCTTCGGCGCGCTCGGCGGGCAAGGTGGTCGATGGCATCACTGTGGAGGATGCCGCCACCGCCGATTATGCGGGCCTCGATGTGGTGCTGTTTTCGGCGGGCGGCTCGACCTCCAAGGTGCTGGCGCCCAAGGTGGCCGCCGCTGGCGCCATCGTGATCGACAATTCCTCGGCCTGGCGTTCGGACCCGGAGGTGCCGCTGGTGGTGGCCGAAGTGAACCCCCATGCGCTGGCCAATCTGCCCAAGGGCATCGTCGCCAACCCCAACTGCACCACCATGGCCGCCATGCCGGTGATGCGCCCGCTGCATGAGGAAGCCGGCCTGAAGCGCCTGACCGTCTCGACCTATCAGGCCGTTTCGGGCGGCGGCGTGGAGGCCATCGATGTGCTCTCGCGCCAGATCGCTCATGTCGGCGACCGCGCCCGCGAGCTGTCCACCGGCGGCCATGAGGCCCTGCTGCCCGCCGCCGAAAAGTGGGCCGTGCCGATCGCTCATAACGTCGTGCCGCTCAACTATGTCTATGTCGAGGACGGCTACACCGAGGAAGAGATCAAGCTGCGCGACGAGAGTCGCAAGATCCTTGAGCTGCCTGAACTGCTGGTCTCGGGCACCTGCGTGCGCGTGCCGGTGTTCACCGGCCACTCGCTGTCGATCAACGCCGAGTTCGAGCGCCCGATCAGCCCCGAGCGTGCGCTCGAACTGCTGGGCGTGGCCCCCGGCGTGGTGGTGACCGAAGTGCCCAACCCGCTGGAGGCCACCGGTCAGGACCCGGTCTTCGTGGGCCGCGTGCGTCGCGATCCCACCGTGGCGCATGGTCTGGCGCTGTTCGTCGCCGGTGACAATCTGCGCAAGGGCGCGGCGCTGAACGCGGTGCAGATCGCCGAAGCGCTGATCGCCTGAGATTGCAACATGGAGGGCCCGGCTATCCGCCGGGCCCTTTTTACAATTCAGAAGCTTGCTTGGCAGAGGGCGCCAAGCCTGCGATGGCTGCCTCCATGACCCAAGACAGCCCCCTGCTTCGCCCCGACCACAATTGCTGGCGCATCGAGCGCGCGGCGCAGGTTGCGGTGATTGTCGACGCCGATGATTACTTCAAGGCCGCCCGCGCCGCGATGCTCAAGGCGCGCAAGCAGATCCTGCTGGTCGGCTGGGATTTCGATGCCCGCATCCGGCTGGGCGGCGATGTGGAGGATGGCGCCCCGGTCGAGGTCGGCGCGTTTCTGAGTTGGCTGGTGAAGCGCACGCCCGGTCTGCAGGTGCACATCCTGCGCTGGGATGTGGGGGCCATCAAAACGCTGGCCCATGGGCGCACCCTGCTGCGTCTGGTCCAATGGCTGAAGGATCCCCAGATCCATATGCGGCTGGACGGCCATCACCCGCCCGCCGGATCGCACCACCAGAAAGTCGTGGTGATCGACGATGATCTGGCCTTCTGCGGCGGCATCGACATGACCGCCCGCCGCTGGGACACGCGCGGCCATGATGATGCCGATCCGCGCCGGGTCGATCCCGATGGTGCGCCCTATCACCCCTGGCATGATGCGACGACGATGCTGCAAGGGCCCGTCGCGCGCGCTCTGGGCGATATGTGCCGCGATCGCTGGGTCGTTTCGGGCGGCGACACCATCGCGCCGGTCGAGGGCGCGGCGGATTGCTGGCCCGAGGATGTGAAGCCCGACTTTCACGATGTGGAGGTCGGCATCGCGCTGACCGTGCCGGATATGGCCGAGCAGGAGCCGCGCCATGAGATCGAGGCGCTCTATGTCGATCTGATCGCGCGTGCGAAACGCTGGTTCTATGCCGAAAGCCAGTATTTCGCCTCGCGCAAGGTGGCCGAGGCCATCGCCAAAAGGCTGGCCGAGCCCGATGGGCCCGAGTTCGTGATCGTCAACCCCACCACAGCGCAAGGCTGGCTGGAGCCGGTGGCGATGGATTCGGCGCGCGCCCGGCTGGTGGAGGCTCTGCTCGAGCGTGATCCCTACCGCCGCCTGCGGCTCTATCACCCTTTCACCGCGCAGGGGCAGCCGATCTATGTTCACGCCAAGGTGACGGTGGTGGATCGCGATGTGCTGCGGGTCGGCTCCTCCAACTTCAACAATCGCTCGCTGCGGCTGGACACGGAATGCGATGTGGTGATCGATGCCACAAGCTCGGGCCGCGCCGAGGACGGCGAGGCCATCGCCGCGATCCGTAATTCGCTGCTGGCCGAGCATCTGGGATGTCAGCCCTCGGCGGTTGCGGCAATGCTGGCGCGGACCGGCTCGCTGATCGAGACGGTGGAGCGTCTGCGGGGCAAGGGCCGTTCGCTGCGGCCCTATGAGGTGGAGGATCTCGACGGGGTGAAGGCCTGGCTGGCCGACAACAAGATCCTCGATCCCGAAGGGCCCGGCGAGATGTTCGAGCCGCTGTCCCGCCGCAAGCCCCTGCTCAAACGGCTGCGCCCGCATCTGCGGCGCGAGGACGGCGGCTTGTCAAAACAAGGGACCATGCTGGCCGTAGGCGGTGCGATGGTCGCGGCCGTGCTGGCGATTGCCGTATCCAGAAAGCGCGACTGACAGGGGTTTTCAGCCCGCCAGAACCTGCGAAGCCGAAGCCACGGCCCTGTTCCGCCCTGCCGATTTGGCGTGATACAAAGCCTGATCGGCCGCGCCATAAACATCCTCGAAAGAGGTATGTCCGCGCGATGAGGCAACGCCGCAACTGATGGAGAGAATCGCCTTGGTCTTGCCGTCCACATCCAGCGAGGCCTGACGCAGGGTCAGGCTGACGCGCTCGCAGATCGCAACGGCGATGTCGGTCGGCGTGTCGCGCAGCAGCAGCATGAACTCATCCCCGCCCATGCGGGCGATCGTGTCATGCTCGCGGCACTGCCGCGCCAGAATGCCGCCGATATGGATCAGCGCCCGGTCACCCGCCATATGGCCCCAGCAATCGTTGACCTGCTTGAAATGGTCGACATCGACGATGATCAGGCTGAAGATGCGGTCGCCCTCGGCCTGAAAGGCCCGTTCCACGCTGGCGATAAAGGCCGGGCGGTTGAGCAGGCCGGTCAGACTGTCCGTGGAGGCCAGCCGCAGGGCGCTTTTCTCGCTCTGCACCAGCTCCTGCGTCCGCAGGTTTCGCTCGGACAGCACCGAGGCCACCGGCAGGCTGGTCAGCAGCAGGAACGCCAGATAGAGCTGGAACAGCAGCGCCTGTTGCCCATGATCCTGCGTGAAGGCGGCAATCGGCCCGGTATCCGCAATGGTGCCGATCGCGCCGATCACCGCGACCAGAGTGACCGCGATCATCGTGCCGATACGGCCGGCACGAAACGTCACCAGCATCACCGGGGCAAAGAGGGTGAAAAGCAGCGGCGGCTGGGTCCTGAAGAAGATCAGCCAGCAGCACAGCACCACCATTGCCTGAAGGGCCAGCGCCTCGCCCCTTTGCGCGGCGGTCTTCTCGGCAAGGCTGCGCGCCAGATCACCGTTCAGCAGCGCGAAGAGCAGCGGCGTGAACACCAGCAGGCCAAGCCCGTCACTGAGATACCATCTCTCGAAAGAGCCCCAGAAGGGCTGATCGAACACCAGCGCCGCCGTGGCCGCCCCGCTCAACGCGCTGGCCAGAGGCGCGATCACGCCCAGACTCAACACGAAAGAGCCCAGCGCTTGGGGGCTCTCCAGCGTAAGCGCGCCATCACGGGCACGACGCAGCAGCACAGCCGCGAGCGCCACCTCGGCCAGATTGGAAAAGCTGTAGAGCAGCGGCCCCCAGACCGTGCCGCGCGTGATCAGATTGGCCGCGACATTGCCGCAGAAGCCCGCACTCAGCACCCGCCCCCAGGCCGGCCTGGGCCCGAGCATCAGCATGGCCAGCAGCACCGCATTGGCAGGCCAGATGGTCGCAATATCGCGCCCATTGCTGGTCAGGCGGATCGTGCCCGCTGCCAGGATGAAATACAGCAGTACCGCGGTGATCCATGGGGATGCATGATCACGCAGACCCTGTTTTGCGGCGACCCATTTATCTTTTCTCATCGCAACGGATTAGATCATACCCCCTGACAATCGATTAACCTGCACCGCCTTTGCCGTAAGCAGCATTCCCCGGCCCGCGACATGCCGCGTTCAACCATCCATACCCCTGATGAGGCATGGCTTTTGCGGATGGCAGGACGATATTCCCTTCCCGTCCCGGCTTTTTTCTAGGGGATCATCCTTGTGCGGCTTTGCTGCGCAGCATGGCGCGCGATGATGCGATTGCGATGGCATGGGGCATAGAAGGCAGCCGTCCAGAGGGCTGCTGGATCCTGTACCGGGAATGGGCGAGATCAGGGGGGATGATACTCACCTTACGCGGCGCCATCGCCATGATCCTGCAAGCATCCCTTGTTCAGGATCGAGATGCCTGATGTCGATCCGATGACCGCCGGCTTTCATCGTGCGCCTGCGGGCCATCCATGTCTTCAGGGAGATTTCAGGCCTCACTTCCGCCCCTCATGACGGCAAGAAGCCGAAAATCTCCTCAAAGATCAAACATACATTCGTATCGGAAACGGGCAATACAGGCCATACTGGCGATTCTGTCAGGACGGAACATGGATGACGCCGTAAAAGACGCCGCAAGCCACCATATGCGCGCTGTTCCTTGCGTGCATCTTCAGCCGCATATTCTCAATATAACGCTCCACCGTGCGGGGCGCCAAACTGACATGCCGCGCGATTTCTTTCGCGGACATGCCCAATGCCACGCATTCGAGAATTTCGCACTCCCTCGTCGTCAGGTGCGGTTGCGCGTCTAACAATTGAGAAATGATCATCGCCCCCTCCATTTTTATATTAACCAAATATTCGTTGCTGAAACCCGCCCCCCTCACGTGGTCAATTGAATCCAGGGAGGAATCCATTCACTTTGGATCGAATGGCACTTGGCAAATGGGAATATTGACGTAGGTGCTAACACGTTCCTAAAACAAAAGATACAGCTAAGTAGTATTAACCATATCGTTGAAATTCCTCAAATTGAGTCTTGCAAAATATGCATGGCGGAATTTCCGTGCGATTCGCTCCCGTAGTAGACTCGGCACCAAGCGCATAGCCTGACCCCTCGGCATGACCGATTCTCGGCGAGAGGGCGCCTGATATGGAAAAGTCCATTTCAACACTAATACGTGTTGACCGGCACACGACCATCTTCCTTACTGGTTCGCGTGCCACACATTGGGCGGTGGTGACGACCGGAGTCGTCGCCGAATGCCAGATTTCGATCGATGGAGACCGGCGGCTGACAGGCTTCCGCCTGCCCGGCGAGGCCTTTGGCGTGGAAATCGAGCGCTACAGCGTCACCTCCGAAGCGCTAACCGATTGTGTGATCTCGATGTTTCCCACCAATGTCCCGGCCGCGAACAGCAGGCTGTTTGCGGCGATGGCGCGGCAATTGAACCGGGTGCGCAACGACCATCTGCTGACGACCTTCCGCTCCGTGCCCGAACGGATTGCCGCCTTTCTGGTCGATCTGGCCGATCGCGGCATGGGGGAGTGTTTTCGCCTGCCGATGGCCCGGTGCGACATCGCCGATTTCCTCGGCACGACCGAGCCCACAATCAGCCGCGCCCTGGCCGAACTGGAGCGGCGGGGGGCGATCAAGCGGCGCCCGCGCGGCAGGATCGAGATCATCAATCGGGCATCGCTGGCACAGGTAACGCAAGGTGATGCCAGCCCCCTTCCCCTTCATCGCGAGCAAGAGGTGTCCCATGCGTAGACTCCGACTGGCGATTGCGCTGGCCAGCGCGGCGAGTTTTCCTGCCTTGATGATCGGAACCGCGCACGGCGCCGATGCCGATTCGCCCTCGGGAACGCCCTCCGACTCGCAACCGGTGGCGACATCCTCCCGCGCGACGGCGGCCGACATTGCAGAGCTGCGCGCCAAACTCGATGAGCAACGCGCCATTCTCGATGCCCAAGCCCAGCAGATCCGCGAGCTGGAAGCGCGTTTGGGCGGTGCCAACACCAATGCCACATCCGCGGCCAACACCAGCGCCGTGCCCGTCATGCCGTCCACGACAGCGGAGCAGGTGGCGCTGCTCGAGCAGCGGGCCATGGGCGGCGAGCCACAGGCGACCGTGGGGCAGGCTCCGGCGCCCGATGACAGCCACGCGCTCAACACAAGGACGGCCTCCATTCCGCCAGGACAGGGCGTGCTGACCCCGTCCGGCCATTTTTCGATCGAGCCGACCTTCGAATATGCCGCATCGGCGAACAATCGCCTGACCTTCAGCGGCATCGAACTGATCCCCGGCTTGCAACTGGGCGCGATCAGCGCGCAGACCGCGCAGCGCGACACCTTCTTCTTCTCACCCACCTTCCGCTATGGCCTCAACAGCCGCTTCGAAGTGGAAGTCACCGTGCCGATGCTGTATCGTCACGACAACATTCAGGTCGTGCAGCAACGCGATGAGCAGATCGTCCGGACGCTGGATTTGCGGCAATATGCGCTGGGCGATGTCGAAATGGGCCTGCGTTATCAGTTGAACCCGGCGACCGGCCCGGACAAGCCGATCTGGATTCTCAGCCTTCACGTCAAGAGCAATACGGGCATCGGCCCCTATGATGTCGGCTATGACGAATTCGGCATCGCCACGGGACTGGCCACCGGCTCCGGCTTCTGGGGTGTCGAACCGGGCGTGAGCTTCCTGCTGCCGTCCGATCCGGTCGTCATCTATGGCAGTTTGAACTATCTCCATCAGTTCAAGCGGAATCTGAACAAGGAGGTCGGAGGGTCGCTGGTTCAGGAAGTGCGGCCCGGAGAAGCCATTCTGGGCAACATCGGCTTCGGATTTTCCCTGAATCCGCGCTTCTCTTTCTCTTTGGGGTACAGCCACAGCTATATCATGCCCACCATGACCTATATCGGCAGCGGGCCTGAATATTCGACGGGCCAGCAGATCGGCACGCTGGACCTTGGCATGTCCTATCGCCTCAACAGCAAGACATCGGTGAATCTGAACTTCCAGTTCGGTGTCACGCCCGATGCGCCCAACCTCAACGCAACCTTGCGCATTCCCTTCAGCATTTGAGGATGAACGGACAGGAGCGTTTTCACCATGTGGTGAAAACGCTCCTGTTGCTGTCGCATTGATGGAAGATGGCGTTTAGCGGAAGCCCGCAATGCCCACCGCAGAGCCCAGCGTGCGCCCAAGACCGGCAGCCAGATTGGCGCTGCTGAAACCGGCATAGCCGGTGATGCCGACCGTCGCATTGATCGTCTGCGTGGCATTCACCCCCGAGGCGGTGTTGACCAGAACGTTTTGCAACCCATTGGCGGCGTTCTGATAAAGCAGGGTCTGCCCATTGTTGGTGATATAGGTCTGCCCGCCCGAGGAGCTCATGCCGAAACTGCCGCCTGAGGAGACCACCGACTGAAGCAGCGCCGTGCTGGCAGGGGTCAGCGCGACGCTGGACGTCGGGCCGTTCATGTCTCCGGTCGACCAGTTCAGCGTGGTGGCCAGCACAAGTTGCCCGTTCAGATAGGTGTTGAGCTGAGCCCCCAGCGAGATGTTCACGCCCTGAAGCTCAAAGCCACCGCGCAGCATGTCCATATCCGCGTCGGAGAGGCTGGTGTGGTGCATGAAGGCCGGCGGCCCCTCGGATGGCGTTGCGTCTGGCGCCGCCGCCAGAGCCGATGCGGAAGGCGAAGCAAAGAGGGCAGCAAGGCCGATCAGCCAACGCATGACACACTCCTTTTCCCATGAATAATCATGGCGCAATGCCCCCGGCATTGTCGACGATCAGCGCCGGGGTGAGCTGATAGATCGGTGGCAAATTCGTGGTGACGTCGCCGATCCAGCGATCATGAAGGGCCCAAAGTGGCGCCGTGGCCCATTTGGTCCATTCGATGGGCGTGTTGTAGGACACTTTCTGCTCATGCGGCATTTTGACGATGACCAGAACGACCCCTTTCCATTCCTTGGCAAAGTCGCTGATGGGCACCTGCAACAGGCCGCGGATCGGGTCACCGATCAACACGGCCTTGTCGTGCACGCCCTTGACCACGACGAAATGGCGAAAGCCCTTGGTCTCGATCAGCACGATCATCGGCTGGTTCGCCTGGCGCAGATCATCGATGGTGATGCTGTAGCCCTGGGCATCGAAGCCGCGCGATTCCAGATAGTGCTTCATATCCAGCAGCGAGAAACCCGACTGGATGATCTTCTTCTGGTCGCCCACACTCCACATCGCTGAGAATGCGTCGTTTTCCGTTGTCGGCAAGCCATAGCTATAGGTCAGCATGGTGGCCACAGCGGCCGAGCCGCAGCTAAAATCATAGCGTTGCCGCACGATGGTGCGAAAGGGGATGTCGCGCCAGCTTGTCACCTCAACCCGCGCCGGCCCCTGCATCGTATAGCCGATCGAGATCTGCGCATCGGCAGCAAAGGGCATCAGCAGCATCACGCCAGCCGCCATGGCATGCATTATCGCCCGCATCATCGCACCGTTCCCAAACCTGTCGATCCCCTCAGGGCGTGACGTTCACCGTCACATTCATCGCGCTTTGCAATTGCGACATGGCCCCGGTGTTGATCGTGATGTTGCCCAAACCATTGAAGTTGGAGAGCGCCGATTGGGAGATGTTGACCGCCCCGGCAGCATAATTGCCAATGGTGTTGTTGCCCGAGGTGATGGCGTTCAGCGTCTGGTTGCCCACCACGATGCCACCACTGCCGCGCAGATCGCCCAGCGCGCTGTTGTCCAGCGGCTTCCCGAGAGCAGAAGCTTCGGCGACAACCGGCGAAAGTTCGACAATCAGCGGGGCTTCGACCGGCTGCACCTTGGCCAGTTGGAGTTGAGGCAGCGTGACCGTCACCGCTTGCGACCCATCGGTCTGGAGCGCTTCGGGCGGCGTTTCCGCCCCGGCCGAACCGATCCCGACGCATCCCATCCCCGCTGCGGCCAGCACAAGGGTCCAGTTACGCAGTGTCATTGCTTGTCTCCTTGACGGAGGGGGCGGGGAATGGTCGGGCGGGAGCGCCCGACCATTCTTCCGTCATCATCAGAAGGTGATCGTACCCTGGGCGGCAATGTTGGTTGCAGCCTGGGCGTTCGATGCCATGCCCGTGTTCCATGCCTGGTTCAGAATACCGGCATAGGCGGCGAAGGCCGATCCGCTGATGCTGTTGGAGCCACTGGAGAAGGACACGCTTCTGCCGCTGGAGGTGACAGGCGCGGCGGTCGCCGACAGATCCTGCATGGCCGTCAGGCGCCAGTTGCCGTTCCGTTGCGAGTTGTTGGTGTTGTTCGAGTCGCTCATATTGTTCGAATCCAGCGCCAGATTCTTCGTGTGCGACGAATTGTCGGTGCTGGTGTTGTAGGAATCGAGCGTTGCCGTCTTGTTGGACGTGTTGTTGGTCGTCTTGGTCGACGAATTGTTCGACGCGATCGTGTCGGTCTTGTTCGAGGTGTTGTTCGAGGCCAGCGTGTCCGTCTTGGTCGACGAATGGGTCGAGTTGTCGGTGCTGGTGCTGCTGTTGAACGAATCCAGCGCGGCCGACTTGGTCGAGGAATGAGTCGAATTGTCGGTGCTGCTGTTGTTCGAATCGAGCGTGGTCGTCTTGGTCGAGGAATTGTTCGAATTGATCGGCACGGATGCCTGGATGCTCACGTCAGTCGTGCTGCTTGAGGTCGCTCCGTTATGGTCGCCGCTCGGGCCTGTTGTGCTTGACGATGCCTGAGCGAATGCCGGTCCTGCAATGACCAGAGCCGATACCGCCGTAGCGGCCAAGAGGATTTTACGCACCATTTCACTTCTCCTCACAGTGCCCCCAATATTTTAGCGCTGGTGGGCGACAGTCGCGCCGTCGCGACAAAGGATGAAATAGAGCATCGGGAGAGGGCAGTTCTTGCTGCCCGACAATTCTGGCGGGTTATTGGATTACCTTTGGGATTCCCTACGTAAATTCCGTCAGGCTATTCGGCGGCTTTTCACCGCTCGTTCATATTGACATGCCTCGCATCTGCCTCAAGACCGTCGAAGGACTCAGGGTCTGTCAGGAAATCCGGCACAAGCCGGAGTGAGTTGGTGCCGCGCTTGGGCGGTCGACTCGATTGAACAGTGAATCACCCTCAGCCCGCCTCATCCAGCGCTCGCCGTTAAGCCACCCTTAAAGTTGTCTTGCTAACCGGGCGACCATGTGAGCCTCGGCCGGATTCGCCATCTTGTCCCAACCTGTGTCCAGACGTACAGCCCTGACAGCGATTGCCGCGCTGCCTGTTGCTTTGCGCTTTTCGGACATTGGCATGGCTTCCTCATCCACCTCTCCGGGCCATCATCGTGACGCCGGCCAGCGCCGGTTTGGCGCGGCGGTGCGCCCCGATCAACTGGTCGATGACACGCCCTTGCTGGCCGCGATCAAGGGCTGCGACATTCTGGTGCCCGAATATCACGGCCAGTGGAGCGCGGTCGAATGGCGCAAGGGCGAGCCGTGGTATGGCAATTATGATGCCATCCTGGGTTTTGCCGAAACGCATGGCATGGCGGTGCGCGGCCATTCGCTGATCTGGGAAAAGATGACCCCGGACTGGGCCCGCGCCGAGATGCTGGAGAAGCGCGACTGGCGCACGGTGACCCGGCATTTCGCCAATCTGCTGCCGCGCTACAGCGGGCGCATCGCCGACTGGATCGTCGTCAATGAGATGATCGACACCGAGCAGGGCGAGAAGGGCCTGCGTCGTACCAGCTTCCAGCAGGCCTATGGCAGCGACTATGTCGCCATGGCGCTGCTGACGGCCAATGGGCTCGATCCGCGCGCGAAGCTGATGATCAATGAATATGCCCTCAGCTATGACAATCCGGTCGATGAGGCGCGGCGCAATGCCTTGCTGAGGCTGGTGGAGAATCTGAAGACTCGCGGCATGCCGCTGCACAGCGTGGGTCTGCAGGGGCATCTGGAGCTGGCCAAGGGGGCGATCCCGCAAAAGCGGCTGGCGCGCTTCATGTCCGATCTGGCGGATACGGGGGTGAAGCTGGCGATCACCGAACTCGATGCGATCGAGGCCGACCGCAACCGCCCGATCGCGGAACGTGACGCGGCTGTGGCGGATCATATCCAGTCCTTCCTCGATGTGGCGATGGATCAGCCCGCCGTGGAAAGCATCGTGACCTGGGGGCTGAGCGACCGGCATAGCTGGCTGCAGGAAAACGCCCCTGATACGCTTGCGGCGGTTTCTCACGCCCCCATCGATGGCAAGAGGCTGAACCGTGGCCTGCCCTTCGACGCCGATATGAAGCCCAAGAAGATGCAGATGGTGCTGAACGAGGCCATGCGCATCCAACGCGCCTGAGAGCCCGTTTGGAACATGCGCTTTCGCGCATGTTCAGCGCGGCACCAGCCCTCTCCCCCACCCGGCCACCCAACGGCAGTATTCTATGGGTGGCCGGGTGGGGGAGAGGGCTGGTGCCGCAAATCCGGCTTTCGCCGGATTTCCAATCAGCGTCAGATCACCAGGCCCTTTTCGCGCAGTTCCGACAGGCTGGATTCCGATTTGTCGACCGGCTTTTCGGTCGATCTCACCCAATCGATCAGCTCTCCCATCCCCGTTTCGAAATCCACCTGCGGGGTGACGCCAAAGGTGTCGCGCAATTTGGACAGATCACCAAAGCAGTGGCGGATGTCCCCCACCCGATACTGATGCAAAATCTGCGGCGCGATGTTCTTCTGCAGCAGACGCGCCAGCACATGGGCCATGTCATGGATGGCAATCGGCCTGTCGCTGCCGACATTGAACACGTCCCACAGGCGCTTGTCGCTGTCCAGCACGGTGGCGAAGGCATTGGCGACATCGCGCACATGGACGAAATCGCGCATCTGCTCGCCATCCTCGAAGACCAGCGGAGCGCTGTCGTTGAGCAGGCGCGAGATAAAGATCGCCGCCACGCCGGTGTAAGGATTGCTGAGCGCCTGCCGCGAGCCATAGGCGTTGAACAGCCGCAGAGCGACCGTGGGAATATCCAGCGCCCGGCCCACCGCCAGAAACATCTCCTCGTGATCGCGCTTGTTCACCGCATAGATCGAGGTCGGCTGCAGCAATTTGGTCTCGCGCGTGGGGACCGGGATCAGCCTTTCGCCATCTGGCCCCATCACATCCCATTGGCGCTGCTGCAACTGCTCACGCGCCCGCGTCTGTGGCATCACGCGGTTGCCCTCGGCATCGGCATATTCGCCCTCGCCGTAGATCGACATGGAGGAGGCCACCGCCATGCGCTCGACCGTGTGATGGCCTTTGGACAGCATCTCCAGCATCACGGCGGCGGCCATCACATTGTTGCGCGTATAGTCGACAATGTTGGTCATGCTCTGCCCAACGCCGACCGAGGCGGCCAGATGGACAAGATGAGTCACCCCGTCCAGCGCGGCTTCGAAGGCGCCATCGTCCAGCAGATTGGCATGGATCCGCCCCGCCGCCGGATTGAGGTAGGTGGGCCAGCCATCGGCATCGACCTCGGCCAGGCCATGAACCTGCGGCAGCAAGGCATCGAAGACGGTCACCCGAAAGCCGCGCTCCAGCAGCAGGTCGACCAGATGAGAGCCGATAAACCCCGCCCCGCCCGTCACCAGCACATGCTTTTCCATCACAAGCTCTCCCAGTCCTATCGTGCTTGCGCCGCGGCCCCTGCCGGAGCGCCCTCCGCATGCTCCGAGGCGACGATTTCCCGAACGATGTCATTGTTGGCGTTGATCTTGATGGTGCGCTCCCACACCAGCCCGGCGTCCTTGCGGTACATGCGCCAGCCCTTCCAGAGCGGGATCATCCAGACCAGCCAGAAGATCATCAGCGAGACCGGATTGACCCGGAACAGATACCACAGCCGCTTGAACCGCGAGGGCAGGACCAGCGCCGTGCGCCGCCAGGTGATGACATATTGCCCCAGCAGCAGCAGCGCGAAGCACAGCACGTTGAAAGCCGAAAGATAGACCGTCCAGTGCGGGAGGGGACTGGTGCCCTGCGCCCATACGATCAGCGCCCAGATGCCGATGGGAATGCCCACCGAATTGAGCCAGAAGGACATGCAGGGCAGGAAGTTGAGCCACGCCTTGAAGCGGTTGTAACGGCTGAAGCCCATCTCCTTGAGCGGCGTGTCGAGCGACTGAAAGAAGCCCGCGACCCAGCGCTTGCGCTGTGTGATGCCATTGCTCAGCGTTTCAGGCACTTCCTCGACCAGCGGCGCCTCGATCAGCCCCAGCTTTTTGCCATTGGCCCAGAAGCGCATGCCGACTTCGGGGTCCTCGATGGTCATCCAGGGATGGAAGCCGCCCAGCTCTTTCAGGTCGGATGCCTTGAAAAACAGCCCCTTGCCCAGCACCCAATAGGGGTGATGCCCATTGGCGGTCAGATGGCCATATTTGTTGGCATCCCAGCACAGGTGATCGAAGGCGAACCAGCTTGCCGGCATGGTATCCAGCAGATTTCCGGCGATGTTGGTGGCCTGCAGCACATCGTAATGGCGCATGCCGACGGCGGCGGCCTGAAAGTGATTGGCCGGCGGCGCGCTGTCGGCATCGATGTAATCGACCAGAAAATCGCCTTTGAACGGGTTGTTCGCATAGGTGGTGTAGAAGGCATAGATCAGTTGCCGCGTCTTCTTGGGCGGAAGATCGCGGACACCGGCGCGGGGGCCCTTGTGGAACCAATAGGCCTTCTCATTGGCCTGCCAGTCCTCCCACACGACATTCCAGCGCGGATCGCTGGTGGGGGGCACCGGCATCACGCTGAGGAAGGGAAACTCCCTGGCCAGTCGCTCAAGGCTCTCGACGGTCGGCAGGTCATTGTCGTTCGGGATCGCCACGATCCTGAATTTCTCGGTCGGATAGTGAAGATTGGCCAGAGACACGAAGGTCGTGCGCATCGTGGATTCAAGTTCACGCAGAACCGGATAGAACAGGATGATGTCAGGATAATCCTCCTGCGTTAAATCCTCCAGCTCTTCCATATCGACGCGATTGACAGGCCGCGTGATAAAATAAAGCTCGATCAGCATGATGCAGAGGTACGCAAGCTGAGCAATGACAAACAAGATAATCAGCACCTGATCGATCACGCTCATGGCACACACTCCTGACACAGGCGCAAGGCATGCGCCCATCCCACTGTTGCATCACATCACCAGACGGCTTCCCATCCGGGATGGCATGGCCGCCAGAAAGTCCGGTGACATGTTTTCATCGAACCTGCGACGGAAGTAACTGATTGTTTTTTCAAGGCCGCTCACCAGATCGACCTTCGGCGACCACCCCAGCAAGGCCTGCGCACGGGAAATATCCGGGCGGCGGCGGCGCGGATCGTCAACAGGCAAAGGCTTGTAGACAATCGAGGAGCGGGATCCGACCATCCCGACGATGAGAGAAGCCAGTTCTCCAACCGTATATTCACCGGGATTGCCGATATTCATCGGGCCGACGGCCTTGTCATCGGCGCTCATCAGCAACTGGATGCCGTCGATCAGATCATCGACATAGCAGAAGGACCGGGTCTGATTGCCGTCACCATAGATGGTGATCTGCTGACCACGCAGCGCCTGCACGATGAAATTGGAGACCACGCGCCCATCGTCGGGCTGCATCCGCGGGCCATAGGTGTTGAAAATCCGCACCAGCCGCACATTGAGCCCGGATTGGGCAGCATATTCGGTCAGCAGCGTTTCGGCGAAGCGCTTCCCTTCGTCATAGCACGAACGCGGACCGATGGTGTTCACATTGCCATGATAGGATTCATGCTGCGGATGAATTTCCGGATCGCCGTAAATCTCCGAGGTAGAGGTGTGGAACACCCTGGCATGATCGCGCGCCGCGCGCTCCAGCATGTTCAGCACGCCGATCGAGCAGACCTTCATCGTCGCCACCGGATCTTCCTGATAATGCACCGGCGAGGCGGGGCAGGCCAGATTGTAGATCTCGTCGAAGCGCGGCAGCTCCGGCAAGGGATTGACCAGATCATGCGTCACGATCGTCAGGCGGTTGCTGCGCAGCAAAGGCGTCAGATTGGCGCGACGTCCGGACTGGAAATTATCCAGACAGTAAACCCGGTGCCCTTGCCCCAGCAATCGCTCGGCCAGATGCGAACCAAGAAAGCCCGCTCCTCCGGTGATCAGCACTGTCTTTGCGCGTTCGCTTGTCATTGTGACCATGGCGCCCCCCTCTCTTTCAGGCTTTCCGTCAAACGGCGGACGATGCTGCGCATCCTCCCCAGCCTCAGAACTTGTACCAAATACCGACGACAGGCCCGCGCTGTCGCAATGAATTCTTGCCCGTGACAGTACCGGTGTATCCGGCCTGCAACGAAAACCGCTTCGTCACATCATAGACGACGCTGGCATAGACGTCGGTGTAATGATAAGACTGGTTGAACACGCCCCGCCCGCCGCCATCCGAGATCGTGGTATAGGCAGAGGCCAGCAACATCAGCCGCGGCGTGATATGTGTGCCCGCCGTCGCATCGATGTGAAACTCGTTCGGCGGATCGCCCGCCCGCAACCGATATGCGGTATCGAGCGTGATGAAGGCCGGACCCGCCATATAACCGCCCGACACGCGCAGGTCATATTGCACGCTCTTGTCGTTGAACTGCGGCACGGGATAGTTGCGCGCGGTCCCCGGTATCTTCACCAGTCCCTGAACCGAGATGATCCAGTGATCGCTTTTCGCCAGGCGATAGCGACCACCCACATCGGTGTATCCCAGACCGCTGGAATCATCACCGCCCTTGAGACTGATGTTGCCGACACTGGGCGTGAGCAAAACGGTGAAGTTTTTCGTCACGCCATATTCGCCCATGATATAGACCTGATTCTGGTCATATTCCTGGATGGGCACTGTCTTGCCGTTCGCATCGAACCCTTTCGGGCTTTGCGTGAAAATGCCGCTGACGATCACCCGTCCCTGGCCTTGCTCCTGCGTAAAGGGATCCGCATGAGCGGTCCCCACAAAGAACAACATAAGCCCAAAAGCTGACACGACCGTCTTGAGATAATTCATCGCATTTACCCCGAGACCAAATAGTGAAATGGACGGCGTAGATTTGAATGCGGAAGAAACATTCGGCTTGTTGAAACTTGCGCTCGCAATCCGGCGTATGGCGTCATGAGGAAAACCCGCTCACAGCCCCGCAGAATTTTGTTTTAGTGCAACAATCACAAGCCACTTTAGGAGCTTTCCACCCCGAGAAAATAGCAATTGGGTCACGTATTTTCCGCCATTGCAAACGGGAAAATCCCGATTTGGGAAAGCGGTATACCGCTGGAACGCCCCATCGGTTGGGCGCAGCCGGACGCCCCAAAGCGCTTCCCGATGCGGCACGAGCCGTCATCCCATCCGCAGCTCCCGAGCCCCGGCAGACCGGAAAACCGGAAAACCGGAAAACCGGAAAACCGGCAGGGCCTAAAAAATATCTGACGCAGCGGGAGGGATTTTCGCGCGCCAGGCCTCTATGACGGTCAAAGGGGATAAACCTCGAACAGGGAGGGTGCCACGGCTACGGATTCGCGAGCGCTGCTTGAACGTCGCCGCGCGCTTGCGCTGTGGGTGGCGCGCGAGATCATGCCGCATGAACCACGCATTCGCGCCTGGTTCCTGCGGCGGCGCGTCTCGCCTGACGAGGTGGATGAGTTGATGCAGGACGCCTATTGCCGCTTGGTCACGCTGGAGGGGGTGGAGCATATCGACTGCCCGCACGCCTATTTCTTCTCCGTGTGCCGCAATCTGATGGTACGGCGGCTGAAGCGCCAGCAGATCGCCCCTTTCGAGGCCATCAGCGAGATCGAAAGCTATCGCGACAATGGCTCCCCCTCGCCCGAGGAGCAGGTGGCCAGCCGCCTGGCCTTTGACCGGGTGCGCATGATGCTGGCCAGCCTGCCCGAACGCTGCCGCCGCATCGTCGAATTGCGCAAGATCGAGGGATGGTCGCAAAAGGAAGTCGCCAGCCATATGGGCATCACCGAAAAGGCGGTTGAAAAGCAGGTTTCGGTCGGCGTGCGCGCGATCCGCGAGGGATGGCGCCTGCTGGAGCAAGAGCAGGAACCCCAGCCCGCCGAACAGAAGGCGCTCCGCTCGTGAGCCCGCGCGAACAGATCGCCGGCGAGGCGGCGCAGTGGGTCGCCCGCATGGATGCCGGCGACTGGTCGGCGCAGGATGAGGCCGATCTGCAGGCATGGCTGGCGGTCGACCCGATTCGGCAAGGCCTGCTGCTGCAAACGCATGCCGCATGGCTGATGCCCGATGCCATCAGCGCGCCCGAGGTTATCCCCGCCCCCTCGCCGGCCATCTGGAAGCGCCGCAGCGTGCTAGGAGGGCTGGTCGCGGCCAGCGGGGCCGCGGTGCTGGCCTCACGCTTCATGATGGCGCAGGGCCAGGCCTATGTCACGCAACTGGGCGAAATTCGCCGTGTGCCGCTGGGTGACGGCTCGGTGATGACGATCAATTCCGACACGGAACTGAAGGTGCATCTCGCCAAGCACATGCGCCAGATCGAACTGGCACAGGGCGAGGCCTGGTTCGAGGTCGCCAAGGATGCGGCCCGCCCCTTTGTCGTGGCTTCGGGCAATGCGCGCGCCCGCGCGGTGGGCACCGCTTTCTCGGTTCGCAAACGCGAAGGCGGGGTGGAAGTGCTGGTGACGGAAGGCATCGTGGAAACATGGTCCGACGCCGACTCCGGCCAGCGCGTGCGGGTGGTGGCCGGGGAGCGGGCGCTCATCAGCGAACGCGCGGTGGTGCATTATCAGGCGAGCGAGACCGCCTCGGTCGACCGGGCGCTGGCCTGGCGCAACGGCATGATCGACCTCAACGGCACCACCCTGCGGGACGCGGCGGAGGAGTTCAACCGCTACAACCAGTGCCAGATCGTCATTGCCGACCCCAATGTGGCGGCCGAACAGTTCGACGGCCTGTTCCGCATCAGCGACCCCGAAGGCTTTGCCGAAGCGCTCAAGACCTCTCTGGGCGTCAGCGTGAACACCAGCGAACCCAATGTGATCCGCATCGAACGCGGAAGCGACATGCAAAATAAAACATAGGCTGAGAGAGGGATTTTCGAAACAGGATACTCTTGGGGAGGACAGATCAAAAAACGATCTGCCGATAATCGAAAAGAACAACCGGAGGGGCTTATGTTGAGAACCACGCTTCGTGGCGCGCTTTTTGCGTCAGCAAGCATTGTCTGCGCCGTTACCGCGCCAGCAAGTGCGCAGGCCGCCGCACAGACCCGGACCTTCGCCATCGAAGCACAATCCGCCGAAACCGCGATCGGTCTGCTGGGCCATCAGGCCGATGTGCAGATCATCGCCTCGCGCAAGGTCACCCATGCGGTGCGTACCAATGCGGTGCGCGGCGAACTGACCGTCGGCAATGCCATCGATCAGCTTTTTGCCGGCACCGGGCTTGTCGCCCGCCAGACCGGTCCGCGCACCTATGCCATCATCGCCCGCCAGATTTCCGCGCGCGGCGCCGCCCCGGGCGGGCAGTTTGCGCTGGCCAGCACGGGCAGCATGCAGGATGGCGCTGCGGCCCCGGCTTCGGCCCCTCCTCCACCCGCGGCGGAGCCCGAGAGGCAGGCGATCGTCGTCACCGGGCTGCGCGCCAGCCTCGATACGTCGCGCGGGATCAAGCGCGCCTCCTCGGGCATTGTCGACGCCATTTCCACCAAGGACATCGGCAAGCTGCCGGACGCCAACCTTGCTGAATCGCTGCAGCGCATCACCGGCGTGTCGATCGACCGCTCGGGCGGTGAAGGCGCCTTCATCACGGTGCGCGGTTTTGGCCCGGAATTCAACACGGTGCTGGTCAACGGCCGCCAGATCGCCACCCCCACCGACCCCAGCCAGGCATCCGGCCGCGCTTTCTCCTTCGATACGCTGGCCTCGGAGCTGGTTTCGGGCGTGGAGGTCTACAAATCCTCGACCGCGCGTTTTCAGTCCGGCGGTGTCGGCTCCACGGTCAACATCAAGACCGCGCGCCCTTTCGACTATAAGGGGCGCAAATTTTCCGCCTCGATCGATGGCAATTATGACGGCAACGCCAAGAAGGTCGCGCCCGACGCCTCCTTCCTGTTTGCCGATACCTTTGCCGACGGCAAGCTGGGCGTGCTGCTTTCGGGCAGCTATCAGAAGCGCTTCACCCGCCTGAGCCAGGCGCAGACCGATGGCTGGCTGGTCAACCCCGGCGTGCCAGCAGCGCAGGTCAACGGCGGCGCCGGTCTTGTCAGTTCGAGCAATCCGCAGGGCAACATCTTTGTGCCCCAGAACTTCGACTCCAAGGTCACGCGTGAGGATCGCGAGCGCATCGGCGGCACGCTGGTGCTGCAATACCGGCCCAATGATGACGTGACGATCACCGCCGACGCGCTCTACACCAAATTCACCAACACCACCGACACGCGCTCCTATGGCCACTGGTTCACCGCATCGAACCTGACCAATGTGAAGACCGATGCCAATGGCACCGTCACCGACATGACCCAGGCCAGCGGCATCGCCACCGATTTTCACGACAAGAAGTTCGACAAGCGCACCAACACCCGCGAATTCGGCCTGAACGTCGACTGGCAGATCTCGCCCACCATCAGCGCCACGCTGGATGGCTCCTATTCGCTGGCCAAGGAAGACGAGAACGGCGGCAAGGAGGCCTATCTGGCGCTGCTGGGCTATCTCACCGGCTCGTCGCGCTATCAGTCGGATGGCGCCATCCTGCCGTGGCAGACCGAAACCCTGCCCACCTTCGCCAATCCCGCCAGCCCCTGCGGCAGCGCCGTGACCAATTCCGGCACGCCGGCCAACAGCACCACCGTCGGCGCGGGCGAGCCGATGTGCCAGCATGTCATGCTGCTGCGCGGCTATGGCATCAAGGATGAAGTCACCCAGGTCCGCGCCGATTTCACCTACAAGGGTGAAAGCGACGAGGGGCTGGTGAAGGCCAACTGGGGCCTCTACTACTCCCACGACCGCAAGGACACCGCGCTCTATTCCAACGATGGCGGCAGCGGCTGCACCACCTGCGGCTACAACCTGCCCGCGCCGTCCAACGTGCCGATCAGCGTGTTCAATGCGGGCAGCGGCTTCCTCTCGGGGGTGAGCGGGTCCAACCGCCTGCCCACCCAATGGCAGACCTTCGATGGCCCCAGCCTGTTCAGCGCGATCACCGCGCAGCAAGGCCCCGGCTTCACCTTCGCCCCGCCGTTGGTGAATGACACCATCGTCAAGGAGCGGGTGCTGGGTGCCTATCTGGAAACCGAGTTCAAGGGCAGCATCGCCAATCGCCCGATCTCCATCGTGGCGGGCGTGCGGTTCGAGGATACTTCCACCAATGTCAACGGGCTGGCCACCGCCTATACTTCGTTGGTGAAGCTGGCGAACGACCAGACGCAATATGGCTCGGCCTCCTCGGGTTCGACCCGCACGGTGGGCTCGACGCATTATCTCGACATCCTGCCCAACATCGCGCTGAAGTGGCTGGTGACCAACGACTTCACCCTGCGCTTTGCCGCCTCGCAGACCATCACCCGGCCCACGCTGGAGCAGCTTTCGCCGGTGACCACGCTGATCACGCTGCGCCCCGGCAACTTTGCCGCCAGCCGGGGCAATCCGGACCTCAAACCCTTCAAATCGAGCAATCTCGATATTTCGGCGGAGTATTACTACGCGCCGGCCAGTTACATTTCGCTTGGCGCCTACCTGAAGAGCGTCAACAACTTTATCGTGCTGAACCAGACGACCGGCCCTGTTGCCAACGCATCGGGCACGCCGCTGCTCGATCCGGCCAGCAACACGGCGGCCCAGTTCACCATCACCGCGCCGGTCAACGGGCAGGATGCCACCGTCACCGGGCTTGAGGCGGCGTGGCAGCACAGCCTTGGCCAGACCGGCTTCGGCTTTCAGATCAACGGGACTCTGGTGGGATCGAACCGCCACCTCAACCCGCAGGACCTGACCAACAAATTCGCGCTGACCGGCCTGTCGAACTCGGCCAATGCGGTGCTGTTCTATGACAAGCACGGGATCGAGGCCCGCGTCGCCTACAACTGGCGCGATCATTTCCTGCAATATCTCGCCCCGCCTCCGCTCAATGGCGCGGGTCAGGCGGTGACGCAGGTGCGTTCCTACGGCCAACTCGATGCCAGCCTCACCTATCACATCACCCCGCAGGTGGCGGTCTTTGTCGAAGGGGCCAACTTGACCAATGCGATGACCTTGAAATACGCCTACTACACCAACCAGTTCCTCTATGCAGAAGACTCCGGGCGCCGGTTCAAATTTGGCGCAAGGGTCAATTTCTGATCAAAAACATGCCGGTGGGAGGGCACCCCTCCCACCGGCCCACAATGATAAGACAAGACAAGCCGCAGGCATGAGGATGACCACAAGGCAATGACCCGCGACATTCGATCGATCTGCATCGTGGGCGGCGGCTCGGCAGGCTGGCTGACAGCAGGCCTGATCGCCGCGCGCCACGGGAAAGACCTTGACGTCACGCTGGTGGAAAGTCTGGAGCGCGGCACCATCGGGGTCGGGGAGGGCACCTGGCCCACCATGCGCAACACGCTGCGCAAGATCGGCATCGCCGAAACCGACTTTATCCGCGCCTGCAACGCCTCGTTCAAACAGGGGGCCAAATTCGCCCGATGGCGCACGGGCAAGGCGGATGACGCCTATTATCACCCGCTGGTGCTGCCTCAGGGTTTCCCGGATCTCGATCTGGCGCCCTATTGGCATGAGGCCTCGGCAGGCGGCGACGCGATGTCCTATTCCGATGCGGTCTGCTTTCAGGACTTTCTGTGCGAGAACGGGCTGGCGCCCAAGCTCATCACCTCGCCCGACTATGGCGGCATCGCCAATTATGCCTATCACCTTGATGCGGTGCGGCTGGGCGAACTGCTGCACGATCATTGCGTGAACAAGCTGGGCGTGCGCCACATCGACGACACGATCAACCATGTCGAGCTGAATGAGGCGGGCGATGTCGCCGCCGTTGTCGGCAGCAAATCCGGGCCTATTCGCGCCGATCTTTTCGTCGATTGCTCCGGCTTTGCCTCGCTGCTGCTGGGGCAGGCGCTGGATGTGCCCTTTATCGACCGCAGCGATGTGCTGTTCATCGACCGGGCGCTGGCCGTGCAGGTGCCCTATGAGGAGGCCGACAGCCCGATCACCGCCCATACCGTCTCCACCGCGCAGAAGCATGGCTGGATCTGGGATATCGGCCTGCAGAACCGGCGCGGCGTGGGCTATGTCTGGTCCAGCCGCCACGGCAGCGCGGAGCAGGCCGAGGAAGCGCTGGCGGCCTATGTCGGCCCCGCCTTTGCCGGGCTTTCGACAAGGACGATCCCCATCCGCTCGGGCCACCGCGAGACCTTCTGGAAGAACAATGTGGTCGCCGTGGGCCTTGCCGCGGGCTTCCTCGAACCGCTGGAGGCATCGGCGCTGGTGATGATCGAGCTGTCGGCCGATTACATCGCCAATGCCATGCCCGCCACGCGCCGGGCGATGGATTTTGTCGCCCGCCGCTTCAACACGATGACGCGCTACCGCTGGGACCGGGTGATCGAGTTCCTGAAGCTGCACTATATCCTGTCCGAACGCGACGACAGCGCCTTCTGGCGTGACAACCGCGATCCCGCGACCATCCCGCAGGACTTGCAGGACCAGTTGGACCTGTGGCGCCACACGCCCCCCGGCGAGCATGATTTCGCCAGCGCGCATGAAATGTTCCCGGCGGCGAGCTATCACTATGTGCTCTATGGCATGGGTTTTCAGACCGCCTGCGCCCCCGCCACACTTGCCCGGCGGGACGCGGCCATGGATGCCTTCGCGCAGAACACGGCGATGAAGCGCAAGCTGGCCAGCATGATGCCCACCAACCGCGCGCTGCTCAACAAGCTGCGCGACTACCGCTTCCCTCCGCTGTGAAAGGCCGGCCTTGACCATCGAAACCCTGACCCGACAGGCCCACGCCCATCTGCGCATCGACCCGGCCAGGGCCGCAACAGCCGCCGCTTCGGTGCATCTGGTGCCGCTGGTCGCCAGTGAGATCAGGACCGTGGCCAGCCAGTTCCCCATTTTCTTCGCCAAGGATGGGGAAACCGGGCAGTTCTATCCTGCCGCGCTGATGGGGCTGGCGCCGCACGAAAACCTGTTCTGGAACGGTGAGACGCTCGATGGCGATCATCTGCCGCTCAACCTGTTGCGGCTGCCCTTCTTTGTCGGTGAGGGCGGCGCGGTCTGCATTGATACGGCCAGCCCGGCGATCACGCCCGATGGGCCCTGCACCATCACGGCGGCCGATGGCAGCGACAGTGACTACTTTGCCGCCATTCAGGCCATGCTGGCGCGCTTGCTGCAGGGGCAACAGCCCACCCGCAGCCTGATCGACCTTGCCCTGGCCCGCAAGCTCATCACCGAGGTCAAGCTGGACCTCACCTTCAACGATGGCTCCACCAGCCTGCTGACGGGCCTGTACAATGTGGATGAAAACGCTCTGGCCCGCGCTCATCACGAGATCGAGGATTTCGCCACGGTGATGGATCTGGCCGCGATCGCCCTGTCGCTGAACCATGTGTCGGGGCTGGTCCGGCGCAAAAACGCGCGGCTGGCGGCCCATTCGCAATGGTTCACGGTCGCCGCGAGCTGAATTATGCCTGCCGCCACCTGCCTGCGCATGGGGAACGAAGGGGTGCCGCTCTGGCTGATCGATGACGCGCATCCTCACCCGGCACAATTGGTCGAACACGCGCTCGATCAGACCTTTGCGAAGGCCGAGGGAGACCTCTATCCCGGCATCCGCGCCGAGACACCGCCCGCCTATCCGAACTGGCTGCATGACCTGCTGACGCCCATTCTGAACGCGCAAACCATACAGATCCTGCGGACCAGCTTCGCCGTGACGACCTGCGCCCCGGCAAGCCTGCTGGCCATCCAGCGCATCCCCCATTTCGACACCGTGGACAGCTCGATCCTGGCTGCCGTTCATTACCTGTGCGAGCCGCCCCACCAAGGCACCAGCTTTTACCGCCACCGCGCGACCGGCTTCGAAACCATGAGTTCCGCCAGAACGGCAGCATGGCAGGGGTCTCTGGCGGCGGATGCCGCACGCCATGGCATGCCCCCGGCCCGCTATCACGCCGCCAGCACCGCCAGTTTCGAGCAGATCGGGGCAGCCGATCTGCGCTACAACCGGCTGGTGCTCTACCCTGCCAATTGCCTGCATTGCGGCGATATCGGTGAGTCATGGTCGCGCGATACCCTCAGCGAGGCGAGGCTGACGATCACCTCCCTGATCCGCCTGTAAAGCCTGTCATTCCCGCATGATCCGGCTGACCAGCGCTTCCATGGCCTCCTCGATGCCGATCCGGCCCTTGCGATGGTCCGGCTGGGTACCGGTGAAGTCGATCCAGCCTTCGTTGAAGCCGTCGATCATCCGCATGCGCGGTTGCGGATTGGCCATACCCTCGGCGCGGAAGATGCCCTCCCACTCAACCTTGGGAACGGCCCGAACGCTCACCGGATGACCGATCGCCTTGGCCAGCGCCGCCGCAATGTCCTGCGGGGAGACGCGCTGCGCTGCCTCAAGCTCGACAATGCGGTGGCCCGCCCAATCCTCCAGCAGCAGATCGGCGGCGCAACGCCCCACATCATCGGTGGCGATCATGGCGATCTTGCGGTCGAGCGGTTGCAGATAGCTGGCGATCAGGCCCTTGTCCCGCGCCGCCGCCACATCCCACTGCGCATTTTCCATAAACCAGGCCGCGCGCAAAGAGGTGATCGGCAGATCGACATTGGCCAGCGCCTCTTCGAGCAGGCGCAGGGCGGTCAGCAGATTGGGCTCCATCGCATCCGCCCCGATGGTGGAGAGCACCACCACCTTGCCCGGCTTCGCGCGCAGCAGAGCCTCACGAAAGACAGCGATGCGCGCCTTCACATCGGAAAAATCCGGCGCCGGGTCGAAATTGGGCGGCAGCAGCAGGAACACGCCCTCGGCGCCCGACAAAGCTGCGGTCAGGGCATCGGCATCATCGGCATCGGCCAACGCCACCTCGGCACCGCGCGCGGCCCATGGCGCGCCCTTGGCCGCATCGCGCAGGATGGCGCGGACGGGCTGGCCCTGCTCCAGCAGCCGGTCGGCCAGTGCGCCGCCGACACGGCCGGTTATCGCGGTGATGGCATACATCGTCATTCTCCTGCTCGGGGGATTGGGGGCACGCTTCTGCCGAAGCGGCCTGCCCTTCCGGGATAGTCCCTTGCAGGTCCTGAATCGAACGCCATTTTGGATCGTCACTACGGACTCAAAATCAGAAATGCGGAGATGATCTGTGACACCCACTCGGACATGACGTTGGCCGAGGCGGACCGGGCCTATTTGAGCGACAGAAGATAATCGATCACCTGTCGGCGCTTCTCGGCATCGGCATAGCCGGCAAAGGGCATTTTCGTGCCGGGGACCTTCCTTTGCGGCGAGGTCAGCCAGCTATCCAGCTCCTCGCGCGTCCATGTCAGCCCGGAGGCCTTGAGGGCCGAACTATAGGCATAGCCGGGCAAACTTGCCGCCTTGCGCCCGCCGACACCCCGCAGATTGGGGCCAAAGGAAGTCTTGCCCGCCTCGGTACTGTGGCAGGCCGAGCAGACGCCGAAAGCCGGGGGCGGCGCCTCTGCCCGCGCGGAGAGAGGAAGCCCGGCGCAAAGCAGCACAAGGCCAGCGGCTGAAAAGCCGTTCTTCGTCATGCGGATATCCATGATCGCGGAATGTTGAGCCCACCGTCCCGGAAAGGGGGATCGGAACGGTGGGCTCCGGGAAGGACCGGAGGACGCTTAGAAGCGGTCGAGATCCATGACCTTGGTCCAGGCGGCGACAAAGTCCTTCACGAACATCTCGCGCGCATCATCCGAGGCATAGGTCTCGGCCACGGCGCGCAATTCGGAATTCGATCCGAAGATCAGATCCACCGGCGTCGCGGTCCATTTGGGCTTGCCGCTGGCACGGTCGAGGCCATCATACAGGCCCGCCGCCTTGTCCGATTTCTTCCAGGTGGTGTCCATGTCGAGCAGGTTGACGAAGAAGTCGTTGGTCAGCGCCTGCCGGGCCGCGGGGTGAACACGCCGTGCTGCGTGCCGCCGACGTTGGCACCGAGCACCCGCAGCCCGCCGACCAGCACCGTCATTTCCGGCGCGGTCAGGGTCAGCAGCTGCGCCTTGTCGACCAGCAGCGTTTCGGCCGGCACGCGGTATTTGCCCTTCAGGAAGTTGCGGAATCCGTCGGCGAGCGGCTCCATCGCTTCGAAAGAGTCCACGTCGGTCTGCTCCTGCGAAGCGTCCATGCGGCCCGGCGCGAACGGCACCGTCAGGGCCAAACCGGCGTTCTTCGCCGCCTGTTCCACGCCCGCGGCGCCGGCCAGCACGATCAGGTCGGCCAGAGAGACCTGCTTGCCGCCGGTCTGCGCATCGTTGAAGGTGCGTTGGATGCTCTCCAGCTTGGCCAGCACCTCGGCCAGCTGCGCCGGCTGGTTGACCGCCCAGTCCTTTTGCGGCGCCAGGCGAATGCGCGCGCCGTTGGCGCCGCCGCGCTTGTCGGAACCGCGGAAGGTCGAAGCCGAGGCCCAGGCGGTGGAGACCAGCGCCGACACCGGCAGGCCGGAAGCCAGCACGGCGTTTTTCAGCGCGGCGATGTCATGCTCGTCGATCAGCGGATGATCGACCGCCGGGATCGGATCCTGCCAGATCAGCTCTTCCTGCGGCACTTCCGGGCCGAGGTAGCGCGCACGCGGCCCCATGTCGCGGTGGGTCAGCTTGAACCAGGCGCGGGCGAAGGCGTCGGCCAGCTCCTCCGGGTGCTCATAGAAGCGGCGCGAAATCTTCTCGTAGGCCGGATCGAATCGCAGCGACAGGTCGGTGGTCAGCATGGTCGGGCGGCGTTTCTTGTTCGGATCGAAGGCGTCGGGAATGGTTTCACCGATGTCTTTCGCCACCCACTGATGCGCGCCGGCCGGGCTTTGGCTCAGCTCCCATTCGTATTCGAACAGGTGGCGGAAGAAGTCGTGGTTCCACTGGGTTGGGGGGGGTGGTGGTCCAGGTGACTTCCAGGCCGCTGGTGATGGCGTCTTTGCCGACGCCGGTGCCGAAGGTGCTGTGCCAGCCGAGGCCCTGCGACTCCAGCCCGGCCGCTTCAGGATCGGCGCCGACGTTAGACGCCGGGCCGGGCGCCGTGGGTCTTGCCGAAGGTGTGGCCGCCGGCGATCAGCGCCACGGTTTCTTCGTCGTTCATCGCCATGCGGGCGAAGGTCTCGACGAATGTCGCGCGCGGCGGCCACCGGATCGGGGTTGCCGTCCGGGCCTTCCGGGTTGACGTAGATCAGGCCCATCTGCACCGCCGCCAGCGGGTCTTCCAGGTCACGGTCGCCCGAGTAGCGGCTGTTTGGCCCGCCGCTCAGCTCCAGCCAGATCTTCTCCGAACCCCAGTAGACGTCGTCCGGCTCCCAGGTGTCGGCGCGGCCGCCGGCATAGCCGAAGGTCTTGAAGCCCATCGATTCCAGCGCCACGTTGCCGGTCAGGATAATCAGGTCGGCCCAGGAGATATTGCGGCCGTATTTCTGTTTGATTGGCCACAGCAGGCGGCGCGCCTTGTCGAGGCTGACGTTGTCCGGCCAGCTGTTGAGCGGGGCGAAGCGCTGCTGGCCTTCGCCCGCGCCGCCGCGGCCGTCGCCGATGCGGTAGGTGCCGGCGCTGTGCCAGGCCATGCGGATGAACAGGGGGCCGTAGTGGCCGAAGTCCGCCGGCCACCATGCCTGGGAGGTGTGAAGCACCTTGCGGATGTCGGCCTTCACCGCTGCCAGATCGAGCGTGCCAAAGGCCTTGGCGTAATCGAAGTCCGCGCCATAGGGATTGGCGCTGGCGTCATGCTGGCGCAGCGGCATGAGGTCGAGGCGACTGGGCCACCAATCCGCGTTGGACATGGCGCCGGGCTGGGCGGCATGCGCTGCCGCCGCATCCTGCGCGTGAAGCCGGGCAACCCCCAAGGGGCATGCTGCCAGGGCAAGGATGGCCGCGAGGGATGTTGAATGTTTGATCATGATGGCAAACCCCTGTCGTTCTATCTTGATATGCGGGGGTCTAACCAATGGGATGGAGGCACAGAAATTGATCGGCCTGATCACTGTGATCGACGTTTCCTTATAAACATCAGTAAAATCCCCGAAAATGCGATCAGCGCCGGGCATGCCGCATCAAGGCTGGGGTCGCACCTCTGCTTCGGCATCATCGGCCCATCCGGCCCGGCGCCCCAATCGGGGGACAAGGAACAGCACAGGCAGCTTCAGAAACAGCAATTCGGCGTGGATGAAGCCGTCGATCCTGCGCTCCCACCAGCTTGAAACATGCCGACCGCGCCGGGCCAGCCAGCCCTCGTAAGGCGCCCAGTGGCTGGGTTCATCCCGCTCGATCACCCGGAAGATGCGGATCAGCGTGGCATCGCTGCGCACAATTGGATGGCGCAGCAGGATCTCGACCTGACGGAAGCCGCGCCGCTCGGTCAGCGCGATCACCCGGCAGAGGCGTTCGAACAGGCGGTCATCGGCGATCAGTTGCGCCGTATCGAGGCCGTCGATGGTCGTGCCGAACATGAGTTCGACAAATCTGTCGATGTGGCCAAAGGTCCGGTCCACCGCATAGGGCATCACCCCGCGCCGCAGGAACCAGCGGCGAAACATCTCATAATGCCTGCGCTCATCGGCGCGGTGCTTTTCCAGCGTTGCGATAAAATCCCTGTCCTCGGGCGCCCGGCGACGGACGGCCTCGATCACCCGATCCAGCGCGGTGTAGCCGCGATGCTCGTTGTAGAGATAGATCGACCCCAGGATTTCGAGGTAGCGACGACAAAACCAGTTGAACATAACGTCCATCTTTCGACGATCGGAAGCGGAACGGCCCCTGCGTGGGGTGGTTCAGGGGCGGCCTTCCCTTGCGCCGCATGCCTCTTCCACCAGCCTCACTGTATGACACACATCGAAGACCTCATCGAGGCACTGTGAAGCCTGCGCCGCATGGTGAGCGTCCCCATTTCGGTCACTCAACCGCTCCAGCGCATCATGGAGGAGCTGCGGCGCGCCAAAGGGCACCGCCTCCCCCACACCGTAACGCCCCAGCAAGGCCGCCAGCATCTGCTCAAAACCGCGCCCCTCCACCCATTGCCCGTCGAAAACCGCAACCGGCGGCAACGGGCTGGTCTCGCACCAGATCGGGGTGACCAGCATGCGCTGGTCGGACTCGACCCGGTATCGTTCACGCAGAAAGCGGCATTGCCGGGCATGGTGCTGCTGCTCAAGCTGTCAGCCAGTCCGCCTGCCGGTGGGCGGCGTGCAGAATGCGCTGGTGCGCCAGTCGGCGGCGGCCCCGGACATGGATGCGCTGAGCCACACCTATCGCGCCGCTTTCACCATCTGGTGGCCGCCATGCTTCTGGCGCCGCCCATTGCCATGGCATCCGGGCTGATCTCGCATCTGCTGATCGGCGACGACAGCGCCTGGTCCACGGTGACGGCCATCGGCCTTGCCGCGCATCGGCTGGTCCATATGTTCCTGTCCGACGCCTATCTGCCCGCCATCCCGGCGATCCGCATCTATATGGTGGGCGACATGCTGTGCGTCTGGACGCTGATCGCCATGTACAGCGCCTTCGCGCGGGGCCAGCCGGTCCGCTATGCGCTGATCGAGATGGCCGCCCTGACCCTGATGCTGATGCTGGTTCCGCTGCTGAGCCCCGTGGCGGGGGCGAAAGCGCCCTATCTCGCCTATACGGCCAGCTTCGCGATCATGGCGGTCGCGATGGCCTGTGCATGGCTGCGGGATGGTGCCCCCGTTACAAGGGCGCATGATCCAGCGCGGGCAGAACATGCCGCGCGAACAGATCCGCCTCCGCCGCATGCGGATAGCCCGAAAGGATGAAGGCATCGATGCCCATCTCGCGATACATGGCGATCTTGGCCAGCACCTGATCGGGATCGCCGACAATCGCCGCGCCGCAGCCCGAGCGCGCCTGCCCGATCCCCGTCCAGAGATTGTCCTCCACATAGCCATCGACCGCCCGTTCCCGCAGCGCGGCCTGCGCCTGCACGCCCGCCGATTGCGAATCCAGAGATTTTGCGCGAATGGCCGCGCCTTGTGCCAGATCGAGCTTTGACAGCAGGCGGTCCGCGGCGGCGCGGGCCTCTTGCTCGGTTTCACGCACCACGACATGGACGCGGTAGCCGAAGCGCAGGGTGCGGCCATGGCGCTCCGCCCGCTCCTTCATGTCCGCGATGATCGCCGCGATCTCTCCCTGCGTACCGGGCCACATCAGATAGACGTCGCAGCCCTTGGCGGCGGTCTCGCGCGCATCGGGCGACAGGCCTCCGAAATAGAACAGCGGGGCCTTGCCCGAAACCGTGCGGATGCGCGGCGGATCGAGCTTCAGCTTCCAGAATTCGCCATCATGATCGATGGATTCGCCATTGAGCAGGCTGCGCAGGATGGTCATCGCCTCGCTCGTGCGGGCGTAGCGCTCACGCGAGCCCAGCGTCTCGCCCGGCATCTCCGAGGAAATGATGTTGACCTTCAGCCGCCCGCCCAGCATCCGGTCGATGGTGGCGATCTGCCGGGCCAGTTGCGGCGGCCAGCTTTCGCCGATGCGCACCGCCATCAGCAGGGCAAGGCGGCGCAGCATGGGGGCAATCCCGGCGGCAAAGGCCGTGGTGTCGATCCCCAGATTGTAACCCGAGGGCAGCAGGATGTTGTCGAAGCCCGCGCTTTCGGCCTGCAGCACGATGTCGCGGCAATGCTCCCAGCTCGATTGCAGGCGTTCATCAGGCACGCCGAGGAACTCGTAATCATCGTCGCACAGAGCTGAAAACCAGCTCACTTCGCAGGGGTTGCTCATGGTTTCTTCTCCGTGGCGGCGCGGGCTTCAGGGATGCAAGGCGCGATCATCTCCAGCGCGGCTCCCGGCAAAAGCACGGAGATCCCGCCGACAACATTTTCCGGCTTGCGCTCAGGCACCAGATGCATGGTAAGAGATGATGACATCGTTATCACCTATAGGATCACTAGTGATGGTAGAGCAAGTGCGTTACGGTCTCGTCGGCACCGGGATGATGGGGGCAGAACATATCACCAATCTTGCCATCACCCCCGGCGCGGTGGTGACCGCCATCGCCGATCCTGTGGAGACCTCGCTGGGCTGGGCACTCATGGCGCTGGGCGATAAAGCCGAGGGCGTAAAGGCTTTTTCGGACAGCGCGGCGCTGGCGCAAAGCGGGTTGGTCGATGCGGTGATCGTGGCCAGCCCCAACCACACCCACCGCCGCGTGCTGGAGCCTCTGTTCGATGCGGGGCTGGCCATTCTGTGCGAGAAACCGCTTGCGACAACGTTGGAGGATGCCCGCTGGGTGGTGGAGCAGGCCGAGGCCTCATCGCGGCCCTTCTGGACGGCCATGGAGTATCGCTACATGCCGCCCGCCGCCGCATTTATCGATCAGGTGCATGGCGGGCGCGTCGGCAAGCTGCAGATGCTCTCGATCCGCGAGCATCGCTTCCCCTTCCTGCCCAAGGTGGGCGACTGGAACCGCTTCAGCCGCAACACCGGCGGCACGATGGTCGAGAAATGCTGCCATTTCTTCGATCTGATGCGGCTGATCGTGCAATCCGAAGCGGTGCGCGTCTATTGCTCGGGCGCGATGGATGTGAACCATCTCGACGAACGCTATGATGGGCAGACGCCCGACATCATCGACAACAGCTTCACCACCGTCGATTTCGCCAATGGCGTGCGGGCCCTGCTGGACCTCTCGATGTTTGCCGAAGGCGCTGAAAATCAGGAGGAAGTCACCGCCGTGGGTGACAAGGCCCGGCTGGATGTGCTGATCCCGGAAGGCGCGCTGGTCTACAGCCCGCGCGTGGGCTTCCTCAACCCCAAGCAGGTCGAGCGAAGCGTGGTCGAGGTCGACAGGCAAGCCCTGCAGGCGGGCAGCCATCACGGCTCGACCTTCTATCAGCACCAGCGCTTTATCGCCGCCGTGCGGGGCGAGGGCCCGGTGGAGGTGAGCGCGCGCGATGGTCTGATGGCCGTGGCCATCGGCACGGCGGCGGAGATCAGCGCCCGCGAACACCGCGTGGTGGAGATGGCCGAACTGGGCTTTTAACGGCGCCCCTATCGACGCGGCGCACCACCCGTCGATTCCCGGCGGATCAGTTCGAAAGGCACCTCGCGTGAGGCTTTGTCCTGCGCCGGGGCCAGCAGCAGATCCGCCGCCTGAAAGCCCATCTGGCGAGTCGGCTGACGGATGGTGGTGAGCGGCGGCCAGACGAAGCTGGCCAGCGCATCGTCGCCAAAGCCCGCGACCGAAAGCGCGCCGGGCACCGCCATGCCGCGCCGATGCGCCACGCTCAGCACGCCCGCCGCCATCTCGTCATTCGAGGCGAAAATGGCGGTGGGGGCATCGGCCAGCGCCAGCAAAGCCTCCGCCGCCGCCGCGCCCGAGGCAAAATCATAACCACCCTCGCGCACCAGCTTCGGATCGGGCGTGCGGCCCGATTCCACCAGCGCCGCGACATAGCCGGCATGGCGCGCCACGCTGCCCGCATAGCTGGGATGGCCCATCACAAAGCCGATACGCTGATGGCCCAAAGCCAGCAGATGGCGCGTCATCGCATTGGCCGCCGCCTGATTGTCGATGAACACCGCCGAGGTCTCCACCGTGCCGGAGGGCGTGACCCGGACATAGGACACCTCGCGCCGCGCCAGCAGGTCGAGGATATCCTGCCGGTCGGAGATCGGCGGGGTGAGGATCAGCCCGTCGATGCCGGTGGTGTCGATCAGGCTGGCGATCTCCTCGATCAGCCCTTCGGCGCGGTGATCATAGGGCTGGGCGATCATCCGCACGCCGTCCTGTCGGCAGCGTTCGTGGATGCCCGCCTGCATCTCGTGCACATAGAAGGGGCTGGGGTTGTCGCAGGCCAGCGCGATCTGGAAGGTGCGATGGCCGACAAGGCTGCGCGCGGCGGCGCTGGGCCGGAAATTGAGCGTTTCGATGGCCTGCTGCACACTCTTGCGCGCTTTCTCGGAGACGCGTGGCTGCTTGTTGAGGACACGGGACACCGTCTTGATCGAAACGCCCGATGCCTGGGCAACATCCTTGATCGTGGCGCGCAAGATCGGCTCCTCTGTGGCGGCGTGATCGCCTTGGCGCCGCCATCTGTGCCATGCGGCAGGCCGAAGCGGAACCGGGCCCTTATGATTATGTCTTATACCCGGTGCCCAGCATGCCCCGCGATAGCCTACGTTGTCACCCCCGTGACAAAAACTCTCTTCTCTATGGATTTTGTAGAGTTTAAGGAAAGCCCACCATTCAGGGAGGCTTTACGGTGAATCGATCAATCTCAGCCCTCACATTGTTGAGCGGAACGGTGCTGGCCAGCGGATTTCTGGCCATCGGCGTCGCTCACGCGGACACAGCGGGGGCCAGGACCGACGCGCCCGCCGCCGAGCAGGCCTTGCCCGAGGATGCCTCGGCCGCCGGTGGCATCGTTGTCACCGCGCGCTTCCGCAACGAGCAGCTTCAGAATGTGCCCATCGCCATGTCCGTGGTGAGTGGCAGCAGTGCCCAGTCGCGCAACCTCAACACCATTCAGGATATTGCCGCCACGGTTCCCAGCCTCGATTTCCGCAACGGGGCCTCGAACAAGGACCGCAACATCTTCATCCGCGGCATCGGCACGATCACCACCTCGCCGGGCGTGGAATCCTCAGTCTCGACCGTGCTGGACGGCGTGGTGCTGGTGCGCCCCGGACAGGCGACCTTCGATCTGGTCGATCTGGAGCGCATCGAGGTGCTGCGCGGGCCACAGGGCACGCTCTTCGGCAAGAACGCCTCGGCGGGCGTGGTGAACATCATCACCAAGGCCCCCTCCGACCATCAGACCGGCGTGATCGATGTCGGCTATTACGAGGGCAATGAGGAGCGCATCCGCGCCGGGCTCTCGGGCCCCATCAACGACTGGCTGGGCTATTCGATCAGCGGGCTCTACGGCAATTATCAGGGCAATGTCCGCAATCTGGGCACCAACCACTGGGTCAATGGCTATGAGCGCTGGGGCGGTCGCGGCAAGCTGGTGGCCAAGCCCGCCAGCAATCTGACCATCACGCTGGCCGGCGACTATCTGCACAACAAGGACACCACCCCCAACGGCGTCTATGCCAGCACGTCGCAGACCGCTTTTGGCGGCGCCACCACCAACAGCGCCGCGCTGGCCGGCCTGCTGGCGCAGGAAGGCGTGACCGCCAGCGCCAACAACAAGACCGTCAACACCAATTTCGACACCTATGTGAAGGATGACAATTACGGCGGCTCGCTGACGGCGGAGTGGCGGCCGGGCGACTACACCGTCACCTCCATCACCGCCTATCGCGAATGGAAGAACCGCCAGGTGCCCGATTGGGACCAGCGCTCGATCTTGGCCAGCGGCTTTCCGCAGGGGGCCGACAATGGCTATGTCAACTTCAACCAGTTCAGCCAGGAGTTGCGCCTCGCCTCACCGCAGGGCAAGCTGATCGACTATGTGGTGGGCGCCTATTACCTGCATGCCAACACCAATGAGATCTATCAGCGCACCGTCACCCAACTGACGTCGCCCACCACCACCCAGACCAACACCGGCGTGGCCACCTACGGCACGCAGGCCGACAATCTGGCGCTGTTCGGCGAGGCCAATTTGCATGCCGGCGAGAAGCTGACCTTCATCCTGGGCGGCCGCCTGATCTATGACAAGCTGACCTATTACCATCAGCGCAATGCCGATACGGCAACGGGCGTCACCGGCATCCGCCCCTCGATCGCCTACAGCACCGGCAGCACCGACCGGGTGGACGGCAGCGGGCGCGTCGGCGTGCAATACCGGCCTGTGCCGCAGGCGACGCTTTATGCGACCTATTCGCGCGGCTACAAGGGCCCGGCCTATAATGTGTTCTTCAACATGCAGGCCTTCGACCAGATCGCGCTCAAGCCGGAAACCTCGAACAGCTATGAGGTCGGGCTGAAGGGCGGCACGCGCGGCGGCGCCTTCACCGGCAGCATCGCGGCCTATTGGACAGACTTTTCCGGCTATCAGGCCAATTATCAGGACAGTTTTCTGGGCTCACCGGTCACCCGCCTGATCAATGCGGGCACGGTGCGCACGCGCGGCATCGAGATCGACGCCGCCGCTCACCCCACTGACCGGCTGACACTGAACTGGGCGGCGGTCTACAGCAATGCGCGCATCCGCCATTTCAACTGCCCGGCGGCCACCGTCTGCCCCAATTACGATGGCGCCCCCCTGCCCTTCGCCCCCGACTGGAAGCTGAGCGGCGGCGGCGCCTGGCGCCTTCCGCTGACCGACACGCTGGGCGTCGAACTGCAGACCGACTGGACCTTCCGCAGCGCCACCCAATTCGCCCTGACCCAGACGCCCAGCACCATCCAGCCCGCCTATGGCATCTGGAACGCCAGCGTGGCCCTGATCGACAAGCGCAATTGGGAAATCCGTGGGGTGGTGAAGAACCTGCTCAACACCCATTACTCCAACCTGCTGAGCAACGGCACGACCGCGGGCACGCTGCGCTTCGTACCCCGCGACAATGACCGCTATGTCGGGGTGAACGCCAGCTACCATTTCTGAGAAGGCGATACGGGGCGGCGGGTTTTCAAAGGCCCGCCGCCCTTTTTGCGTTCAGGCCACGCGAGCCCGGCCCGGCACCATCAGCTTCAGCCACAGCAGCGCCAGAAAATAGCTCGAGACGCCAAAGGCGAACAAAGGCGCATAGCCAAGCCCGGCGGTCAGCACCAGACCGGCCACCTTGGTCAGCACCATGCCGCCCAGATTGCCGCACAAGGAGCCGAAGCTGGTCACCCGCCCGATCTGGCGCGAGGGCACGATGTCGGCGATCAGGGCAAACAGGCTGGTGGAAAAGCCCTGATGCCCCACCAGCGTCAGGGCCAGCAACAGCACCGCCCACCAATAGCTATGGACCGCCAGGGTGAGCGGCAGCGGCAGCACGCAGCAGGACGAGATCAGCATGATGGTCAATCGGGTGCGATGCGCGCTCCAGCCCCGGCGCTGCAACGCCGTCCCGGCAAAGCCCGACAGCATCGATCCCGCCGCCGATCCGCAATAGGCCACGGCCAGCGGCGGCCCCAGCTCCAGCCCGGTGAGGCCGAACTGGCGGTTGAAATAATCCGGCATCCAGAACAGCATCAGCCACCATGTCGCGTCGGACAGGATCTTGGCCACGGCGATCACCCATGTCCGCTTTTCGCGCAGGATCGAGCGTTGCGGCACCTCTGCTTCGGCGGGCCCATCATGACGTTCGGGGATGGTGACGCCGCGCGTGATCGCCAACCACAGCGCCGCCCAGACCAGCCCGACCAACCCCGCCGCCACGAAAGTCCCGCGCCACCCCCATGCCACGGCCGCCGCCGGAATGGCCAGCGGGGCCAGAATGGCGCCAAGGCTGGTGAAAGCGTTGGACAGGCCGATGGCGGTCGAGCGCTGATGCGGCGCGAAGATGGTCGTCATCGTCTTCATGCCCGCCGGCGTGCCCATGGCCTCGGTGGCGCCCAGCGAGATGCGGCAGGCGAGGAATTGCGCCATGGAGCGCGCCCCGCCATGCGTCAGCGCGGCCAGCGACCATGTCGCCACCCCCACCGCATTGGCCCATTTCCAGCCCAGCCGGTCCACAATCCAGCCCGCCAGCAGCAGGCCTCCGGCCACGCCTGCCTGAAACCAGGCGGCCAGCGTGCCGTAATCATTGTCGCTCCAGCCCATATCGGCGGAGATGGTCGGCTTGAGCACCGAGATGATCTGCCGGTCGACAAGGTTGAGCACCCCGGCGGTCAGGGCAAAGCCGAAGAGCAGATTGCGGCGGCGTGATGACAGGTCCACGAAGACGTCCGATCCGTTTGAAATCACATGCCGCTGGCCGTGCGCGGCCTGATGGCCAGCCGGAAGACGGGCAAAGCGGCATGGGTCCGGGGCCCGAGAGGTGTGGCGGCATCGGCAATCGTCATGGGGCGGCCCGGATATGCGAGAGTGACAACGCTGGCACAGTAGCAAATTCTACCATTCCGATAGAATATTTTTTATATCCCCGTCCGAAGAAAATTCAGCCTCGCGGACAAGCGAAAGCCCGGCGCATCATCGCTGATGCGCCGGGCCGCGCCCGCCCCTGTCAGGGCCGCGCCATCACGGCACGATCACGAAATCCGGGTTGGCGACGGCAAAGACGGCCTCACGATCGGCGGCAGGCGGATAGATCCACACGCCATTAATCTCCTGCTTGACCTTCTTGCCCTCGGCCCGCGTCAGCTTGACCTGACGGTCCCAGCCCTCGGTGTACATGGCGCCCCATGCGCCCAGATCGAGGCAGGTGACATATTTGGGCTGGCTGTAGGGGTGCAGGGGCAGCCCCACCAGGTCCGCCGCGGCGTTATAGCCTGCCACCCGGCCAAGGCTGAGCGCATGCTGGCAGGTCATCAGGTTGAAATTGCCCGCATCGTCGGTCGCCGCCTTGACGGTATCGCCGGTGACGAAAATCCCCGGAGCCCCCGGCGCCCGCAGGAAAGCATCGCCAACCACGCGCCCGGTGGCGTCATGCTCGCCCGGCACCTGCGCGGCCAGCGGATGAGCACGCACCCCGGCGGCCCAGACGACCGTGGCCGCATCGATCCGGCTGCCATCGGACAGTTGCGCGCCGCCCGCATCAACCGCGCTGAGCCGCACCCCCGCCCGCTGTTCGATGCCGATCTCGGCCAGAGCCTCGCGCACCGTGCGGCCCGCCTCGGCGCCAAATTCGGCGCCGATCTCCGGCGCGGGGTCGACGATGACCACGCGCGGTTGCTGCGGCGCGAACATCACGCGCAGGCGCTCATGCAGTTCGGTCGCCGCCTCCAGTCCGGTAAAACCGCCACCGGCGACCACCACGGTATGGCGCGCAGCGCTTTGCGGCCGGGCGGGCAGTGCCTTGATATGCGCGTCGAGGTGCTGCGCCTGATCGAGCTGGTCAACGGTGAAGGCGTGTTCGACCAGACCCGGAATCGGCGGCATGGCCACGCGGCTGCCGGTGGCAAGCACGAAACGGTCCCAGCCGATGGTCTCACGCGAGCCGTCGCCGCGCAGGATCGCTGCTTGGCGCGTGTCCGCACCGATGGTTTCGACGATGCCGTCGACGAAACGCGCGCCGACGACCTTCAGCAGTTCGGAAACATCGGGGTCCATGTTGTCGAGAACCGCCTCGTAAAAGCGCGGGCGGATCGCCAGCCGGGGCTGCGGTGCCACCATGACAAGATCGATATGGTCTTCGCGCCCTGCCAGAGCGATGGCCCGCGCTGCCGCGAGCACCGCCCAGACACCGGCAAAGCCGGAACCGGCGACGAGGATGGTCTGCTTGGTCATAAGTCTTTCCTTGAAGTTTGCCGGGCACGGGTCATCGCGCCGCCAGACGCGGCAGCCGCGCGCATCAGGCGCGAGGCGGCTTCCCCGATCGCGCCCGGTGGGCGACGGGAAAGAAACGGAAATCTGCGGGGGAATGCGCGGCGCTACGCCGGGGCGGCGCCGCGATTCAGAGGGGTTAGCTGGGGCCTTCGCGGCGCGGGCGGCCGGTGCGCGCGGTGCGCTGGTCATGGCGGTCGCCAAACCAACCTTGCAAATCGGCGGCGAAGCTGCCGGGCGCCTTGCGGTTGAAGCGCTGCGACACCTCGCTCAGGGTCTGGGCTGCCAGCACGTCGCGCATGGCCTTTTCGGCCTGGATCATGACGGCGTGAACCGCGCAGGTGCCGCTGGTCGCCCAGGGCGGAGGGTTGCCGCCAAACAGGGCGCAGCGCCCGCGCACCTCCTGGCAATCGAACAGCGGCTTGTCGCCTTCGACCGCATCGACCACGTCGAGGAAGGAGATCTGTTCCGCCGCGCGCGCCAGGCGATAGCCGCCGCGCACGCCCTCGCTGGCCGAGACCAGCCCCGCCTTTTCCAGCCGGGGGAAAATCTTGGCGAGGAAGCTGGGCGAGATGCCCTGCAACTCGGCGATTTCCCGCGTGCTGAGCGACTGATCGCTGTCAACCAGCCAGAGCAGGCTGTGAAGCGCATATTCGACGGAGGTGGTCAGATGGGCCATGAACTCGGATATACCGAGTCGGCGTTATTTGGTCAAGAGATTAACGCAGACTATATTAGTCCACGTTTTAATCTGGACGACAGGGCTGGCCCCCGATGTCAGGGCAGGCAAGATCCTGCGGTTACAACAAGGGTTTGGCCGTCCTTTTTATGCGCATCGCCGGGCGCGGTGGCAGAACAGGCTGCGTCATTGCGGAACTCCAGACTGCCCTCTGGCGCGGGAGGCATAAAGCTGGGCAGCACCAGGCTTGGCACCACGCCAGGGGCGATCACCGGCGTCCCCACCACGAGAACGCTGGGCATAAAGTTCAGCCGATAGTTCCCCCCGGCAGACAAGGTGCCAAGCCCGATCGGATAAAGCCCGGCAGGAGCGCTGATCGTCGCACTGGTCGCCAGCACCCCGCTCAGCCTGTCGCCCGGCGCGAGACCATCGCCGGCGAGGGTATAGGTCAGGGCGGGATTGAGCGTTCCGACCGGGCGGAATGCGGGATCGGCAGTCACCAGAAGCGAACGCAGGCCCACGCTCAAAGTGGCGGAGCCATAGGCGATCGCATAATTGCCGCTCTGGAGGCCGGACACGGTCAGACCATAGGTTCCCGCATTCACCGCCTCCTGCGCCGAGCCACCATAGGTCAGCGAACCACCCAGCACCGAAGCCGTCTCGCCATTCACGAAACCGGCATAGTTCACCCCATTGCCGCCAGCATACGCCAAGCCATCATAGGTCTTGGCCGCATCATTGGCCGTCACCGTCAGAGCGGCTTTGTTTACCGTCAGCATGCCCGGCGCATAGGTGATCGTGTAATTCCCGCTGCTCAAGCCGGACGCCGTCAGCCCATAGGCCCCGACATTCACGGCCCCCTGCGCCGAACCACCATAGGCCAACGAGCCGCCCAACACCGAGGCCGTCTCGCCATTCACGAAGCCAGCATAATTCACCCCATTGCCACCGACGTAAGGCAGGCCATCATAGGTCTTGGCCGCATCATTGGCCGTCACCATCAAAGCGGCTTTGCTCACCGTCAGCATGCCCGGCGCATAAGTGATCGCGTAATTCCCGCTGCTCAAGCCGGACGCCGTCAGCCCATAGGCCTCGGCATTCACAGCCCCCTGCGCCGAACCACCATAGGCCAACGAACCGCCCAACACTGATGCCGTCTCGCCATTGACGAAACCGGCATAGCTCACCCCATTGCCGCCAACATAAGCCAGGCCATCATAGGTCTTGGCCGCATCATTGGCCCTCACCATCAGAGCAGCTTTGCTCACCGTCAGCGTACCTGGCGCATAAGTGATCGTGTAATTCCCGCTGCTCAAGCCGGACGCCGTCAGCCCATAGGTCCCGGCATTCACTGCCCCCTGCGCCAAGCCACCATAGGCCAGCGAACCACCCAAAACCGAAACCGTCTCGCCATTGACGAAACCGGCATAACTCACCCCATTGCCACCGACGTAAGCTAGGCCATCATAGGTCTTGGCCGCATCATTGGCCGTCACGGTCAGAGCGGCTTTGCTCACCATCAGCGTACCCGGCGCATAAGTGATCGCGTAATTCCCGCTGCTCAAACCGGACGCCGTCAGCCCATAGGCCCCGGCATTCACCGCCCCCTGCGCCAAGCCACCATAGGCCAGCGAGCCACTCAACACCGAAGCCGTCTCGCCATTCACGAAACCGGCATAACTCACCCCATTGCCACCAACATACGCCAGACCATCATAGGTCTTGACCGCATCACTGGCCGTCACCGTCAGCGGCGCCCTGTTCACCGTCAAAACGCCATCGGCCAGCGCCAGTTGATAGCCATTGAGCCCGACCAGCGTCCCCTGCCCCATAGCGATGGCATAGGACCCGCTGCCCACCCCCGCGCTCGCCACCGCCCCGCCGGACGTCAGCACCGGAGACCCCGACAGCGCACCCGCCAGCGTATCCGGCAGAAAGGCGCCCGACACACCGTTGCTCAGCCCGCTCACTGTATAATCCGTGCCGAGCGTGGTGCCGAAACTCACCGTATCGCCATAGGTCTTGGCGCGATCGAGCGCAGCCACCGTCAGAACCGGCGCCTGCGCGAAGAGGTAGCGATTGCCCGAGGCCGAGACCGATCCCATGCCCGACACGCCCCACAGCGCGGTGTTGCCGCTGTCCAATCCACCGAAGGAAGAGGTCGCCGGGCTCGCCGCATAGATCAGCCAGCGGCCATTGGGCGTGATCACCCCGCCCGCTCCCGCCTGATTGACGAAGCGCTGCCCGGCCAGCAGGCTCACCGCATCACCGCCCGCCGCGGAGGACACCACCGCGCCCGAGGCCAGGGTCAGATCGCTCCCCGCCGCCGTGACCCGCACCGCGCCGGTGGAGGCCAGCGAGCCCAATGTCAGCGCATCGAGAGTGTTCACCGTGACCTGCCCCACCGGCGCCGAAGCCGACAGGCCGGCGATATGGTTCGCCCCGGTCAGGCTGTAGCTGCCCGTGTCGTTCAGCAGCAGGCTACCCGCCGTCACGGCGCCACTCGCCACAAGACTGGCGCCGCCGGCGACATTAAGCTGAAGCGATGCCCCGCCCGCATTCCATGCCCCGGTCAGATCGATGGTGCCGCTGCCCAGCGTCACCGCCCCCGTGAAGCTGTTCGCGCCCGCCAGGGTGAGCGTCGAACTGCCCGTATCCTTCACCAGCGAACCAGCCCCGGACAGGCCACCGGACAAGGTCTGGTCCGCCGTGGAGGACATTTGCAAGGTTGCGCCGCTGCCCAGCGTGATCGCACCGGCATAGGCGCCCGATCCCAGCGTGCTGCTGCCCGCAATCTGCAGAATGCCGCCATTGACCGCCGTCGGCCCGCTGTAGCTGTTGACGCCCGACAGGCTGAGGGTTCCGCTCCCCACCTTGGTCAGGCCCAGCGTGCCCGCGCCATCCTGCAGCGTGCCGGTGAAGCTGGTGGATGTGTTCAGCCCCCCCGTGGTGAGGATCGCCCCGCTCGCGGCGCCATTGGTCACCACGCCTGCCCCGGACAGCGATCCGATGGTGGTCGAGACGCCTTGCAGATCGAGCACACCGCCGCCCGCTATGCTGACATCCGCAGGGCCGCCAAGCGCGCTGGCCGATCCGGCCAGCAGCGTGCCCGCCGCGATGGTCGTCGTGCCCGCATAGCTGTTGCTGCCCGAGAGGGTGACGGCGCCCGCGCCCATCTTGGTCAGGCTCGACGCGCTCGCAATCGCGCCCAGCAAGGTGCCGGTCGCGGTGGCGCCTTCGGTGTCCAGCGTCAGCGATCCTCCGCCGGAGATCGTTCCGGCGGCGCTGCTCGACAGGCCGGTCGGCCCCAGTGCCGTCAGCGCGTTGGCGCCGCTTGCGGTCAGCGGCGCATTCAGCGCGATGCTGCCCCCCATGATGGCGACCGGCCCGGCCACGGACAGGGCATTGCTCAGGGTCAGCGCGGCGGTGTTGCCCGCCTTGCCCAGCGTCAGGCTGGAAAGCGTGTTGCCAAAAGCCCAATCGCTGCCGAAACTCAAGGCGCCCGATCCGGCACGCAGATAGGTGAAGCTGGTGCCCGAAGGCTGAATTGTCAGCGCCCCCTGAGTCTGGACACTGATCGAGCCTGCTATGGCATTGCTGTTCGACTGGCTGATCGAATTGGCGTTGACCGTCACCGCGCCGACCGCGCTTTGCGTGCCGTCGTCACCGATGCGGATGCTGCCTGCGGCGTTGGCGGCAGACAGGATCAGCCCATTGGCATTGGCGCCCGCCGCGTCCAGCGAGTTGCTGCCGTTGAGGGTGATGGTGCCGCGTTGCGATACAACCCCCACCTGCCCGGTGGCGGTATCGCTTTCCAGCCTGATCCCCGCCGTGTCACCATTGGCATAGTTGTTGTTCGAGAAGGTCGCCGCGCCGTTCAGGGTGATGGCGCCGCTGGTGCTGCGCACGATGGTCTGGTCGCCCGGCGCATGAGCGGTGAGCGTCAGCGCGTCGCGTTGCCCCGTGCCGCCGCCCGCGCTGTCCATGCCGGTGCCGGTAAGGGTGATCGCACCGCTGCCGCTGGTGATCAGCACATTGCCCGCAGCGCTGCCCGCCCGTCCGCCCAGCATCACCCCCGTGCCGCTGGAGAATTTGTTCAGCACATCGCCCGCCACCGTGATGGAGCCACTGGTGGTGGTCAGCGCAGTGCCGGTGTCGAGCCAGATGCCGATGTTCTTCGTGCCGGTGGTGACGGTGCTGGCATTGCTCTGCCCGCGCAGGCTGATGTTGCCCGCGCCGGTGCTGATGCTGGTGGTGCCGAGATAGATCGCCTGCTTGTCGCCCGTATAGGCGGTGGCCGGATTGGCGCCCACCGTCAGCCCGTTCCATAATTGCGAGGCCTGCCCCCCGCCCCCCATCCAGACATGGCCGCCATTGGTGGTGATGGTCGATCCGGTTATGGAGATCGTCCCTTCGCGCCCCGTGGTGTTGTAGCGCGTCCACAGCACCAGATTGAGCGCATTGCTGGTGGAGGTGATCGTGGCACCGGTCAGGGTGATGGGCGAATTGCCCGCAGCATTGCCCGCCTGCAGGGTCAGCGTGGCATTGCCCCCCGAGACCTTGATCAGGCTGACCCCGCTTTGCCAGGTGATCCCGCCCGTCACCGAATTGAGCACATCGGTGCCGCCGTTGAGCGAGGCGGCATAGCTGTTGGCGGTGGCCTGATCGATGATGCTGTCCGCCGGATCGATCAGCCATGTGCCGCCCGCGCCCAGCGGCGCCCCGGCATCGACCAGCCCGCCCGCGCTGTCGACCCGATGGCCCGAGGTTTCGACCATGCCCCCCGCCCCGGAGCCCGCGCCCCGCGCCCGGATCGTGCCCGAAAAGCGGGTCTGCGATGCCGCATCGACGACATTCGACCACAGGACGGCGGTGCCGCCATGGCCATCGCCTGTGGCGCTGACATCGATGCTGCTGCCCGCCACCATGGTGACGCTGGTGGCCTGGGTCAGAGTGCCCTCGCCATGCAGGCCGCCGCCGACCAGAACCGTGCCCCCGGCGCTGCCTCCGGTGGCGGTCAGCTTTGCGCCGCTCTCGAGGCTGATATCCTTGCCGGTCAGCGTGATCGCCCCGCCTTGCGTCGCGCCCGAGGCCTCCACCCCGCCCGCCAGCCGGACCGCGCCGCCAGCGCCACCATCGAGAACGACCACCCCGCCCTCGGCATGCGCGCCCTGTGCGGCCAGCTCTCCGGGCACATTGACGGCGTTGCGGATGGCGTCGGACACCGTCGCGGCGCGCAGCTCGATGCGGGCGCCGGACAGCCGGCCTGCCATCGCCACCAAAGGATCGTCGCCCGAGGCCGGCGCGGGCAAGGCGACCTGCAGGAAGCCGTCTCCGGTCAGGTCCAGCGTGGCCTGCCTCCCCGATCCCAGCCCGATGCGGCCCAGCGGCGCGGCGATGATGCCGCTGCTGGCCACCCTGCCGCCGAGCAGCGCCGCAAAGCCACCGCTGCCCACGCTGATGGCCCCGCTGTTGCTGACGGTGCCGGTGCCGCTGCCGTTGAAACCCAGCGTGCCCTGGGCGAAATCCCGGTCGCTGATGTCCAGCGTGGAGGCGACAAAGCCGCCGCCCATCGTCACCGTGCCCGATGCGGTGATGGCAATGCCGTTGGGGTTGACCAGAAACATCTGCCCGTTGCCGCTGACCGCCCCCGCGATGGTGGAGGCCGTCGCCCCGGTCACCCGGTTGAGGATCGCCGCGCCCGCATTCGGCTGGTTGAAGGTGACCGCTGCCCCCTGCCCCACCGAAAAGCTGTCCCAATTGACCACGGCGCGCTGGCTGGTCTGATCCACGGTGATGGCATTGCCCCCGCCATGGATCGCCGCATTGCCCAGCGCCACGCTGCCACCTTGCGGCAGGCTCTGCGCATGGGCGAGCGAACTGCCTGACAGCAGCACGGCGATCAGGGCGATAGAGGCGGGAGAACGGACCATGCTCAGAACCTCACCGCTGTCGAGACATTCACCCGCGCGCCATCGGGGCGGGCGTGGCCGCCGGTGATGCCCAGCTCGACATTCAGGCTGGCGCCCGGCTTGCCGGTCAGGGCGAAGCGCGCGCCCATGCCGAAAGCGTGAAGCGTGGTGAAACGCGGCTCGACCGCGCTGGCCGCGTTGAGCCAGCCCCAGCCCTGCGCGGCAAAGAGGTAATGCTCGATCACCGCGCCGCGCAGGATCGGCGGCAGCGTGTGGCCAGCTTCGGCGCGCAGGGTCAGGCCCTGATCCACGCTGGCGCTGCCCGAGGGCAGGGTGGAGGCCGCCTCCGGCCCATCGAGGGTGAACTGTTCGGAAAGCATCTGGGGCTGGCCGAAAGCCGCCTGCCCACGCGCAACAAGGTTGAGATGCAGATCCTGAGGCAGCCCCACGCCGACCCGCGCCGTGGCGGCCAGAGTGGTGAAATGACTGTCGGCGCCCTGCCGGGAGAGCGGCAGGGCCAGCGTGCCGTCACGCCCGCCCAGCCCGTGTGAAAGGAGAAGATCCAGCCCGGTCTGGACGCCCGGCAACTGATGATGCCATTCCGCGCCGATGCGCAGCGCGCGATAGCTGTCGCGGTTCAGGGCCAGATCGAAATCGGGCGCGCGCAAAGTCTGGCGGATGGCGGCGAAGGTGCCGGTCAGGCGCAGGGTTTCGCGGCGCGTGCGCACCACCGGCACCGCCAGCCGCAGTTGCAGCCGCGTGAAATTGCCCACCGTCACCGGCACGCCGGGCTGCGGCGCGGGCTGGGTGCGCGACACCACCGCCTCGCCATTGAGCGTCACCCCGCCATGGCCGAGCGGCACGGTCAGCCCGCCGCCCAGCACGCCGAAGGGGCTGTTGGGGAAGCCGTAACGCCCCAGCGCGGGTTGCGCCCCGGCAAAGCCGTAGATTTGATCCCCAAGCCCCAGCAGGCCATTGGCGGCAAGGCTGGCATTCACCGCCCATGTCCCCAGCGAAGCGGGCAGCGTGTTGTCGATGCCGAGGGCGCCGTTGAAGCGGTCAAAATGACCCTCGACGATCAGCCTTGCGCCGCCGCTCTGGTCGCCGCGTGTCAGGGCGCTGCGCAGATGGGCGCCGGGCAGATCGCTGGCGAGCAGCAGGGCCCGCTCGATCGCCGCCTGCGTGATGTGGCGGCGCCCCACCAGAAAACGCAGGCGGGCCATCACCATGCCGCGCCGGGCGGGCGACAAGGCCGAGACATCCACCGCCTCGATAAAACCGTCGGTGATCACGACGCGCAGGGGCCGCCCCGGCGCAAGCTGCTGCGGCGGGATCGTGACGCGCGCCAGAACATAGCCATGGCGCGCATAGGCCTGTTCCAACCGCAGCGCCGCATCGAACAGCCCGCCCACGGTCATCGGTCGGCGCGCAATCTGGCGGGCGAAAGCGGCATTGGCCCTGGCCATCTCCGGAAAGGCGCCCTCCAGATCGGGACGCCCCGGATCGACCGGAAGATCGGCACCCCGGTCCGTGACAGGGGCGCCGGTCGGCCCTCCATCGGGCAGGGTCAGGGGAGGCGGTGTGTCGGTGCGGGGCGGCGGGGCAATATCGCGGGGGGTCACCTGACTTGGCGCCACCTGAGGCGCCGCCTGAGCCCCAACCCCCGGCGCATAAGCCAGACCTGCAAGGACAGGCACGCCCAGCCAGATGGTATGACGGCCTGTTCGGGCCTTGGAGAGGAGGGCCGTTGGCAAAAGTCTCTCTATGGATCGCGCTGTCGATGCTGATCCGCAGATGTATCAGGGGGCTGTTGAGACCTCTTTAAGCATGTGACCGTGTTTTCTCTGATGGGGCGGCGTCAGCCGGGCCTGCGCTGCTCCAGCTCCTCGGCGATCAGGGCGGTGATGAAGTCCACAAAGACCTGCACCTTCGCAGGCCGATGGCGGCGTGACGGATAGATGGCGTAGAGCGGAAAGGTCTCATCGCTCCAGTCGGGGAACAGCTCGATCAGATCGCCCTTGTCGCGCAGCGCCTGCGTGCCGAAAGCCAGCACCTGGGCGATGCCGCCGCCCGCCAGACAGGTTTCCAGCATGGTGCGCGCGTCGGAGGTGACGAGGCGCGGCTGCTTCTCGATCTCGACGATTTCGTCGTCGCGGTGGAATTCCCACTCATAGGGGCGGCCGCGCAGCGCATCCCAAAAGTCGAGCACATCATGATCGGCGACATCGCGCGGATGGGCAGGCCGTCCGCGCCGCGCGATATAGGACGGCGCCGCCACCGTGATCACGCGGGTTTCCATCAGCTTGCGGGCGGTAAAACCGCTCGACGGCGACTCGCCATAGCGCAGCGCCAGATCGAAGCCGTCAGCGATCAGATCACCGATCCTGTCGCGCATGATCAGCTCGGTGGAAAGCTCCGGGTGGGCCGCGACAAAGTCCGCGATGCGGCCGGGCAGCGCCACCTGCGAGAAGAAGGGATCGACATTGACCCTCAGCCGCCCCCGCACCACCGTCGCCGTGCCCGAGGCATCGAGGGCAGCTTCCTCCAGTCCGTCGAGCAGCGGCAGCGCCCTTTCGTAAAAGCGCCGCCCCTCATCGGTGAGATGCATGCTGCGCGTCGTGCGCTCAAGCAGGCGGACGCCCAGCCGCGCCTCCAGCCGGGCGATGGCGCGCCCTACCCCCGATGCCGTCAGACCCAGCGCATCGGCGGCGCGCGTCATGGAGCCGGCATCCACCACCGCGACCAGCACGGTCACGCCCGAGAGCAGGCGGGTATCATAGGGCAAGGCGCAATTCCTGATTGTGAGTCCGTTTGGCCAGATAAGCACGGCGCTCAATTCAGGGAAAGCGGCAGGGGCGGAGCAAAGGTTTGATGGGCGGACGCTGCCGCCCTGATCCGGCGTGAAAAAATCTTCCGAAAAGCGCGACGGGAAGTCTCAGGGCCTGCGTTCAAACAGGGTCGGCCAAGAGACAAGGGCCGCTGCAACATTGGAGGCATCCATGAAGAAAACCATCCTGCTGGCCGCGCTTGCCGTCAGCGCCGCGCTTTGCTCCATCACGCCCGCTCAGGCGGCGCAGGGGTGTGGTCGCGGCTTCCATCGCGGTCCTTATGGCGCCTGCCACCCCAATTATGGACCGGCGCCCGTCGTGGTCGCTCCCGGTCTGGCCGTGGGCGTGTTCTATCCCGGCCACGGCTATTGGGACGGTCACCGCTATTGGGGCCATCGCTATGGCTGGCATGGCGGCTGGCGCTATCGCTGAGCGATGAGGGGCGGGGCCAGAGTGATGGCCCCGCTTTTATGGCCGATTATCGCTTGAGCCCCGCCAGATAGTCGGCCACCACGCGCTTCTCCTGAGCGGTCAGCGTGGTGGCCACCTGCTTCATCTGCGGGTTGTGGCCGGAGGGCCCGGCATAATGGTCCAGCCGCGCGAGGATATAATCGGCGGTCAGCCCGGCGATCGCCGGGCTCTTGAGCGCGGGCGTGCCTTGCAGGTGCTCGCCATGGCAGGCGGCGCAAGGCGGGGCGCCCGATGCCGCGCCCTCAAAGGCGATCCGTGCGCCCGGCGAAGCGGCGGCCTGGGCCGGTCCGGGCATCAGCAGCAGGATGGTCAGAGGCAGCAGATGCTTCATGGTGCGACACCCTTCGTTGCGACGTTTAGCCTCACGATGACAGGCCGGCCACGAAATCATAGACCGCCAGCACCGCCAGCAGGCCGAGAAAAATGCGCATGCCAATCAGCAGACGCCGCTGGGACAGGGTGAGAGGCATGAGGGGCAGGGTTTGTGGCAAAGTTCGTGACTGCGTGTTCATGGGGGTTCTCCCGAATGAAAGGGGTTCAGGCCAGCCAGTGGCTCGCCGCCTGCCAGCTTGAGGCCAGCACGCAGGCCGTGGCCGCCAGCGAAACGCCGATGGTGATCGCGATGCCGAGGATGTTGGCCATGCGGCCATTGACCTGATCCCCCATCAGCGCGCGGTCATTGGCCATCAGCAGCAGGAAGGTGAGCGCGGCGGGCATCAGGATCGTCGCCAGCAGATTGGCATTGAGCACGATGGCCATCAGCGGCACGCCGGGGATCAGCACGATGGCCCCCGCGATCACCACCATGCCGATGTTGATGCCGTGGAACAGGGGCGCGGCCTTCGGATCGGCATCGAAGCTGGCGACGCAGCCCTTGATCGATTCCCCGGCGGCATAGGCGCTGCTGGCCGAAATGGTGAGCATCGCTACCGCCCCCGCCTCGATCAGGCCCAGCGCGAAGAGCGCTCCGGCCGGGCGGCCCAGCAGTTGCGCAAGGGCCTGCGCGAAACCGGCGCCCTGCTCGAAGCTGCTCAGATCGATATGATGGATGAACAGCGGGCTGGCCGCGACCAGCGCGCCGCATCCCGCCAGTGCCGCCACGACAGCGCCCAGCATGGTGTTGATCCGGCTCTGGCGCAGGGCGGCGGGGCCGGAGAGTTGTTTGTCAACCGAGGCGCTCTGCTGGAAGAACAGCATCCATGGCGTGACCGTGGCGCCAACGTTGGAGGCGATCACCAGCAGCAGTTGCGCCACGCCCGATTGCGGCAGAGGTGTCCATGTGGCCGTTGCCAGCGCGATCTGCGCCATGGAAGGATGCGCCAGCACCGCCACCACGATAAACAGCAGGTTGAAGACGGCCAGCCCGGCACAGACCGCCTCCCAGCGCGCATAGCGCCCGGTCAGCGAACTGCACAGGATCAGCGCCACAGCGCACAGCATCGCGCCCCAGGCCGGTATGCCGAAAAAGCCCATGCCGATGCGGATGGCGATCACCTCGGCCAGAATGGTGACCAGATTGGTGCCCAGCAGGTCGATGGCGGAAACCCAGCCCCAGCCTTGGCCGAAGCGCTGGAACATCAGCGCGCCATAGCCCCGCCCGGTGACCACCGCGATCCGCATGGCCATCTCCTGAATGACATAGGCGGCGGCGAAAGTGACCAGAATGAAGGGCAGGAAAAAACCGATGCCATAGCTGGCGCCGGTCGCGGCATAGGAGAGCATGCTGGGCCCGTCATTCTCGCCCAGCATGGCCAGCATGCCCGGCCCGATCAGCAATCTGGCCCAGGTGGCCGCCCGGCTGCGGGATGATGCGGCAGAGGTATAAAGCGCCGATGGCGCATAGGGCATCGAGGACGTCTGCGACATGGTCGGTGCTCCTTGGGAATGGTCGGGATGATGAGCCCGGCAGCCCTCGTTTGGGGACAGGGTGGCTGCCGGGCTCGCCGGGCGTTCAGGCCGGCAACACGTCCCAGCGGGCCTTCGAGAACTGACGGATCAGCGAAGGGTCCATATTGGTATGCTGGGCAACAAGTTCGGGCGGGGTGCAGGCCAGCCACTGCGCCAGCGACACCTCCTGAAAGCGGTCGGCCTTGAAGATTTCCAGAAAGACCAGATCCTCGGTCCCGGTGTTCTGGACATAATGGCCGAAGCTTTTCTTCACATAGCCAAGATCGCCGGCGCGGAAATCGGCGGTCATGGCGCGCGGGCCGGTGTTGAAGACCGTCATGCGCGCCTGGCCCTTGATGTAATATTGCCATTCATCGGCATTGGGATGCCAGTGCAGCTCACGCAGACCGCCCGGCTTGATCGTGACCAGCGCGGCGGCGATGGTCTTGGAAATCGGGAAGTTGCGCGTGTCGACGATCTTGACGCTGCCGCCCTTGGTGACCTTGTTGGCCTTCATCTCGCCCATCGAGAAAGTGAACTCGAACTCGGGCTCGCCCAGCGGAGAGGCCACGGCGCGCTGCGCCTCGGCCAGCGGAGGGACAGGGTCCTTGGCCTGATAGATCCAGAGATTGTCCATGGGGATGTTCTGGAAGACGCGCTCGGGCATGCCGAAATTCTGCGCCAGAATCTCGGGCGGGGTATGCGCCATCCATTCGGTCAGCATCAGCGTGTTGAATTCCGACGCCCGGCCATTGTCGAACACCAGCGTGAATTCCGCGCCGCTCGAGCCGATGCCCTGAAGCGAATGCGGCAGGCCCGGCGGGAAATACCAGAGGTCACCCTCCTTCACGTCGCGCACGGCGGCCCGGCCATCACCATCGAGCACGGTGATGCGGCATTTGCCGTCGGTCATCACTGCCCATTCGGCCTGCTGGTGCCAGTGCAACTCGCGCACACCGCCCGGCCCGAGGCGCATGTTGACGCCGGAGACCGCCTCGGAAATCGCGAAATCGGCCTGCGTGACCTCGCGCGCCCAGCCGCCAGACTGGATGCGCTTATGGGCATTGCTGAAGGAGGCCCAGAACAGGTCCATCCCCGCCACATCGGTGGCCGGCGGGTCCTGAAAGGAGGGGAACTGCCCGGCCAGCGTCGGATTCTGCGGCCCCGGATCCTCTCCTGCAATGGCATTGGCCAGGTTGCGTCGGCCCTGAGGCGGCCGGTCGGGGTTGCCGAAACTGGCGGCATGGGCCGCCGTGGCGGCGGAAGCGGCAGCCGCCATCGCACCGGCCGCAATGATGTTGCGACGGGAATAATCACTCATGGCAATTCTTCCAATAGTTGGAGATGTGTCAGGATCTTGCCAATATTAAAAATAATTAAGGTGGAAGTGGCTCGTTCCTGTGAAAGACATCTTCGCCATGGGGTGATTTTGATCAAGCGATAACAATCATTGCGATTTCGAATGGACCACCAATGTTTGACACCAACCTGCTGAAAACCTTCCTTGCCGTGGTCGATGCCCGCCAGTTTACCGCGGCGGGCCATGTTCTGGGCATCAGCCAGTCCACCGTCAGTCAGCATATCCGGCGGCTGGAACTGGCCTGCGGACGCCCCCTGCTGGAGCGTGACACCCATGCCGTCAGCCTGACGCCGGATGGCGCGGTGCTGGCCGATTTCGCGCGCAAGATCGTCGACGCCAGCCGTCAGGCGGTGGATTTCTTCGCGGGCAGCGCGCCGCGCGGGCGGGTGCGTCTGGGCATTTCGGAAGAGATCACCCTCACCCGCCTCTCCGCGCTGCTGCGCGAGATCGGGCAGGCGCATCCGCTGCTCAGCATCGAGCTGACCGTGGGCCTGTCCTCGGCGCTGTTCCAGAAGCTGGATGGCGGCGGGCTCGATCTGGTGCTGGCCAAGCGGCCTGCGGGTGACGATCGCGGCATCGTCGTCCATCGCGAGCGTCCGCTGTGGATCGCGCATCAGGATTTCCGCCTTGGCGCGGGGGACGCGGTGCCGCTGGTGATCTATCCCACCTCCTCCATCACCAGTTCGCTGGCGATGGAGGCGCTGGTGAATGCCGGGCGAAACTGGTTCGTCGCCTGTTCGAGCGAGAGCCTCAACGGGCTGCGCGCCGGGACTTTGGCGGGGCTGGGCATCATGGCGCAATCGCGCCTGCTGCTGGGCGATCCGGAAGGGCAGTTGGTGGCCATGGGGCCCGAGGCGGGATTGCCCGAACTGGCCGAGTTCGACTTCGTCGTCGTGGGGCGCAGCGCCCGCATGAGCGGCGCCATCGGCACGCTGGCCGATCTGATCGTGGAAAAAAGCCCGGCGCTTTGGCCATGAAGCATCGTGCGAAAAAGTGGGAACCGGTTTTTCGTATAAAACGATGCGGCAACAATAAACTGGCACACAAAACCGGCCCGGAAAGATTCCGGACCGGTTTTGTAGTGCGTTGGCGTGATCAGGTCAGCTTGTAGGACTTCGCGCCCGTGCCGGCCAGCACGCCGGAGTCGACGATCAGATATTCATCGCGGATCGGCGTGCCCTCGAAGTAGTTTTCGAGGATTTCCAGCGTGCCCGCCGCATAGCGCGTCTGCGCCGAGAGCGACGTGCCCGAGATATGCGGCGTCATCCCGTTGTTGGGCATGGTGCGCCAGGGGTGATCGGCAGGGGCGGGCTGCGGGAACCACACGTCTCCGGCATAGCCTGCCAGTTGCCCGCTTTCCAGCGCGCGGACGATGGCATCGCGGTCGACCAGCTTGCCGCGCGCGGTGTTGATCATATAGGCGCCGCGCTTCAACTGGCTGAGCTTCCTGTCGTCGAAGAAATGCTCGGTGGAGGGGTAGAGCGGCATCTGCAGGTTGATGATATCGACCGCCTTGATCAGCGATTCCGCGTCCTCATGGAAGGTCAGGCCCAGTTCCTTCTCGACCTCGGGGCTGAGGCGATGCGGGTCGGTGTAGTGCAGATGCAGGCCGAAGGGCTTCAGGCGGCGCAGCACCGCAAGGCCGATCCGCCCGGCCGCGATCGTGCCGAAATGCATGCCTTCCACATCATAGCTGCGCGCCACGCAATCGGCGATGTTCCAGCCGCCCTTCACGGCGTACTCATGCGAGGGCAGATAGTTGCGCACCAGCGAGAGCACCATCATCACCACATGCTCGGCGACGGAAATGCTGTTCGATCCGGTGACTTCGGCCACGGTGATGTGGTTGCGGGCAGCCGCCTCCAGATCGACATGGTCCGAGCCGATCCCGGCGGTCAGCGCCAGCTTCAGCTTCTTGGCCTTGGCGATGCGCTCAGGCGTCAGATAGGCGGGCCAGAAGGGTTGGGAGATCACCACCTCGGCATCGGGCAGATGCTTTTCGAACTCGCTGTCGGGGCCGTCCTTGTCGCTGGTGACGATCAGCTCGTGGCCCAGCCCTTCCAGATAGGAGCGCAGGCCCAGCTCGCCCGAAACGCAGCCGATCAGATCGCCGGGGTTGAAGCCAAGCGCACCCTTGGGGGTCGGCGCGGTCTGGCCATTGGCGTAACCGGAAATCACCGGAATGTCGTCACGCGCATAGCGCGGCGGATAGGAGGTTTCGGGATCGGGATAGAGAACGCAGAGAATCTTTGCCATGATTTCAGTCTCCTGCTCGCTGCCTTTTCTGGGGGGAAGGATCTGTGCAGCGGTGAGACCGGGATGGGCGCGGGAACCAGATGGGTCCAATCGTTTGATCTGACTGGATCATAAGCGAAATCTATCAGGCGGGCGGAACACGCCTGTTTTCGGCGAAAACCGCAGGGTCCAGCCGCCGCGACAGCGCCCACAAAGCCTCCGACAAAGGCGGTTGCACCTTGCGCGCCTGCCGAATCAGCCCGACGGCGGAGGTCTGTTGCGGATGGATGGCATGCTTATGAATGTTGTCCCCCAGTCCCTCGCCCGGCAGCGCGCCTTCGGGCAACACGCTGACCAGCGTCCCCTCGCGCACCTGCGAGAGCAGCACCTCCACCGCATTGGTTTCCAGCACGATGTCCGGCTTCACCCCCACGCCGGCGAAAATCCGGTCGATGATGCGACGGTTGTGCATCTCCCCGCTCAGCAGGCAGAGCGGCAGGCTGGCCACCTCCTTCCAGCCGATGGGGTCGGGCAGGGTCACGCCATCATGGGCAATCAGCACATGGCGTTCGGTGAAGAGCGGCAGATAATCGAAGCCATCCTCCTCCTGCGCATCGGCATAGACCACCGCGAGATCGATCTCGCCCTTCTTGATGCGGCGGTAGAGTTCGGGCGTGCTGAGCGCATGCACCTCCAGCGTCAGGGCCGGAAAGCTCTCACGAAAGGTGCTGACCAGAGCGCTGAGCGGCGCCACCGCCGAGGGAATCGTGCCGATGGAAACATGCCCGCCCGCCACCTGCCGCACCAGCGCGGCCTCTTGCTTCAGGCCATCCAGGGAAGCCAGCACCTGATGCGCCCAGGCCAGCACGCGCTCGCCTTCCGGGGTGATGCCCTGAAAGCTGCGGTTGCGCTTGATGATGGTGATGCCCAGCTCGCGCTCCAGCTCGGCCAGCCCGGCGGAGAGCGCCGGCTGCGAGACATGGCAGGCCTCCGCGGCGCGCGCGAAATGGCGATGCCGGTCAAGGGCAACGAGGTAAACCAACTGACGCATGAACATGGGGGGAGGTGTTCCTGATCCCGGAAACGCGCTGCATAGCAGCGGCGCCCGCCCGCGCCAATTCATACAACCGGATGGTTGGTGGCCCGCCAATGGGCCCGCTGTGCATCCGGGCGAACACGACCCGACCCGGATGCACATTGGCCCGCTCCGTCATGACAGGAGGGTCATTCACGGGATCGGACAGCCTTGGTATACTGCAAAATGCAATCGTTCTCCATGCCAATCGGCGCAGGATCGGCGAAAAATGTCCCCTTATGGGACAGCGCCCTTATGCCACGGGCCACAAGCGCACCGGCTCATCCCGCGCTTGGCTTCACCTTTCCGCGCGCTATGAAGGCCTTATGGACATGTTCGCGGCGCTCGGGGCCTTTGTGGCCGTGGTGGAGGAAGGCGGCTTTGCGCCCGCCGCGCGCCGGGCCGGACAGGCCGCCTCCTCCTTCACCCGCCATGTCGATGCTCTGGAGGCGGCGCTGGGCGTCACCCTGCTCAACCGCTCCACACGGCGAGTCTCCCTGACCGCGGCGGGCGAGGCTTATTACCCGCAGGCCAGCCGCCTGCTGGCCGATCTGGCCGAAGCCAACCGCAGCATCCACGAGCGGGATGGTCCGCCGCGCGGGCTGCTGCGCATCAGCCTGCCCGCCTCCTTCGCCCGCATGCATGTCACGCCTTTCCTGCCGCGTTTCATGGCCGAATATCCTGCTGTCGAGCTGGATTTGCTGGTGAGCGACGCCGTGGTCAATCTGGTCGAGCAGCGGGTGGATGTCGCGGTGCGTCTGGGGGTGCTGGATTCCTCCAGCCTGATCGCGCGGCGCCTTGCCCCGCATCGCCGCATCGTCTGCGCCAGCCCGGCCTATCTGGCGCGGCATGGCGCGCCTGCCGCGCCCGGCGATCTGGCCGATCACGCCTGCCTGACCTTCGCCTTTGCCGATGGTGAGCGGCGCTGGCGCTTCACACAGGGCGGGCGTGTCGAGCAGATCCGCGTCACCGGCCCATTGCGCGCCAATCAGGCCGAGGCGCTGAAGGAAGCCGCGCTTGCCGGTTTCGGGCTGGTGATGCTGCCATCATGGCTGGTGGGCGAGGAGATCGCGCAAGGCGGACTGCGCCCCATCCTCACGGAATGGCAGGCCGAAATCGGGCGCCCCGGCGTGAGCCCCTCGGCGGAGGGCGGCATCCATGCCCTCTATCTGCCCGACCGCAAGGGCTCGCCCAAGGTGCGCGCCTTTGTCAATTTTCTGGCGGCCCGGTTCGGCACCCCGCCCTATTGGGATCGCGCACTCTGATCTTTGCGCATTCCGCAAAGATCATCACGATAATGAGCTGATTATCATCCAAGCCAATCAGGCCCAGATCATGCACACCAACCCGGACGCCGCCAGCAAGGCCCCGTCCCAACGGAGTGCCCCCTCATGACCGACCCGATTTCGTCCGATCTGCTTTTCGCCCCCACCCGCATCGGCGCGCTGGATCTGCCCAGCCGGATCGTGATGGCGCCGCTCACCCGTTCGCGCGCGGCAGAGGGCAATGTGCCCGCGCCGCTGGCCATTGACTATTACCGCCAGCGCGCCTCCGCCGCGCTGATCATCACCGAGGCGACCCAGATTTCCCAGCAGGGTCAGGGCTATGCCTGGACCCCCGGCATCCACACGCAGGCCCAGATCGAAGGCTGGGCCAAGGTGGCCGATGCCGTGCATCAGGAAGGCGGGCGCATCGCCATGCAGCTCTGGCATGTGGGCCGCGTCTCGCACACCGTGTTCCAGCCGGGCGGCGCCCGCCCTGTGGCCCCCACCGCCATGCCGGTGCCCGCCAAGGCCTTTATTCCGGGCGAGAACGGCCAGGGCATCTATGCCGACATTCCCGATCCGCAGGAACTGACCATCGCGGGCATCCAGATGATCGTCGCCGATTATGTGCAGGCCGCGCGCAATGCCATCACCGCCGGGCTTGACGCGGTGGAGATCCACGCCGCCAATGGCTATCTGCTCGACCAGTTCCTCAACAGCGGCAGCAACTGGCGCACCGACCGCTATGGCGGTTCGGTCGAGAACCGCGCCCGCCTGCTGCTGGAGGTGGTCGATGCCGTCAGCGCCGCCATCGGCAGCCAGCGTGTGGGCCTGCGCCTCTCGCCCATGGGCAAGTCCTTCGGCATGGATGAGGCCGATCCGGAAGCCCTGTTCCACCATGTCATCGCCGAGCTGAACAAGCGCGAGCTGGCCTATCTCCATCTGGTCGAACCCACGGTGAAGGGCCGCGAGATCGCCACCGAAATCGATCCCCGCGCGCAGGCCCTGATGCGCGACATCCGCGCCAGCTTCTCGGGCCCGATCATTCTGGCGGGCGGCTACACGCGCTGGAACGCCGAGCAGGCGCTGGCCGATGGTCGCGGCGATCTGATCGCCTTTGGCCGCCCCTTTATCGCCAACCCCGACCTGCCCGAAAGGCTGCGCCTCGACGCCCCGCTCAATCAGGGCGACCCCGCCAGCTTCTTCGGCGGCGATGCCCGTGGTTACACCGATTATCCCACGCTGGCGGAGCTGGCCGAACGCGAGCTGACAGCGTGAGCGCCCCCGCAACGCATTCGCTGCGCCCCGCCCTCACCCTGACCATGGCCGCCGCCACCGGTCTGGCGGTGGCCAACATCTACTACAACCAGCCGATGCTCGGCCTGATCGAGCGCGATCTGCCCGGCACCGCCGCCGGCTTCGTGCCCACCGTGACGCAACTGGGCTATGCGCTGGGCCTGTTCCTGCTGGTGCCGCTGGGCGACCTTGTCGAGCGGCGCCGCCTGATCGTCGCCCAGTTCCTCGCTCTGGCCGTGGCGCTGTCGGGGGCGGCGCTGGCCCCTTCGGGATCGGTGCTGCTGCTGGGCTCGCTGATGGTCGGGGCGCTGGCCACTGTGGCGCAGCAGATCGTGCCGCTGGCCGCGCATATGGCCCCGCCCGCAAAGCGCGGCGCGGTGATCGGCAAGGTGATGGCCGGACTGCTGCTGGGCATTTTGCTGAGCCGCACGCTGGCGGGCTTCGTGGCACAGCAGGCCGGATGGCGCAGCATGTTCTGGCTGGGCGTGCCGCTGGCCATCGTGGCGGGCGGGGTGCTGCGGGTGGCGCTGCCGCACTCGCGGCCTGACCACAAGACGCCCTCCTATCCCGCCCTGCTCGGCTCGCTGTGGCATCTGTGGCGCGATCTGCCGGTGCTGCGCCGCTCGACCCTGACGCAGGCCCTGCTCTTTGCCGCCTTCAGCGCTTTCTGGAGCATTCTGGCGCTTTACGTGCAGCAATTGGGCCATGGCTCTTCGGTGGCGGGCATGTTCGGAATCGTGGGAGCGGCGGGGGTTTTCGCGGCCCCTCTGGCGGGCCATCTGGCCGACCGGCGCGGACCGGGCGCCGCGATCACGGCGGGGACGGTGCTGACCATCCTTGGCTGGGCGATCGCGGGCCTGTCGCATGGGCTGGTCGGGCTGGCGATCGGCTGCATCGTGCTCGATCTCGCGGTGCAGGGCGCGCTGATTTCGCATCAGCATGGCGTCTATGCGCTGCGGCCCGAGGCGCGGGCGCGGCTCAACACGCTGTTCATGGGCGGCATGTTTCTGGGCGGCGCGCTGGGCTCGGCTCTGGCCATGGCGGCCTGGCAGGCGGCAGGGTGGCATGGCGTGGGCCTGCTGGGTGGCGGCCTCGCCGCGCTGGCCCTGGCGGCCCAGTGGTCCGGCCGGTCGGCGGATCAACCGGCCGCAAGCGCGGTGGCCTAGGGCGTTTTCATGCCGGGTGGAAACACCCGGCTCAGAAAGCCTGCTCGATCCCCGCATAGATGCCGCGCGGCGTGCCCCATTGCGCATTGCCTCCGGCCAGCGAGGTGCCATCCTGCAAGGCATAGCGCGCGCCCAGCGCATTGAGCACATCGAGCCGGGCCGTGAGCGGGCGATGTCGCAAGCCCTCCAACCGATAGGTCGCCGCCAGATTGACCTGCGCATTGGCCGCCATCCTTGCGCCATTGGGGGCAGCGCCCGCAATGGTCCGGGGCAGACCGCTGCCGACCACGCCATCGGCGGAGAGCCGCAGCTTGCCGCTATGCCAGGCCGCGCCCAGCGATCCTGTCACGCGCTGGTCGGCATTGGTGGCCACATCATGCGTGGCGATCCATTGCAGTTGCGCCGCCGTGAAAGGCGCCTGCCCGGCGATGATGGTGCGCCCCTCGATCCGCGCCACGGCCAGATTGCCCCAGATGGAGAGCGGGCCCTCGCTGTAGGTCGCGGTCAGTTCCACGCCCCAGGCCTTGCCCCTTTCATAGTTGAAGGGGCGCGACAGCACCGTCGAACCGATCCGCACCGCATCGAGCAGATTGCGCGCATGGCGCCAATAGGCATCGACACCCAGGGTCAGATCCTCCAGCTTCTGCTCCACGCCCAGATCGAGATAGTCGTCCCTTTCGGCCTTGGCCGCCGTCTCGGTTCGGGTCGGCCATGCGCCGGTGGTGCCGGCCAGCAGACCGACGGCGGCGGTGCCGGTGTCTTCGGAGGCGGGGACGAAATAGCGGGCATAGCCCAGATGGGCTGTCGTGCCGCTGGCGGGCTTCCACACCGCATTGGCGCGGGGGCTCAGCGCATGGCCGCCGCCACTGTTGGTGGTGCTGTCGAAACGCAGGCCGGTGTTGATGGTCAGGCTGTCGCCCAGCAGCCATTCATCCTCGAGATAGGCGCCCAATTGGCGCCGCGTCTCGGCCTCCAGGCCGGGGATGGTGAGCAGCGTGGTGGAGGTCTGCTGGCCGGTGCCATTGACGGGCAGCACCGCATAGTCGATCCGGCTGCGGTCGCGCGACCAGTTGAAGGTGATGCCGCCCCGCAGGCGATGGGCCGGTGACAGCTCATACAGACCCTCGGCCTGCAGGCCGGTCGAGAGATTATGCTTGGAAACCGCCTGAGCCAGACCGGTGAACAGCACATCGCCCACCACATCGGGGGTGATCGCCAGCGCCGAGGCCCGCAGCGTGGCCGAAAGCTGCATGGTCAGCGCGCCCGCGCTGCGCTGGTAGGACAGGATGCCATATTGGCTGGCCACCCTTTCATGCCCGCCCCATGCCTCGCTGGGATAGGCGGTGGTGGTGCCGATCGTCAGCGGGCGCTGGAAGGTGGCGGCGGCCGTGGAACCGGCCGCATTGATTCCGCGCGCATGGGGCAGATCATAGGCATCGTTCGAGATGCCCACGATCAGCGACAGCCGCGATTGCGCATCCAGAATACGGTCGAAATAGGCAAAGCCGTCGATCTGGTCGGTATGGTCATGCAGCGGGCTGGTCGAGCGGTCGGGCGCGCTCAGCCCGGCATCGCTGCGCAGATAGGAGCCCGAGACATAGTAGTTGGTCTCCCCCAGCGAGCCCATCGCATCGAAGGCGCCCTCGAAACGGCCCAGCGTGCCGCCGCTCAATTCGACCTCGCCGCCCTGGCCATAGACGCCGCTCTTGGTGGTGATGTTGACCACGCCGCCCGTCTGCAGGCCATATTGCGCGGGCAAAGCCCCGGTCACCAGCTCCACCTTGTCGGCAAAGCGGGCGCGCAGAGTGTCGGCCAGATCGGTGAAGCCATCGGGGATGATCACATTGTTGATGCGATATTGCAGCCCCTGCGCGCCCCGCACATGCAACTCGCCCGAGCCGCCCTGACTGACACCGGGCATCTGCAGCAGCACATTGACCAGATTGGCGGCCTCGCCGCTGGGGCGCTTTTCGATGACGTCATTGCTCAGCGCATAGGTCGAGGCGCCAAGGCTGGCGCTGACCCGCGCGCGGGCATTGTCGAGCTGATGGGCAGTGACGACGATCTCGCCGGTGCGCCGGGGGCCATCATCGCCATCGCCGTCATCATCGTCGTCGTGATCCCCGGCCTTGGGCGCCGCCTTCGTCTGATGCACGGGCTTGCGATCATCATCATCGTCATCCTCATCGCGCGCAGCATGCGCCTGCGGCTTCGGCCCGCTGGCCCCCGCCAGAGCCTGATGCGGCACCAGCCCCGCCATCAGCCCGGCCAAGGCCACCCCGAACGTTACCGACTGCCTGATCGCCACCTGTTACCGCCTTTTCTCAAATCTGTTGGCGGCCCCCTGTGGCGCGAAGTTTAAGTGAATATTAGGAGGGGGCTTCGGGAAGGGGATTTTATGCGTTTTCTGGTGGTCGAGGATGAGCCGAGGATCGCCGAGCTGGTCGCCGGCGCCCTGCGCAAGGCCGGTTTCGTCGTCGATGTGCTGCAGAGCGTCGAGGATGCCTGCCATGCGCTCGACCTGTTTCCCTATGACGGCATGGTGCTCGATCTGGGGCTGCCCGATGGCGAGGGGCTCGATGTTTTGCGCGCCACCCGCGCCAAAGGCCAGCGCCTGCCCGTGCTGGTGCTGACCGCCCGCGATGCGCTGGAGGACCGCGTCGGCGGCCTCGATGCCGGAGCCGATGACTATCTGGTGAAACCCTTCGCCAGCGAGGAACTGGTGGCCCGCGCCAAGGCCTTGCTGCGCCGCCCCGGTCTGGCGCTGGGCACGGTGCTTCAGGCGGGCCGTCTGGCGCTGGACACGCTGGGCCGCGAGGCGCTGGTCGATGGGCAGCCGCTGATGCTGGGGCGGCAGGAACTGGCGCTGCTCGAACATCTGATGCGCCGCCTGGGTCGCGTGGTGCCCAAAGCCGTGCTGGAGGACAAGCTCTATGGCGAGGGCGACGAAATCGCCTCCAACGCCATCCCCGTCCATATCCACCACCTGCGCCGCAAGCTGGCCGAAGCCGATGCCCGCTGCGGCATCCAGACGGTGCGCGGCATCGGCTATTTCCTGACCGAGGAGGCACAGCCATGATGGCGCATTGGCGAACATCGCTGGAAAGCAAGCTGATCCTGCGGCTGGCGGGGATTCACGGATTGGCCTTGCTGATCGGCTTTCTGGCGCTGGCGCGGCGGCATTATCTGCTCAGGCACGGCATTTCCGACACGATCGTGGTCTGGGCCTTTCCGCTGTTCGCGCTGGCCGTGCTGGGGGTGGTGATCTACACCGTGCGCGCCAGCCTGCGCCCCTTGATCGCGGCGAGCCGCCAGGCCGCCGCCATCGTGCCGGGCAAGGCGGGCGCGCGGCTGGAAGCGGGGACGGCGCCCGCCGAGATCATGCCCTTTATCCATGCCGTCAATGAGGCGCTGGAGCGGCTGGATCAGGCCTTTCAGGCACAGCGCCGCTTCACCGCAGATGCCGCGCATGAATTGCGCACCCCGCTGGCGATCCTGACGGCAGGCATCGAGGCCCTGCCCCCCGGCGATGCGGTGACCCGACTGGGCGAGGATGCCGCGCGCATGAGCCGCCTGGTCAACCAGTTGCTGCGCGTGGCCCGGCTGGACGGCCAGCCTTTGCCCGACATGCAGGTGGTCGATCTTGGCGCTCTGGCCGCCGAGGTGGTGGGGCATATGGCGCCATGGATCTACCGGCAGGGGCGGGAAGTGGCGCTGGAGGCCCCGAAACCACCCGTGACGATCCCCGGCGATGCGGAAGCGCTGTCCGGCGCGCTGCGCAATCTGATCGAGAATGCCGTGCATCACGCCCCGACGGGAACGGAGGTGCTGATTGCGGTCTCGGCGCAGGGCTCCATCAGCGTGATCGACCATGGTGCCGGTGTGCCGCAAGATCAGCGCGCGCAGCTCTTCGAGCGTTTCTGGCGCGCGCCCGGCACAAGGCGGCAGGGCGCCGGGCTGGGCCTGTCGATCGTCGCGGCGGTGGCGCAGGCGCATGGCGCCTCCATCGCGGTCGAGGACACGCCGGGCGGGGGCGCAACCTTCGTGATGGCCTTCACAAGGCAGGAGAGGCCCTGACCCGGCCTTTCGGTCAATCCGGCGCATTCCATCGCGTCATCAGGGATCGTTCATCGTGGCCATGGCGTTGTCATGGCTCATCCTCGGGAGAAGCCATATGATGCGACTGCCCCGCTTTGTGCTGTTTGGTCTTACCGCGCTGATCGCCTCATCCGCCATGGCCGAGGTCGATCGCTCGCCCAGGCCCGGCGGGGTGTACAGGCTGAAGCCCGGCCTGTTCGTCGCCAGCGGCGCGCGCTGTCAGGACCCCGCCAATGCCGCGCTGCGCCGCTATGACGGCAAGGGCATCAGCACGGCCCATACGCGTGCCTGCGTTGCCCGCGTCCTGTCGAAACGGCGCAGCGGCTATGGCTATCGCTACAGCGTCACCCAGTCCTGCATCGATGCGGGCAGCGGGCCGGGCAAGCGTTTCACCGAGCGCCAGACCATCGATGTGCCCGATGCGCTGACCTTCAGCATGCCCGCCAAAGGCGGCACGACCTATCGCTATTGCCCGCTCGATCAGCTTCCGCCCGAACTCAGATCGGCGGCGCCCGCTTCGCATCCATAGGAAGGTTAGGACAGTTTACAGAAATTCGATAAACTGACATAAGCTTCCTATGGATGCCCGCCGCAACCCCTTCGCTCCCGGTGCCGGAACGCCGCCGCCCGAACTCGCGGGTCGCGAGGATCTGCTGGAACGCAATGCCGTCGCGCTGGACCGGATTCGGGTCGGCCGGGCCGCGCGCCCCAGCATTCTCTATGGTCTGCGCGGCGTGGGCAAGACCGTGCTGCTCTCGCGCATGCGCGATGCGGCCGAGGGCGAAGGCTTTACCATCGTCTCGATCGAGGCGCCGGAGAATCGCTCGCTGCCCGGCATTCTGGTGCCCTCGCTGCGCGCGGCGCTGCTCCGGATGGACCGGATGAAGCAGGCCACGGCAGGCGTGACCCGCGCCCTGCGCGCGCTGGCCGGTTTTGCCAAGCTGAAGGTCAAATATGCCGATCTGGAGGTCGCGCTCGATGTGAAACCCGAGCCCGGTCTGGCCGACAGCGGCGACCTCGACGCGGATCTGGCCGATCTGATCGTGGCGGTGGGGGAGGCCGCGCGCGAACGCGACAGCGCCATCGTGCTGGTAATCGACGAGCTGCAATATGTGCCCGAGGAACAGCTCGCCGCGCTGATCAGCGCGCTGCACAGGGCCAATCAGAAGCAGCTGCCGGTCACCATGCTGGCGGCGGGCCTGCCGCAATTGCTGGGCCAGATGGGCCGCGCCAAATCCTATGCCGAGCGATTGTTCGAATTCATCGAGGTCGGCCCGCTCGATGCCGATGCCGCCCGCACCGCGATTCGGCTGCCCATCGAGCGCGAGGAAGAGACGATTCAACCCGAAGCGCTCGACGCCGTGTTTGGGCAGACTCAGGGCTATCCCTATTTCCTGCAGGAATGGGGCAAGCATAGCTGGGACACCGCCGAAAGCTCGCCGATCACGGTCGAGCATGTGGAACTGGCCACGCGCAGCGCGCTGGCCGAACTCGACGCCAGCTTCTTTCGCGTGCGTTTCGACCGGCTGACCCCAGCGGAAAAGCGCTATCTGCGGGCCATGGCCGCGCTGGGCGCCGGCCCGCATCGCTCGGGGGACATTGCCGAGCAGCTTGGCCTCAAGGTGTCCAGCGTCGCGCCCACCCGCAACAGCCTGATCACCAAGGGCATGCTCTACAGCCCGGCGCATGGCGACACCGCCTTCACCGTGCCCCTGTTCGACGCCTTTATCCATCGGGTGATGCCCGAAGGCTGATTTTTGCCCCGCCCCCCGGTTCCGGGCCTATCCATCTTGACATATGCACCGGCCGGCCTGACCCCAGGCAGCGACACCGGTCCATTCGAAGGGTCAAGCTTGCAACATCATCGGGAAGAGCCTCGCCATGCGCATCCTGCTGGTTGAAGATGATGCTGCCCTGGCCTCCGCGCTGACCGGCGTGTTCGACAAGGCCGGCTTTGCGGTGGACCATGCGCAGGCCCGCGAGGATGCCGCGCTGATGCTGCGCGCGGGCCATTATGCCGCGCTGATCCTCGACCGGGGCCTGCCCGATGGTGACGGGCTGGAGCTGCTGGGGGACCTGCGGGCACGGGGCAGCACCATGCCGGTGATCGTGCTGACCGCGCGGGGCACGCTGGATGCGCGGATCAGCGGGCTGGACAAGGGGGCGGACGATTACCTCGCCAAGCCCTTCTCGCCCGATGAGCTGATGGCCCGCCTGCGCGCGGTGCTGCGCCGCAACGGCAGCTTTCAGGGGCGCGAGGTGGTCTGCGCCAACCTCAGTTTCGATATCGACAACCAGGGCCTCAAGGTCGACGGTGAAAGCGTGGCGCTGTCCCAGAGGGAAGGCGCGCTGCTGGCCCTGCTGATGCGCCGCGCCGGGCTGGTGGTGACCAAACGCCTCGCCGAGGATCAGCTTTTCGGCGCGGGCGACACGCTGGGCTCCAACGCCATCGAGGTCTATGTCCACCGCCTGCGGCAAAAGCTGGATCAGGCGGGCAGTCTGGCCGAGATCGTCACCGTGCGCGGCGTGGGCTATCTGATGCGGGCGCGCCAATGATCCCGCGCCTGCGCCACCTCTCCGGCGCTCTGCTGACGCGCATTCTGCTGGTCGAGGCGATCACCATTCTGGTCGCCTGCGTGCTGCTGCCGCTGCTGGCGCAATCGGTGATGCGCAGTTCGGTGGCGACAATCGAGAAGGATATGCTGCGCCAGCAGGCCCAGATGCTTGCCTCCGCGATGCGGCCTGCGCCCGACGGCACATGGCGCATGGCCCTGCCCGCCACCGAGCAGCCGATCTACGCCTCGGGCTATGACGGGCGCGCCTATGCGGTGCTGGACGCGCAGGGCCGCACGCTGGCCGCCAGCCGCTTTGCCCAGCCCGCCAGTTGGCCCGCCGATCTGCGCGGAGCCACGCCGCACCGGTTCGAGATCGGCCCCTTGGTCGGGTTGAGCCTGCCCATCCGGCAAGGTGAGCAGCACCTCTGGGTGGTGGTCACGCAGGATCAGACCCAGCCCGGCGCCGTGGTGGACGATGTGGTGCGCAAATTCCTCGGCACCTATTGGGTGGTGCTGGTGGGGCTGCTGGCGCTGATGCCGCTGGTCAATGGCATCATCCTGTGGGGATCGCTGCGGGGTCTGCGCCGCGCCGCGCGCAACGCCGCCGCCATCCATCCCCGCACGCCCGGCGCGCGGATCGATGAAAGCGGCCTGCCCGCCGAGGCGCGTGTGCTGGTTCATGCCACCAATGATCTGATCGAGCGCCTCTCCGCCGCGCTGCATCAGGTGGAGGAGTTTGCCGGCAATGTGGCGCATGAATTGCGCACGCCGCTGGCCACGATGCAACTGCAGGTCGCCACGCTGGGCGATGCGCCCCAGCGCGCGGGGCTGGAGGGGGAGATCGCCCGCATGACGCATGTGCTGGCGCAATTGCGCGATCTGGCCAGCATGGAGAATGCCGCCAAGGCCTCGCTGGCCCCGCTCGATCTGGGCGAGGTCGCCATTGCCACCGTGGCCGAGATGACCCCGCGCGTGCTGGCCGAGGGGCGCACCATCGCCGTGCTGGGCGGTGAAGCTGCGGTGATGGTGACCGGCAATGCGGGCCTGCTGACCATGGCGCTGACCAATCTGATCGAGAACGCCCTGCTCCACACGCCGGGCGGCACGGTGATCGAGGTGGCGCTGGCCCCCTCCGGCAGCGTCAGTGTGGCCGATGACGGCCCCGGCATCGCTCAAGCCGATCACGGCAAGCTGGCCCGCCGCTTCTGGCGCGCCGACCACCGCCGCAGCGACGGCGCCGGGCTGGGCCTCTCCATCGTCCAGCGCATCGTCGAGGTGCATCGCGGACGGCTGGAAACCGGGGCCTCGCCGCTGGGAGGGGCCTGTTTTACGCTGCATTTGCCGCCAGCCTGAGCCCCGTAAGGTTCATGTAAGCAAGCCCGCCTAGCCCGGCCCGATTGTTTGCAATCGGGGTCGCAGCGCATGGATCATATCGCCACGGATGGACAGGACACGCCCGTGCCCGTGCTGGGCAGGCACCGGCAATGGTGGATCACGGGCGCCTTGCTGGCGGTGGTGATCGCGCTGTTCTGGCTGGTGCCGCTGCTGTGGCATGCGATCATGCCGCCGCCGCCCCCGCCGCCTGCTCCCCCGCAGGACGGCACCTTCGCCGCCACCGACCGCGAATGGGCGACCTTGCGCTTCGAGACCGTCCACGCCAGCAACTTTACCGATGCCGCCACCAGCGACGGCAAGATCGCGGTGGACGATGATCTGACCACGCCGGTCTTCTCGCCCTATACGGGGCGGGTCGTGCGGATCATGGCCAAGGCGGGCGATCTGGTGCATGCGGGCACGCCGCTGTTCACCGTGGTCGCCAGCGAATTCGTGCAGGCGCAAAGCGATCTGGTCAGCGCACGCGGCGCCATCGCCTCGGCCGAGGCGCAATACCGCCAGAGCCACGATGCCGAAGCGCGCCAGCACGACCTCTATGACCACAAGGGCGCCGCGCTGAAGGACTGGCAGCAGAGCCAGACCGATCTGGCCAGCGCGGACGCCGCGCGCCGCAATGCGCAGGCCGGGCTGGTCGCGGTGCAGAACCGCCTGCGCATCCTTGGCGCCGATGGCGCCGGTGCCAGTGGCCATGGCGAGGCCATCGTGCGGGCGCCGGTCGACGGGATCGTCACCCAGCGGCTGATCGGTCTGGGCCAGAACATCGGCAGCGTATCGGGCGGCGGCAATGCCACGCAGGCCTTCACCATCTCCGACTTCCGCAAGGTCTGGCTGGTGGGCAATCTGCGCGAGGAGGATGCGCCGCGCGCCCATATCGGCCAGATGGTTCAGGTGCGGCCCTATGTCGGGCAGGCCTTGCAGGCGCGGCTCACCTATGTCGCGCCCAGCATCGACCCTGCCTCCCGCCGCCTGCTGGTGCGCGCCGAAATCGCCAATCACGACGGCCATTTGAAGCCGGAAACCTTCGCCACTTTCTCGCTGCTGACGGGCAGCGAGCGGCAATCGCTCTCCGTCGACCAGGAGGCGGTGATCTATGAGGGCAACACCGCCCGCGTGTGGATCGCTTTGCCCCGCACGCATCGCCTGGGCCTGCGCCCTGTCACCACCGGCGCCACGGTGGATGGCCGCGTGGAGATCACCGGCGGGCTGAAGGATGGCGACACGGTCGTCACCGCGGGCAGCCTGTTTATCGACCGCGGCGCCAAAGCCGATTGAGGGGTAACGCGGATATGAACCCCATCGTCGCCTTTGCCCTGCGTCAGCGCATCATGGTGCTGATCGTGCTGGGCGTGTTTCTGGCCGGGGGCGCTGTCGCCTTCCGTCTGCTCAACATCGAGGCCTACCCCGATCCCGTGCCCCCCATGGTCGAGATCGTCACGCAAAACAGCGGTCAATCGGCCAGCGAGATCGAGCGTTCGATCACCATTCCGGTCGAAATCCAGCTGGCGGGCATCAAGAACGTCAAGAAGGTGGAGACGATCTCGCTCTTCGGCCTGTCCGACGTGCGCGTGCAATTCACCTTCGACTATGATTACGAGCAGGCCAAGCAGCAGGTCATCAATGCCCTGTCGCAATTGCCGCCGATGCCCAATGGCGCGCAGCCGGGCATCTCGCCCACCAGCCCCATCGGCGAGATCTATCGCTATCGCATTCGCGGGCCGAAGAATTATTCGGTCACCGATCTCAAGACCATTCAGGACTGGATCCTGCAGCGCCGCTTCAAGGCGGTGCCCGGCGTGATCGACGTCAATGGCTGGGCCGGCAAGAGCAAGACCTACGAAGTCACCGTCGATCAGCGCAAGCTGGTGAGCTATGGCCTCTCGCTGGCGCAGGTGCTGACCGCCATCAACAACGCCAATGGCAATGTGGGCGGCCAGACGATCCAGCTTGGCCCGCAGGCCGCCGTGGTGCGCGGCGTGGGCCTGATCCACACGATGGACGATATTCGCGACACGCTGGTGGCCACGCCCGCCGGGGGCCGCCCGGTGCAGGTGAAGGACATCGCCACGGTTTCGGTGGGGAATGAACCGCGTCTGGGCATTGTGGGTCAGGATGAGGATGACGACATCGTTCAGGGCATCATCCTGATGCGCCGGGGCGAGGCCAGCCTGCCAACCCTGAAAGCCGTGGAAGCCGAGATCGACAAGGTCAACAAGGAGGGCATTCTGCCCCCCGGTGTCCATCTGGAAAAGATCTATGACCGCACCGATCTGATCGATGTCACCACCCATACCGTGCTGGAGAACATGATCTTCGGCGTGGTGCTGATTTTCCTGGTGCAATGGGTGTTTCTGGGCACCTTGCGCAGCGCTGTCATCGTGGCGGCGACCATTCCTTTCGCTTTGGCCTTTGCCATCATCATCATGGTGCTGCGCGGGGAGTCGGCCAATCTGCTCTCGGTCGGCGCCATCGATTTCGGGCTGATCGTGGATGCCACGGTCATCATGGTGGAGAACATCTTCCGCCATCTGGCGCAGCCTCCGAAGCAGCGTTTTGCCGCCACCGGCGCGCTCGACCATCAGGGCGGCATCCAGAGCTTCTTCGGCAAGCTGGGCATCATCGAGCTGTCCGCCACAGAGGTGAACCGGGCGATCTTCTTCGCCGCCGCGATCATCATCGCCGGGTTTCTGCCGCTCTTCACCCTGTCAGGCGTGGAGGGGCATATCTTCGGGCCGATGGCCAAGACCTATGCCTATGCCATCGTCGGCGGGCTGATCGCCACCTTCACCGTGGCGCCGGTGCTGTCGGCCCTGCTGCTGCGCGAGCATGAGGAGGAGAAGGAAACGCTGATCGTGCGCGCCATGCGCCGCGTCTATGATCCGGCGATCCGTTTCGCGCTGGCCAACCGCATCGTCGCGCTGGGCGGGATGGGCGCGCTGCTGCTGGCGGCGGGGATCGCGGTGGGTGGCCTGGGTCTGGAATTCCTGCCCAAGCTGGAGGAGGGCAATTTCTGGATCCGCGCCACGCTGCCCCCCTCGATCAGCCTTGAGGAAGCGCAGGGCCATGTGAACCGCATGCGCCATATGCTGATGAAATATCCCGAGGTTAAGACGGTGATCTCGCAACTGGGCCGCCCCGATGACGGCACCGACACCACCGGCTTCTTCAACGCCGAATTTTACGTGCCCCTCAAGCCCACCAGCCAGTGGCCCAGCGGCATGACCAAGGACAAGCTGACCAAACAGGTCAATGAGGAGCTGGCCGCGCCCTTCCCCGGCGTGGAGTTCAATTTCTCCCAAAACATCGAGGACAATGTCGAGGAAGCCGCCAGCGGCGTGAAGGGCGCCAATTCGGTGAAGCTCTACGGCAATGATCTGGAATCGCTGGAAAAGACAGCCTATCAGATCAAAAACATCATGGCCGGGGTGCGCGGCATCACCGATCTGTCGGTCTTCGATGCGCTGGGCCAGCCCACGGTGAACATCAAGATCAACCGCGACAAGGCGGCGCATTACGGCCTCGCCCCCGGCGATATCAACGCGGTGGTGCAGGCGGCGATCGGCGGTCAGGCGGCGGGCAACCTCTATGAGTATGGGTCGGATCGCAACTTCCCGATCATGATCCGTCTGGCCCCCCAGTTCCGTGATCGGCTCGATGCTATTCGCGCCATTCCTGTGGCCGTGCCTAATTCCACTGGCGGGGTGGCGCAGGTGCCGCTTTCCACCGTGGCCGATGTGAACCTCGTTTCGGGCTATTCCTTTATCTATCGCGAGAACCAGTCGCGCTACATCCCGATCAAGTTCAGCGTGCGCGGGCGCGATCTGGGCGGCGCGGTGCTGGAAGCCCAGCAGAAGATCGACAGGCAGGTCAGCCTGCCGCCGGGCAGCCGCCTCGAATGGGTGGGCGAGTTCGGCGACCTTCAGGCCGCCATGGCCCGCCTTGAGGTGGTGGTGCCGATCAGCCTGGCGCTGATCATGCTGCTGCTGTTCCTCAACTTCGGCTCGCTGACGGATATGGCGCTGGCGGCCAGCGTGATGCCCATGGCGCTGGTGGGCGGCGTGCTGATTCTGGCCTTTACCGGCACGGCCTTCAGCGTTTCGGCGGCGATCGGCTTTATCGGGCTGTTCGGGATTTCGGTGATGGAGGGCATTCTGGTGCTGGCCTATTTCAACCAGTTGCTGGGCAGCGGCATGGCACGTAGCGAAGCGGTGCTGCATGCCGCGCGCACCCGCTTCCGTCCGGTGATGATGACCTGCATCGCGGCCTGTGTCGGCCTGCTGCCCGCCGCCTTGTCCAGCGGGATCGGCTCTCAGGTGCAGAAGCCGCTGGCGCTGGTGGTGGTGGGCGGCATTCTGCTGGCCCCGGTGCTGATCCTGATCGTGCTGCCGGTGATGATCGACCTCTTCTCCAAGCGCCAGCCCCACCCCGTCCGGCATCAGGAGGACGTGGCATGAAGCGCGCCTCGCTGGGCCTGATTCTGCTGCTGGGCGGCTGCGCGGTCGGTCCCGATTTCCACCAGCCCGCCGCGCCCAAACAGCAGGCCTATACGCCCGAGCCCATCACACCGATGGCCGCGCCCGAGGGTCTCGCCGGTGGCACGCAGCAAGTGCATGACGGCGCGCCCGCGCAGGATTGGTGGCGCCTGTTCGGATCGGAGCAGCTCGATGCGCTGATCACCCGCGCTTTGGCCGCCAACAGCGATCTGGCCGCTGCGCGCGCCGCTCTGGATCAGGCCAGGGAAAGCTGGCGGGCACAGCGCGGCGTGCTGTTCCCCTCGGTGGATGCCGGGGCGGGCAGCAGCCGCAACAAGAGCTCGCAATATCTCTCGGCCGTGCCAGGGGACAACAGCTATACCTACAGCCTGCAGACCGCTCAGGTGACGGTGGGCTATACGCTCGACCTCTTCGGCGCCAACCGGCGCGGGGTGGAGCAGGCCCATGCCCAGTTCGACGCCCAGCGCTTCCAGACCGAAGGCGCGCGCATCTCGCTGATCAACACCGTGGCCGCCACCGCCTTTCAGGAGGCCTCCCTGCGCGGCCAGATCGCCGCGCAGCAACGCATGATCGCCATCCAGAGCGAGACCCTGGAGATCCTGCACCGCCAGCAGGCGCAGGGTCAGGCGGCGGGCGCCGATGTGCTGGCGCAGGAGGCGTTGCTGGCCCAGAGCCGCGCGGCTTTGCCCCCCTTGCAGCGTGCCTTGGCGCAAAGCCGCGATCTGCTGGCCTACCTGACCGGCGGCAGCGCGGGAGATGGGCCGGTCGCCGGGATCGATCTCGATCAGGTCACCCTGCCCCGCGATCTGCCGCTGTCCCTGCCCTCGGCGCTGGTAAGGCAGCGCCCGGATGTGCGCGCGGCGGAGGCCAATCTCCATGCTGCCAGCGCGGGTGTGGGCGTGGCCATCGCCAACCGCCTGCCGCAACTGACGCTGAGCGCCAGCGCAGGCGGCCAATCGGGGGGCTGGAGCAATCTGCTGTCCGTGGCCAACAGTTTCTGGTCCGTGGGGAGCGGGATCACACAGCCGATCTTTGCGGGCGGCAGCCTGCTTCACAAACAGCGGGCGGCTCAGGCGGCTTACCGGCAGGCGGATGCGCAATATCGCTCGGCGGTGCTGGGGGCGTTTCAGAATGTCGCCGATGTGTTGCAGGCGCTGCAGAGCGATGCCGCCGCGCTGGATGCCGCGGTGCAAGCCCAGCGCAGCGCTGAGGCCAGCCTGATCATCGCCCAGCGCCAGTATCAGCAGGGCCAGATCGCTTTTGCCACCATGCTGGCCGCGGAACAGACGCTGCGTCAGGCCGAGCAGGCGCTGGTGCAGGCACAGACCGCGCGACTCACCGATACGGCCGCCCTGTTTGAGGCATTGGGCGGCGGGTGGTCTTCCTAGATGTCGGCGGGAGGCGGCCGGAATTTGGGGCTGTCTGGTCAGCGGAAACGCAGCTTTTGGCCCTGAGAGGCCCAATGTTCTTGATGGGGCGGCTCACTTTTGTAAAATCTATTGCCACTTGAACCAATTTCTGAGATTGGAGTAGCTGAAAGCTTCAATTTTTCAGGCGGGTGCGGCAATGCATTCAGATACTCCCGATTCTTCCCCCATGCACCCCATCGTCAGCCAGATCGGTGATCTGGCCGCCGCCGGCGAAAAGATGATCGAGCGCTTGCGGCGCAAGGCCTTCCTGCCGGACAGCCGCAAAGCGCTCAATGTCCGTTTCGGCATTGCCGAGGCCGCGCAATTGCTGGGCTGCTCGACCAACCGCATCCGCATGGCCGAGGATGACGGGCGCCTGCCCCCTGCCCCGCAGGGCGAAAACGGGCGCCGAATCGGCTATTCGGTGCAGGATATGCTCAACATGCGCGAGGTGCTGGGCGCCTCTCCGGCCCGCGCGCCGATGGATGTGCCCGCGATGATCGCGGTGCAGAACTTCAAGGGCGGCGTCGGCAAATCGACCGTCACCACCCATCTGGCGCATCATTTCGCGGTGCAGGGCTATCGCGTGCTGGTCGTCGATTGCGACAGCCAGGCCACCACCACCACGCTGTTCGGCTTCAACCCGCATTTCAACATCACGCGTGAGGAAACGCTATACCCCTATCTGTCGATCGACCCGACTCAGGCCGATCTGCTCTATGCGGTGAAGCCCACCGCCTGGCCCAATGTCGACCTGATCCCGTCGAATCTGGAGCTGTTCGATGTGGAGTACGAACTGGCCGCTGCAGGCGCCGACGGGCAATCGGTGCTGGCCGCGCGTTTCCGCAAGCTGAAGCAGGGTCTGCTCGATCTGGCGCGCAATTACGATGTGGTGCTGCTCGATCCGCCGCCGGCGCTGGGCACGATCTCGCTGGCGGTGATGCAGGCGGCCAATGCGCTGCTGGTGCCGCTGGCCGCGACCACGCCCGATTTCTGCTCGACGGTGCAGTTCCTCTCGATGATGGATCAGGTGATCGGCCAGTTGGTCGAGGCGGGAATTACCGTTGATTACCAGTTTGTTCGCCTGATCTGTTCGAAGTTCGACGGCAACGATCCCAGCCATGCCATGGTCCGCTCGATCATGGAGCAGGCCTTTGGCCCCGCCCTGCTGCCGGTGCCGATTCTGGAAAGCGCCGAGATCAGCCATGCCGCCCTGCGCATGATGACGGTCTATGAGCTGGAAAAGCCGGTCGGCACCGCCAAGACCCACAAGCGCTGCAAGGCCAACCTCGACGAGGCGCTGGCCCAGATCGAGCAGTTGATGCGCCAGGGCTGGGGCCGAGTGACGCCGGCGCGTGAGGAGGATGTGCTCCATGCCGCACTGTAAGTCTCTGGCGAAAGCTTGCCTACATATCGCCGTTCGCGATATGTTCAACCTTTCCCTGACTCGCTCGCATACGGACCGGAGCTGATATGGCGCGCAAACAATCCGACTATCTCGCCGCCCTTCTTGCTGATGACGAGAGCGTTCCCGAAGTATCGACGGAAGAGGTGCCGACACAATCCGCCCCCTCCCCTGCTCCGGATTTGCGGGCTCAGCGCGCGCGCGGCACAACCCTGCTCGGGCGTGAGAGCGCTTTGGCCCGTGTGGCCAGCGGCGAGGTACGTCAGGTCACGCAATTGCTGCTGGACCCGGCCAAGGTCCGGGTGTGGAGCGGCAATGCCCGTTCCTATGAGCATCTGACCGAAGCCTCCTGTCAGGAGCTGCTCGATTCCATCGTCGCGGAAGGGGGCCAGAAAGTGCCCGCGGTGGTGCGCCGGATCGAGGGGGACCCGAATTACGACTATGAGGTGATTGCGGGCACGCGGCGCCACTGGTCGATCTCGTGGCTGCGGGCGCACTCCTATCCGGAGATGATGTTCGTCGCGCAGGTGGCGCAGCTTGATGACGAGGCGGCCTTCCGTCTGGCCGATCTGGAAAATCGCGCGCGCAAGGACGTTTCGGATCTGGAGCGGGCGCGCAATTATGCCGCCGCGCTGAAATCACATTACGGCAATCACCAGAGCCGCATGGCCGAACGGCTGAAGCTCTCCAAGGGTTGGCTGTCGAAAATGCTGAAGGTGGCGAGCCTGCCCGATGCGGTGGTGGCGGCCTTTGCCTCCCCCGCCGAGGTGCAGTTGAAGCCCGCCTATCCGCTGGCGCAGGCGATGGATGACAGGCTGGCAGCCGCATCGATTTTGAAGGCGGCCAAGGGGCTTGCCTCCGAACAGGCAACGCGGGTGCGGACCGGGGCGCCTGCCCTGCCCGCCGCCGAAGTGCTGACCCGCCTGCTGGCAGCGCCCCATGCCGAGACGCCGCCGGCCGGTCCGATCTACAATTGGCTGTCGCCGCATGGGCGCTCAGGCCTGTCGGTGGTTTCGACCAATCGGCAGGGCGCCACCGTGCGGGTGCATGCCGGGTCTGGCGCGCATATCGACGAGCTGGTCGAAGCCTTCCGTCAGGCTTTGATCAGTCTGGAAGAGCAAGGCAAGGGCGTTCGCCCCTGACCGCAAGCTGCGGGTTAGCCCCTGCCCTCAAACCGCCGTGTTTCCCCGGGGAAACATGGCGGTTTTTTGTTTCCCCGGGGAAACCGGGGCCGGGATGGATCAGGTGTCGGCGGGTGATCCTGTGCCATGAGGTAGTGCGGCCGGTTTGCTGGAAAGCCTCTTTGTTTCACAGCCTTTGCCCTGCGGATGAGCCTTCCGCGCAAGACCATGTCGATCAGGCAGACTTTAGGCCTCCCTCAGCGCCAGTCGGCAGAAAGCGCAGAGAAAACCGTCTGGGTCACCGGCAGATCGGCAGCATTCGCTTGAGCCCATGTTTCACAAACCTTTCCTGAAGCATCCTCCTGCCAAACCCAACAGATCTCGCTCTCCCATAAGCTGTGTCAGAGTGGGCGCTATAAAGGCACGAGCCGCAAACACAGATCATCCATACGTTGAGGTGGCAGGACGCGCTCGTCTCCTCGTAAGACGTCTGAACATGCGGGTGCCAAGGCTGCTAACCCGCACTTTGCATTCTGCCAGCGATCACCTCGAGATAGCCGCACTAGAACATAACGCATGCCGCCCCCTCACCAAAAGCTCTCCATTCAAATCGGTCACGTTTGATGCCGGGAAAGCGTCAGCAGGGCGCAAAACTGCGTGAACATGCCATAAGGCACTTGCTAGGCAGCAGCCGTACTCTGTCGAGATGCTCTGATCAACGCCGCGCTGACGCCACCGCATAAAGGCTGATCGCGGACCTTGCACGCTGGTATCGTCAACGCGAGTTGCCCAAGGTGAAGCCTCCCCGGTACATGACGATCGCGTCAATCGACCAGAAACAGACCAGACCCAGCGGGCCTTGAACGATCCGATTTCAGAGCCCCCATGAAAGACAGCAGACCCTGTCGCGGCTCACCCCATTCCAAGACGGGTCAGGCCAAGCCTGCGCTGCCCCCTCCCCAACCTTTATGGCATTTTCGAAAACCATATCTGGAGCCCGGCATCCCCGCGCAAAATCGCGGCAAGTTCTGCTGCCGGCCTTGCCACTATGCTGCAAAGATATCGGCGATCGACATCTCCAACAGGCAAAAGGAACACGCCGCCCGTTTCCACTGTTCCAAACTCATCGCCAGTGGTTTCCCCAGGGAAACTTCGCTAAGAAACGCTGGTGACCAAAGCCCGTAAACAACCCATCGCGGATCAGTTCGACCTGTTCCTGCCCTATATCTCCGACCTCGCCTTGCGCGATCAGCGGGAGATGATGGAGCGCCCGTTCTTTAGCCTGGCCAAGTCCAAGCGCTCCAACCCCATCGACTACACCAGTCCCGATGGCAAGCTGTGGGTGCATGTCTCGGCCAATGCCGATTATGGCATGGCCACGATCTGGGATGCGGACATTCTGATCTATTGCGCCAGCGTGCTGGCCGATATGGCGCGGCGGGGCACCAATGATGTGCCACGCAAGCTCAACATCATGCCTTATGATTTGCTGCGCGCCATCGGCCGTCCGACGACAGGGCGCGCTTACGAACTGCTCGGGCAGGCGCTCGACCGTCTGGTGGCCACCACCATCAAGACCAACATCCGCGCTGAAAACCGCCGCGAGGCGACCTTCAGCTGGCTCGATGGCTGGACGCAATTGGTCGATGAAAAGACCGAACGTTCGCGGGGCATGACCATCGAACTGTCGAACTGGTTCTGGGAAGGGGTGATGATGAAGGGCGGGGTGCTGTCGATCGACCGCGCCTATTTCGCCATCACTGGCGGGCGCGAGCGCTGGCTCTACAAGGTGGCGCGAAAGCATGCGGGCGGGGCAGGGGAGGCCGGCTTTGCCATCTCCATGCCGGTATTGTTCGAGAAGTCGGGCGCCGAAGGGCAGTATCGCCGCTTCAAATTCGAAATGCTCAAGCTGGCCGAGAAGAACGATCTGCCCGGCTATGCGCTCTCGATCGAGACGAGCCGCGAGGGCGAACCCATGCTGCGCATGCGCCGCGTGGATGGCAAGGATGGCGCGGAAAAGATGCGTGACATCGAGCCGACCATGTCCGCCGGGCAGGGGGAAGGGGAGAGGGAGGAGTTGCCGCCCGTTCCCGTCGCTTCCAAACCCAAGGCAGCCAAGAAACCCGCAGCGCAGCCAGAGCCGCTGATCGACGCCCGCGCGATGGTGCGGCAGGCTGTCGCGGGCCTGTCGGATGCCGCGACGCGCGGCTTCATGACCGACGAGACCATCGACCATCTGCGCTCGACCTGCCCAGGCTGGGACCTCTACACCTTGCACAGCGAGTTCGAAAGCTGGGTCGCTGGCGACGCTCAGCGCACCCCGGTCGACTGGCAGAAGGCCTTCATCGGATGGGTGAAACGATACCACGAAAAGCACAAGCACAGCCTGCGTTGAGCGACATGTGCCGTCGATGGGCAGGGGGCGTTCCCGAAGTGTCGGGCGAGGTCGAAGCATCATCCAAAAATGGAACGACAATTTACGGAGATCACGGAGCCCTCGCCAATCACGCATGAAGTTTGAAGCTTGTTGAACGAGAAGGTGTGCAAACTGATTCAAAGCGACGGACAATCATGGTGCTTTGGCAGCACCTTCGACACTCCGGGAACGCCCGTAAGCCAGGCTTCGACCTATCGGGAACGCAATCTCGATCCATCGGGAACGGCGGGTCGATCTTTCAGGAACGCTTCTTCGACATTTCAGGAACGGGCCGATCCGGCTATCCCGCGCAATCCCGCGAGTCACGTTCCTTACGGCGAGCCTTAACTTATCTAACCTAGATTTAACCCCTCTAACCCTGCAGATGGCTATTTTTGGGGTGAGATAAAAGGATGAAGGCAGGGGAGAGCTTTGCGCTTGTATCCGGACCTTTCAGCCGCGCCGATCTGACTGGTCACGCTTACAACGCCGGAAGCGTCGCTATGGGTGGCTTGGGAAGCCGATCCTCGTATTCCAACCACAATTCTCTCGCTCAGGCATGCATCGAGCCCAATTTGCCGCACCCAGCCCTTTTTGACAGGCATTCCCGGCGCCAGATGATTCGAAATGACAAATTTTGCCCTGAGAAGCCCGTAGAGCGCGAAGGAAGACGTCAGGCCACAGCCCCCTATCCCACTCTTGTTTTCGCGCTGTAAGCCCCCTCTGGATCGATCGCTTTTTCGCGGCGAAAAAACAGTGATTTACGCGATAATTCGGGCGAAACGGGCCTTTCCGGTCCCATTTTTGCGCTTTTTCAGCCCAATCAGGCCCTGTCGGAGCAGGCCAAATGCTTTCAGCGGCATTGCATCCAAATTTGCGCAAAGAGGTCTAGGCACACAGAGCCCGATCAGCTTGCGCCTGCCTCTGAACAAGAGGCCATGCTCGGCTCGTCCAGATATCTTGCCTGATGCTCGGTTCAGATATCCGTGTCCGGATGCTTCATGACGCCAATGCCGAGGCGCTCAAGACGAGCATTGAGTTCGTCCATCTCCGCATCGAAACTGGCCAGCATTGCATCGAGGGCAGGCGAGGGCTCAGCGGCAAGACGCGGGCGCCCTCGATCCGGAGAGGTCAGGCCAAGGGCGAGAGCGATGTCGCTTGTGACATAGGAACGCCATGTCTCGCGCCCCGATATCTCGACCAGCAGTCCCAGCCTCGCCGCACGTTCAAGCAGCTTCCCCGCACCCGAAATGGTGAGGCCAAGGTGAGGGGCCAGCGACCGGGCGGCAAGGCAGGGGCGGGTCAGCGCGATCCGGCCCAGATCCGGCAGCTTGCCGGGGCGATGCTCGGCAGCAATGGCTTCAGCGTTGCGCCGGGCACCATCTTCCAGACGCTCGAGCCGGACGAGACCATCCTCGGCATGGCGCCGCACCTGCTTGAGGAGCCGCTTGAGCAGGGCGGGGCGTGGATCGAGCGCAAAGCGCTGAGCGGCATCGCCAGCGACCAGACAGGGCAGGGCGCAGCCGGTCAGCCCCATACGCTGCAGAACGGTCGGAAAGGCGAGCCAGGGCGAAAGCGAGCCATCCGCGCGGGCCCAGTCATCCAGCAGGGTCAGCGCGCGGATCAGGGCAGGGGCCTCGCTCCATCCTTCCGGCGGATCGAAGGTGAAGGGCAGATCCTCGCGCCAATGTCGGCCGCCGCTCTGCGCGAGGGTCGCAAGCCAGCCATCATAGGCACCGAAAGGATCGCTAGCCGTCACGGGCATGGGCCGGCCGGCCAGACGGATGGCGCATTGATGGGCAATAATGTCGATTTCTTCCAGCGCGAATTGCTGGAGTCGCAATGCGGTGGCATAGCCGGACCAACTGGCCCGCAAGCGCCAGGCGGGGGCGAGGGAACTGGCGGAAACACGGGCATCAAGCCGGGCGATCGCGGACCATGCTTCCCCGAAGGCATCGACAAGATCTGGTGTCCAGGGAAGGGATGAAAAAGGAGAAGAGGGGCCCGCCATGGGGTGTTTATAGACGGAAATGCCTATTTCAGTCCACGATGAATGACATACGCTGATCATGGCGATGGCGAGCGCATTTTCACGCGATATCGAGAGGGCCGAAAGAGCCTTATCCCGCGCCGAAACACCGCGCAATTCGGCGATTTAGCGGGCGGGATGGGCCTCCGCACCATCAGGTGTACCGCTGGGCGCGGTGAAGCCCGGCATGGCGGGCAAGGGTACCTCGACAATTTCGTTCAGACCGGTAGATTGCGGGCATGATCTTCCTTGCTCACATCGCAGCCGCAAGCAGCGAACGATTTAACCGCCCGGCCTGATACGTCAGGTCGGGACCATCTGCGTGAATGCAATGATGCCGTCAGGCATCGTCCGACGTCGATATTCGGGAAATTTTGCGCGAGGCGCGTGCCCTGTCTCACCCGGACAAATGGTGAAGCGGCGGCTGCGCCTTGCTCGAAGAGGGGGCATGGTCCATGACGCTGCCTGCAATCGTTCAAACCTACCTCGATGCCTACAACAGCAAGGACGTTGCCGCGCTGGTGAACTGCGTGGCTGATGATGTGGTTTTCGAGAATGTCTCCAACGCGGGCCAGAGCATGAAGATCGAGGGACGCTCCGCCTTTGCCGAGCTTGCGACGCAAGCCGCCGCGATGTTCACCACCCGGCTGCAAACCGTGAGGACGTCTGTTGTCGATGGCGATCGCGTCGCTTTGCAGGTCGATTGGGCAGGCATCCCGGCCGTCGATCTCGGACCGATGAAGGTTGGCGAGCCCCTTGCCATGCGCGGCGCTTCGTTCATCACGATCGTGGATGGCAAGCTCGCCCGGATCGTGGATCTGAGCTGATC